>NZ_KI912266.1:4282718-4283655 GCF_000235425.2 Pseudofrankia saprophytica
GGCGGCGCTTCGGCGCGTCGACCGGCACCGACGGGGCGCCGACCGCCGACGGCTGGGCCGCCGGGGAGCCGTCGCCGTCCAGGTCGGCGTCACCGACGTGGAAGAGGCCGTCGATGGTCGTGTCCACCCAGGCACCCGCGGCGCGGGCGCGCCGACGGGACTTCGCGGCCGGTGCCGGAGCCGGGAAGAGCTCGTCGATCGGGAACGGCGGGATCCCCGTCGGCCGGTGGGCCATGAGCACGGTGATCGCGACGATCGTCTGCCGGCCCCACGAGGCGAACTTGTAGATCGACAGCGGCACCTTCGCCGGCAGCAGCATCAGCTCCGGCGGCAGTACCGGCAGGTCCTCCCAGCGCCACCAGCCGAACAGCGCCAGCCAGATGCGGGTGAAGATCCGGGACGCCGGCACGCCGCCGTGGGCGCGCGTCCACGCGGCGGCGGCGCGCATGTGCGGCGCGTCCGGGCTGTCGCCGACGAGGCGCAGCGCGACGTAGGACTCCACCGTCGGCGCGAGGTCGCCCGGCCCGCCGTGGTAGATGGGCCAGGAGCCGTCGGCGATCTGCCGCGACCGGATGAACCTGGCGGTGAGCTCGGCCTGCTCCTGGTTCCAGACGCCGAGCCACTTGCGCAGCATCAGGTCCTCGGCGTCGATCGAGGTGTTGCTCTCCAGGTCGCCCTTCCACCAGCCGGCGTCGTCCTGCAGCGAGCGCAGGTGCGTCACGGCGCGGTCCAGCATGTCGTCGAGGACGTCACCGTGGCCCTCGGCGTCGGGCGGGGCGATGGTCGGCACGACCAGGGCGGCCGAGGCCGGCGCGGCGACGGTCACGACCTTGGACGTCGCCACGACGGGGGCCGGGACGGCCGCGAGGGCGGCCTCGATCTCGGCGGGCGGGGCGGGCGGGGCGCTGGCCGCGCCGTTGGCAGGCCGGCGGGCGCG
>NZ_KI912266.1:4283755-4334884 GCF_000235425.2 Pseudofrankia saprophytica
CTGGGCGGCGGTCGGCACCGGCGTCGGGCAGCGGGCGGCGCCGGCCGGGGCCGGGCGCACCGGTTCCGGCCGTTCGGAGGTGGGATGGGCCTGGTCGGCGGGGACGAGCTGGTCGATGCAGTACTCGACCATCGCGAGCATCTCGTCGAGGTCCTGGCCGCCCTGGGTGAACCAGGAGCGCACGCCGACCTGCACGGCGGCGAGGAACGCCGCGGCGGTCAGCGTGGGGCGCAGGTCGGCGCCACGGCCCGGCGCGGGGCCGGTCGGTGGCGGGAAGCGGGGGGTGATCGCGGCGGCGAGGCGGTCGCCGAGGCGCATCATCCGCTGCAGCATCGCGGCGCTCACCGCGGGCGCGCTGTCGGCGATCAGCAGGTGCTCGACGTAGCCACGGAACGCCGCCGGCCGCGGGCCCATCGCGGCCCAGGCGTCCAGCGAGGCGGCGCGCAGCGCCGCCAGCGGCCGCTCGTGGGCCGGGCGGCGCTCGAGCGCCGCGAGCGCCAGCTCGCCGACCTCGTCGAGCGGGGCGAGCGCGACCTCCTCCTTGTTGGCGAAGTACCGGAAGAAGGTGCGCACCGAGACCTCGGCGCTGACCGCGATCGCGTCGATCGTGGTCGCGTCGTAGCCGTACTGGGCGAACAGCGCGTGCGCGGTGTCGACGATCGTGCGCCGGGTGCGCTGCTTCTTGAGCTCCCGCAGCCCGCCCGGTACCGCCTCGTCCAGGTCCCCGGCCTCGCCGGCACCCCCCGGCTCGCCGGGGAGTGCCGCGCCGCCAGCGGGCTGCCCCCGCTCGGCGGGTGCCGCGGCGCCGTGTCGCCCGACCGGGCGGATCACCGGGGTGCCCGCGGTCGGCGCGGTCAGGCCGGCGAGCAGGCGACGCGCAGCGGTGCCTTTCGACGTACCCGTCGCCATGCGTCCTCCCCTGGACAGTGGCCGCCGATGGACGGCTGCCACCTTGTCTGAGGAGATCGTATGACAGGAAATGGCAGATGGCACCAACTGCCACTTTTTTGACAGTCCCTGAGCCCGAGGCGGATCGGTCCGCGCCGACGTTCGCTACCTTGTGCTTACATGGCGAAGCATTCGGTAATTTTCTGTGGCGAGAAGGATGGATTCGTGGCTTTTCGCGCATGCGACAGTCGCATCTGCCGTGTCCCGACGGCCGGCTTCTGGGAAGGCCCCCTCCCGATGCGGGAGGGGGTCGGCGGCGCCGGCGGGAGCCGGCCGGGGAGGAGCCGCGCCGGCCGGCCGCCGGCGCGGCCGGGTCACTTCGGCATGAGCTGGGTGACCGAGTTGGCGACCTTGCCCTTGACCTCGCCGCCAGCGAGGTAGGCCTTGTTGTCCGTGGCCGCGGCCGCCGCGTTCTGGACGCCGTCCGGCAGGTCGCCGGCGTCGGTGACCGAGTTGTCGCTCGGGTCGAACTTGTAGATCTTCGGAGAGGCCTGACCGTTCGCCTGGCCGCCCGCCAGGTAGGTGGTGCCGTTGACGGTGAAGGCCGAGGCGCCCTTGAGATCCTGGGGCAGCTTGCCGACGGTCGTGGTCTTGCCGGTCGCCGGGTCGAACTGCTGGATCGCGTCCGTCGTGCCGTTGTCCGACTCGCCGCCGAAGACGGTGACCTTCTGGCTGGAGCCTGAGCCGGTGGTCGCGACGGCCGCGTTGCGCACCGGGGTCTCCAGTTTGCCGACGTTCTGGAACGTCTTGCCGTCGCTGGTGGCCAGCACGTCGCTCTGGATCTTGCTGCCGTCGTCGCCGCCGACCAGGTAGGTCTTGCCGTTGGCCGTCGCGACGCCGTGGTTCTCCCGTGGCGCCGGCAGCTTGCCGACCTCCTGGCTGGTGCCGTTCGAGAACGTCTGGACGACGTCGGTGACGCCGCCGGCCCCCGAACCGCTGGTGTTGCCGCCGAAGACGGTCGGCGTTCCGTTCACGACCGCGGCGCCCGCGTTCGTCACCGGCTTGGACAGCGTGCCGGCGGAGGTCGCCGTGCCCGCGCTCGGGTCGATGGCGGTCACCTGGTTGGCGGCCTTGCCGTTGGTGTCCTTGCCGCCCATCACCAGCACCTTGCCGTTGTCCGCGACGGCGCTGGCCTCGGTGACCGCGGTGGGCAGGGTGAACGGCGCGTTGGAGGCGGTCAGCGCGCCGGCACCCGGGCTCGCCGTGCCGGAGGGGCTCGCTGTGCCGGAGGGGCTTGCCGTGCCGGAGGGAGAGCCCGTGCCGGTGGGTGAGGCGGTGTCGCTGGGCGAGGCCGTCCCCGTCTCACCGGGGAGCAGGCTCGTCGAGACGCCGGGACCGCCCGTCTCGAATGTCTGGGCGGAGGCGCCCGGCTGGCTGTCGCCACATCCGGACACCAGCGCGGCCGCGAGCACGCAGGTCGCGACGCCCGCGGCGGCGGTCGTCGCACGGGTCGCCGGCCCGCGTCGGGGTCGGCGGGACGATGATCCGTTGTGTCTGTCCACGTCGGCATCCTCACCCAGGGTGACGACGCCGACGAGTCGACCATGGCCAGGGCCGCCTGGCAGGTGAAGCCGCGAAACCGTGGCGTCCTTCAGCCGACACCGGTCGGCGACGAGGATCGGTCGGGTCCATGATGGGTGGCGTTCAATGCCCGATTCGTTCCCCGGCCCGGTGCCCGCGCGGCCTCAGCTTTCCGGCCGCGGCCGTCCTGTCCGTCGGAGCGCTGCAGGAAGGACGGCGATGCGGCCGTTGGGGCTGGTGGCGCGGACCGCCACCGGGGTGCTCGTCGGCATGCTGGCGCTGGCGGTCGCCGGCTGCTCGCCGAGCCTGAAGGACGACATCCCCGCGGGGCTGACCGCGAGCCCGGCGCCGCCGGCGACACCGACCGGCGCGGGGGGCACGGCGACGCCGCGGCCCTCGGCGAGCGCCGCGCTGCCGCCTGGTGACAAGGCCTACCTGGCGCAGCTCACCCAGACGCTGCCCGACCTGAACGCCGACGAGCAGTGGAAGATCGACCAGGCGACCTGGACCTGCACCCTGTTCGACGCCGGGATGACGCTGCGCGGAGCGGCCACCACGTCGGCGCAGGTCTCCGACGACAAGCTGACCGTCGGTGACGCGGTGACCCTCGCCAGGGCCGCGGTACCGAACTACTGCCCCAACCACACCGCCGAGCTGGCGGCCGACGGCGACGCGCCGCTTGACCGGAGCCTCGACGCCTACGCCCAGGCCGCCTGCTTCTGGCTCGACTACGCCCGCGAGCTCAACAACGGCGGCAAGCAGGTCGGCGACATCAACCTCGCCTACGCGGTGTTCGCCGCCAGCGTGGAGGCCAAGAAGGCGATGCCGGTGGACTTCCGCAACGCCTGGCTCGCCATGACCAGCGACATCAGCACCCCACAGGGCCTGACGGACCGGCGCACCCTGTGCGAGCAGCACGGCTGGGGCGGTGCCGGCCAGCCCGCCTAGAACCAGGCTGGCCAGCGCGCTCAGCCAGCGCGCGCTCAGCTGGTCCCGGGGGAGGCGGAGAAGTCGCTTTCGGTGGCGTGGAAGATCGGCGTGGCCGACGGCGCACGCACGGTGCGGCCGGTCGGGCTGGTCGCGATGCTGGGCAGGCCGGGGTCGTACGTGGCGAGCCCCCTGGGCCAGCCGTCGGCGGTGACCGTCATCAGCAGCCTCCGGGTGGCGGGCCGGTTCCACAGCTCCGCCAGGCCGTCGCCGAGGTCCTCGTAGCCCTCGCGCCGCCAGGTCTCCTCCAGCAGGACGGCGAACGACGAGTACAGCATCACCTGGCGGATCTCCGCCGCCGCGATCTCGGGCGCCACGCCGTCGTGGCCGCGGATGGCGGCGCTCGCCGCTACCTTCTCCGCGTTCGCCGGGTCGGTCAGCGCGAGCCTGCGGGCCTCGTCGACGTAGGTCGGCACCGCGCCGAGCGAGGTGCTCACCCAGCGGTGGCGCCCGACGACCGACCACTCCAGCCCGCTCACGAGGTCGTACTCGGGGGAGGCGGTGAGCCAGCCGCGGATCAGCTCGGCGCGCCGGCCGAGCGAGCGGTTGAGGTTGTCGTGCGGGCTGAACTCGCGCAGCTGGCGGGTGAGCCCGGCGAGCTCGTGGAACAGCTCGGCGTCGGTCGGCGCCGTCTCGGTCAGATAGCGCAGCCGGCCCATCATCGTCAGCAGCGTCTCGGCGTCAGCCGTGTCCGACGAGCCGCGCCGGGCCTCCCGCCAGGCCTCCGTCACCCGCCGGTGCATGGCGGTGACCATGCCGGGGCTCGCCAGCGGCGGCATCGAGGAGCGCAGGTCGCGGTCGCGCCGGCGCCACTCGTCGAGGTCGATCTGGCCGTCGTAGGCAGCGCGTGACAGGTTGCCGATCTCGTCGATGAGCGGGACGGGCCATCCGAACAAATAGGCCGGCGGGGCCTTGATCAGTTCGCGAATGTCGTCGTCCACGCGTCTCAGGATGAACCGTCCTCCTGTCGCACCCGACGCCGGGGCGATCGACATGCCCGTCGGCAGCCGGCCCGCGCTCGGCCGGTCACCCACGGGTGGTCAACAGGCACAGCACAACCGTTCCCGACCGGCCGCGCCCCAGCCACGGCGGCGGGTCGGGCGGGTCGGGCGGGTCGGGGGAGGCAACCGGCCGCCGTGGCGGCATGTGGCCAGAACGGGCACATACGATTCGTCCCGCCGGCCGTTCACCAGCGGTTCCGTCATCGCCAGGGGTGGACGGCGCCTCCGTGAGCTGAGGAGCCCGACGTGCCCGCCGTCGCCAGACCTGACCGCCCAGCAGCAGTCGCCGCCGCTGTCACAGCCGTCGTGACCGCCGCGGCGGTCACCGCGCCGACCATCGCCGCCGCGGTGACCTCCCGCGCCGCCGCCCGGCCTCGGCGGGCGGCGTGATCGCGGCGGCGGGCGCCCGCCCGCTGGCGGGGCTGCACGTCATCGAGTGCGCGAGTTTCGTCGCCGGGCCGACCGGCGGGATGACGCTCGCCCAGCTCGGCGCCGACGTCATCCGCCTCGACCCCGTCGGCGGCGGCAGCGACTACCGGCGCTGGCCGGTGGCGCCGACGGGGGAGAGCTACTACTGGCACTCGCTCAACAAGGGCAAACGCTCTGTCGCGCTGGACATGCGCTCGGCCGAGGGCCGCGAGCTCGTGACCGCGCTGATCACCGCGCCGGGGCCGGACCGGGGCATCCTCATCGACAACGTCGTCGGCCGCCGCTGGATGGCGAGCGACATCCTCACCGCCCGCCGGCCGGACCTGATCCACCTGCGTGTCCAGGGCTACCCGGACGGCAAGCCGGCCGTCGACTACACCGTCAACGCCGAGGTAGGCCTGCCCGGCATCACCGGCACCGAGGAGGGCGGCGCGCCGGTGAACCACGTGCTGCCCGCCTGGGACCTCGTCACCGGCCTGTCCGTGTCGACCGGGGTGCTCGCGGCGCTGCACGCCCGCTCGCGCACCGGCGAGGGCGCCTACGTCGAGCTGGCCCTCTCGGACGTCGCGCTCGCCGGCGTCGCCAACATGGGCTGGCTGTCGGAGGCCGCGGCCAGCGGCCACGAGCGGCCCCGGCACGGCAACCACGTCTACGGCAGCTTCGGCGTCGACTTCGCCTGCCGCGACGGCCAGCGGGTCATGGTCGTGGCGCTCACCGAGGGGCAGTGGGCGGCGCTGTGCTCCGTCACCGGCACCGGCGCGGTGTTCTCCGCGCTGGAGACGGCCCTGGACGCCGACCTGACGCTGGAGGACGAGCGTTACCGGCTGCGCGAGACGATCGCCGCCGTGCTGCGGCCCTGGTTCGCCGCCCGGGACTCCAAGCAGGTCGCCGACGAGCTCGACGCGGCCCGGGTGCTGTGGGGTCGCTACCGGGGGATGACGGACGTCGTCGCCGCGCACGCCCGCGGGGTGCACCCGGTGCTCGCCCACGTGCTGGTGCCGGCGGACGACGCGCCGCGGCGCGAGGTGCCCTCGCAGGGCGTGCCGTCGATCACCGCGCGCTCGCCGATGCGCTGGGACGGGGCCTACGGCGCCCCCGGCGAGGCGCCTCGGCTGGGCGCGGACACGGCGGCCGTGCTCGCCGAGGTGCTGGGGCTCAGCGACGCGGAGATCGGCGGGCTCGCCCAGAGGGGCGTCATCGCGGCGACCGACGGGGCGGCGAAGAACGGTGGGGAGGGCTGATGACGACCGGCGCGGCGCTGGACTCCCTCGTCGCCGAGGGGCCGTACTTCGACGAGCTCGCGGTCGGTCAGGTGTTCCGCTCGGCCCCGGGCGTGACGCTGACCAGCGGGCTGGTCGACGCGCACCGGGCGATCGTCGGCGGCCGGCTCGCGCTCACGCTGGACGCGGCGCTGTGCGCGGACGTCACCGCCACCGTCGCGGCGGTGCCCCCGCTCGCCCCGCCGAACGTCGTCTGGGACGTCGCCATCGGCCAGTCGACGGTGGTCACCCATCACGTCAAGGCCAACCTGTTCTACCGGGGGCTGGTGTTCCGGCGCACGCCGCGGATCGGCGACACCCTGCGCACCACTACCGAGGTCGTGGCGCTGCGGCAGAACAAGCCACGTCAAGGCAGGCGCCCGACGGGCCTCGCGGTCCTGCGGATCACGACCGTCGACCAGCACGGCCGCGGTGTGCTCGACTTCTGGCGCTGCGCGATGCTGCCGCTGCGTGACCCCGACCGGGCCACCGGCCACGGCGACGACACCGAGACCGTCGGCACCCGGCCGGCCCCGGCGGAGCTCGCCGCGGTCGTCGACGGCTGGGACCTGGAACGCTTCGCCGGGCTCGTCGCCGGCCCGCGGTTCGCGGATCTCGCCGTCGGGCAGGCCTGGCGCGTCGGCGGCGGCGACGTCGTCTCCAGCGCCCCGGAGCTGGCCCGGCTCACCCTGAACGTCGCCCAGGTGCACCACGACAGCGCCGCCGCCGGCGGGCGTCGCCTCGTCTACGGCGGTCACACCATCGGCCTCGCGTTCGCCCAGGTCACCCGCGCACTGCCGTCCCTGGTCACGGTCGCCGGCTGGGAGGGCTGTGACCACACCGGGCCGGTCCACGAGGGCGACACCCTGCGCGGCGAGGTCACCGTCGACGCGCTCACCGCGCTCCCGGCCGGCGGTGGGCTGGCCCGGCTGCGCTGCCTGGTCCGCGCCGATGCCGAGACCCCGGGGGCTCCCGCGCGCGACGTCCTCGACTGGCGTTTCTTCGCCGTATTCCCCTGAAACCGTCGGGTGGGCTGCGGTGGTGGTCATCGCGGCTGCGGTGGTGGTCGCCGCGGGAGGCGGATAGCCTGCCGAGGAAGATAACCGCGCGCGCTTCAGGTCGGTCTGGAGGAACGGTGGGAAAATCCGTTCGACGGGCGATCCGAGGAACCTGTGAATACCTTGCCGCCGTCGTGACGTCCGTGCTTTACCACGGGCGTCCCCGCTCATACCCCGCGCATCGTGCCGAATACGGGTGGGGTGGGCGGGGCTCACCGTCGACGAGAACGTCCCAGGACGGCCCGGTGGCGCCGCGTCGGGCAGTGGACGAGCTGACCCGTACCTGAACGGGTAGCCACGCCAGGGAAACCGGGAATGCGATGAACCGGGCGAGCCGGGCGAGCTAGAGGCCTGTCTCGACGATCGTCCGGCGGATTCCCTCCGCCAGCGGGGTGGGAAGCCAGCCGAGCTCCTTCTGCGCCTTGGACGAGTCGGGCGTGGCATTCCACAGCAGATACTGAAGCTGGCAGCGGGCGATCGGCGGCGGCCTGCGGGTGATCCGTGCGGCCGCCTCACCCGCCGCGGCCATCACGGTCATCACCGGCGCCGGGATGGTGACCTTTGGCGCCCGGCCCCGGCCGCTGACCTCGGCGACGGTCCGGGTGAGGCGCGCCACGGTCGCGTGTTCATCGCAGAAGATGTACCGCTCGCCCGGCCTGCCGTGTTCGGCGGCGAGCAGGTGGCCCTGCGCCAGGCCCTCGGTGAAGACGACGCCAAACCCGCCGGGTGGGATGGCCGGGAGCAGCCCTCGGAGCACCGGTCGGAACATCTGGGTTTCCATCGACGCGTATCCGGTCGGGCCGAGGCCGTACACCGTCGCCGAGTTGGCGAAGACGACCTCCACGGCGCCGGACGCCGCGAGCACGGCCTGCTCCGCCCGCTGCTTCGACACCTGGTAGGGCGTGCCCTTGTCCGTGACGGCGAGGTTCGTCTCGTCGAAGAGGCCACCCCGTGGCGCGTCGAACACGTTGATCGTGCTGGTGTGCACCAGGCGGGACACCCCGGCCGCCGCGGCGGCTCGGGCGACATTCACCGATCCCTGGACATTGACCCGTTCGAACAGCGACGGGTCGGCCAGCCATTGTTCAGGTACGCCCATGGCGTTGTACACGATCTCACGGCCGGCGCAGGCGTCCGTCAGCGAGGGCGGGTTCGAAACGTCCCCGGGAGCCAGCTCCACTTCGGGGGGAAGAGCCCCGCCTGCCCGGATGACATCCCGGACGAGTGCGCGCACCTCGTGACCAGCCGCAAGTGCCGCCCTGGCCACGGCGCCGCCGACCTTGCCCGTGGCTCCGGTTATCAATACTCGCACCCCGGCGATTCTATAGTGAGATCAGTGGAACGCGCCTACCGCAACGCCGGCCTAATAGGTTCTGACGGAGCGGTGGTGTCTGTTTCGTCCGGCCGGAGCCTATCCTCGATGGTTTGTCGGCCGGCCTGGCGAGTGTCTCGGGCAACGGCTAGGTTGGCTGCCGGGTAGCTTTAGCGAGATCGGTTCGCGCGAAGAGCGCCAGGTGTCCTCGGATGGCGGCATTGTCGCCTCACCACCGGCCCCATGTCCCGGTTCGGGTTCGAGAATGGCTGGGGCCTGCCTTCGGTCTTCGTTTCGGCCGCTCGCCTCGGGCGTGCCCGGCGTCGACGGACACCCCACGCACGGGGATCGCTATCGATTAGAGCGGGAGAAACCGTGGATATTTCTATTCTCGGCGAGATCGAGGAGATCAAGCAGCTCAAGGCTCGTTACCTGAGGCTGGTGGACGAGAAGAAGTGGGAGGAGTGGGCCGACGTCTTCACCGATGACTTCTGTGGATGGCTCGGTGACGTCCCCGAGGAGGAGTTCAACGGCCGCGACGAGTTCATCGCGTTCATCCGGCGGGCGATCGGGGCCGCGGTCACCGTTCACCACGGCCATATGCCGGAGATCGAGGTCGTAGGTCCCGGGAAGGCGCGTGGGATCTGGGCGATGTACGACTACGTGAAGTTCGCCGGCCCGGAGGGGGATCTGGAGCTGGACGGCTACGGGCATTACCACGAGGAGTACCGGAAATGCGATGACGGCCAGTGGCGGATCTGCTCGCTGCGCCTCACCCGCATCCTGGGGATGGTCGAGCAGCTGGAGTGGAAGCTGCCCAAGCCGTCCATCCCGGCCACTCGGGCGGGCTCCGGCAAAGCGGGGTTCGTGCGCTCCTGAGGAGACGGCGCGCACGGCGCGACCCGAGCATCCCGGTGCCGTCGTGCCGTCGTGCCGTCGTGCCGTCGTGCCGTCGTGCCGTCGTGCCGTCGTGCCGTCGTGCGGTTGGTCGAGGGGCCGCGGGCCCGGGCGAGCCAGGCTCGGCCGGCAAGGCCGCTCAGGTGAGATAGGCGGCTCGGGATGGTCCGGTCGGCGGGGAACGGCGATCGCCGTGAGCGACACTTCGAACGCTATCCGGCGTTGACAACCTAAACAAGCAAGCGCATGCTTGGTTTCCGCGATCGGGAGTCAAGATCCTTCCACTCTCCGCATGGCGGTTCCGCTCGCCCCCCACGTCCTGTGCGCAGCTGTCATCTCTGCCTGCTCACCCGCGCGAAGCCGTGCCCACCCGAGATACCGGCGCAGACTTCGCCGACGCCGAAGGGACCAGTCGATGGATGCCGTTTCGGATCCCGACTTACCGTCGCCCCAGAACGCTCCCCGCCCCGCCCAGCACGCCGGACTCAGCCGCCGCACGGCGCTGCGCGGCGCGGCCCTGGCCGGCGGCCTGCTGAGCACCGGCCTGTTCAGTGGCCTCGCGACTCCCGCGTTCGCCGCCACCGAGTACGACGTCGTGGTCGTCGGCTGCGGCGCCGCCGGGATGACGGCGGCGCTGCGGGCCGCGAAGCGCGGCCTCAGTGCAGTCGTCATCGAGAAGGCGCCGACCTTCGGTGGTTCGGCGGCCCGGTCAGGAGCAGGGATCTGGATCCCGAACAACCAGGTGATCCTGGCGGCCGGAGTGCCCGACACTCCGGCGAAGGCGGCGGCCTATCTGGCGGCGGTGGTCGGCGGCGATGTGCCCGCCGCCCGGCAGAGCGCCTTCCTCAGTAACGGGCCGGCGATGATCACGTTCGTCCTCAACAACAGCCCGCTGCGTTTCCGCTGGATGGAAGGGTATTCCGACTATTATCCGGAGCTGCCCGGCGGGATGCCGAACGGCCGGTCCCTCGAACCGGCCATGTTCGACGGCAACCTGCTGGGCGCGGAGCTCGCCCGGCTCAATCCGTCGTACATTCCGGTGCCGGCCGGCCTGGTGATCTACAGCGCCGACTACAAGTGGCTCAACATCGCCGCCGTGAACGCGCGTGGGGTCGCGGTCGCGGCCGAGGCCGCCGCCAGGGGAGTCGCCGCGTCACTGGCCGGCCAGGTGCCGCTCACCATGGGCCAGGCGCTGGCCGGCGGCCTGCGGGCGGGTCTGGCGGCGGCGAGCGTCCCGGTGCTGCTGAACACCCCGCTCGTGGACCTGGCCGTGGAAGGCGGCCGGGTGGTCGGCGCGGTCGCCACGCTGAACGGGACCAACACCACGATCCGGGCACGGCGTGGCGTGGTCGTCGCGGCCGGCGGCTTCGAGCACAACGCCGGCATGCGCGCCGAGTTCCAGGCACAGCCGATCGGCACGAGCTGGACGGTAGGCGCCCGGGAGAACACCGGTGACGGCATCGAGGCGGGGGAGGAGATCGGCGCCGCGCTGGCGCTGATGGACGACTCCTGGTGGGGGCCGGCGATCCCCCTGCCCGACCAGTCCTACTTCTGCCTGGCCGAGCGCACGCTGCCAGGTTCGATCATCGTCAACCAGGCCGGGCAGCGGTTCGTCAACGAGGCGGCGCCGTACAGCGACGTCGTCCACGTGATGTACCAACGCAACACGACCTCGCCGTGTATCCCGGCTTGGATGATCGTCGACCAGAACTACCGGAACCGCTACCTGTTCAGGGACGTGGCGCCGCTGCTGCCGTTCCCGGACTCCTGGTACAACAGCGGCGCGGTGTTCAAGGACTCGACGATCCAGGGCCTCGCCGCGAAGATCGGCGTCCCTGGCTCCGCGCTGGCGAGCACGGTCAGCCGGTTCAACGGCTTCGCGCTGCGGGGAAAGGACACCGACTTCGGCCGCGGCAACAGCGCCTACGATCATTACTACACCGATCCCGGCGTGGTCCCGAACTCCTGCCTGGCCGCGCTGTGGCTGCCGCCGTTCTACGCATTCAAGATCGTTCCAGGTGACCTCGGCACCAAGGGCGGCATGGTGACCGACGCGTCGGCGCGGGTGCTCCGGACGAACGGGTCGGTCATACCGGGCCTCTATGCCGCGGGCAACTCCAGCGCCGCTGTGATGGGCCACAGCTATACCGGCTCGGGGGCCACGATCGGCCCGGCGATGACCTTCGGCTACGTCGCCGCCAACCACATCGCCGACAATCCGCCCGCCTGACCGGGCGGATATCTGGTCGTCGGTGTCCGGACCAGCGCGGACCGGGGGGCTGTTGGCGCACCCCGGTCCGCGGCGGATGCACCTCAGCTTTTCGTTTGTTCGTCATCTCTCGGATGCCGGTTGTGGAGGAGGGCGCGCCAGTCTGGGGCCCCCAAACCTCGACAAGGAGCATCCGTGGTCGACATCGATCGCCGCAGGTTCCTGAGCCTGGCCGGCGGGACGGCCGCTCTGGTCGCACTCGACCAGAGCATCGCGCGCGCCGCCGCGATCCCCGCCAACCGCCGGACCGGAACCATCAAGGACGTCGAGCACATCGTCGTCCTGATGCAGGAGAACCGGTCCTTCGATCACTACTTCGGCACGCTGCGCGGCGTCCGGGGCTTCGGCGAGCCGCACCCGGTGGTCCTGCCCGGAGGCAAGCCGGTCTGGAACCAGCCCAACGGCACAGGCGAGCTGCTCCCGTTCCACCCGGACGCCGCCGACCTCGGCGCGGCCTTCCTCACCGGCCTCCCGCACAGCTGGACCGACGGCCACCAGGCCCTCAACAACGGCGTCTACAACCAGTGGGTGCCGGCCAAGGGCACGGCCACCATGGCTTACCTGCAGCGCCAGGACGCGGCCTTCCACTACGCGCTCGCGGACGCCTTCACCGTCTGTGACGCGTACTACTGCTCGTTCGTCGGCAACACCGACCCGAACCGCTACTACATGTGGACGGGCTGGACCGGCAACGACGGCAAGGACGGCGGCCCGGTCCTCTACAACGACGAGCTCGGCTACGACTGGAAGACCTACCCGGAGCGCCTTGAGGCCGCCAAGATCAGCTGGAAGGTCTACCAGGACGAGGGCACCGGACTCGACGCCGCCGGCTCCTGGGGCTGGACCAGCGACCCCTACATCGGCAACTACGGCGACACGTCGCTGCTCTACTTCAACACCTACCGCAACGCCCAGCCTGGCAGCCCGCTCTACGAGAAGGCGCGCGTCGGCACCAAGGCCGCGGCAGGCCAGGACTACTTCGAGCTGCTGCGCGCCGACGTCAAGGCGAACAAGCTCCCCAGCATCAGCTACGTCACCGCGCCCGAGGCGTTCAGCGAGCACTCGAACTGGCCGTCGAACTACGGCGCCTGGTACATCGCCAAGGTCCTCGACGCGCTGACCAGCAACCCCGACGTGTGGAGCAAGACCGTCCTGCTCGTCACCTACGACGAGAACGACGGCTTCTTCGACCACCTCGTCCCGCCGCACCCGAACAGCGAGCTGATTCCCGGCGCGAGCACCGTCAAGACGGACAACGAGGTCTACCGCGGCCCGCTCGGCAACGGCCACTACGGCCTCGGCCCGCGGGTCCCGATGTACGTCGTCTCGCCGTGGAGCGTCGGCGGCTGGGTGGCCTCGGAGACGTTCGACCACACGTCGATCATCCAGTTCATGGAGAAGCGCTTCGGCGTCAAGGAGCCAAACATCACCCCGTGGCGGCGGGCGATCTGTGGCGACCTGACCTCCGCCTTCGACTTCTCGAAGGACAGGACTGACAAGCCGAAGCTCCCCGACACCAGCTCGTGGGCGCCGAAGGACCGCGACCGGCACCCCACCTACAACCCGGCCGTGCCGGCGACCGGCACCATGCCGAAGCAGGAGCGGGGGCAGAAGCCGGCCCGGCCGACGCCGTACGACCTCTCCGTCCACGAGACCTCGAAGGTGGGCGCTGCCATCCTCGCGGTCGAGTTCGAGAACGACGGCCGCCTCGGTGCGCACTTCCAGGCCCGGCTGCTCGCGCCCGTCGGCGTGCCGCACAGCTACACCGTCGGCTCGGGCGCCAAGCTCAAGGCGTCGTGGCCGGTCGCCGGTGACTATGACGTCCATATCCACGGCCCCAACGGCTTCTTCCGCCGCTTCGCGGGCACCGTGGGCAAGGACAAGGTCTACGTCGAAGTGCGCCAGTTGGCCAACACCCCTGTCCTGCAGGTGTCCATCGACGCGCCGAAGGACGTCACCGTCGACGTGCGCAGCGCCTACGACAAGCAGGGCGGGAGCGGCACCGGGGACCGCAAGGTCAAGATTGACACCAAGGACTTCGGTAACTGGTACGACGTCACTGTGTCCGTGTCGGGCACGAAGTGGGTGCGTACCTTCGCGGGGCATCTGGAGGACGGCAAGCCGTCGGTGAGCGACCCGCAGCTGGGCGCCTGAACCGGGATGGCCGAAACCCAGTAGCCGAACCGGGTAGCTCTGAGGCCAGGGGTGGTTGGACCCGGCAACCGGGAACTCGGTAGCCAGGACAGCGGTCGTGGGGTCCGCGTGCGTACGCGCGGGCCCCACGACACGTGGCACGGGATATCTCCACAGCGGACACGACTCGGCTGGCCATGACTGACCTGGCGGAGGGTGGAGGATTCGAACCTCCGCGGGCAGAACCCGACCTGCGCTTAGCGGGCGCGTCCCTTACCGACTCGGGCAACCCTCCATCGTTCGGCGTCTGGTACCCACGGAGGGAATCGAACCCCCAACATTCCGGCTCTGAACCGGATGCCTCTTCCAGTTGGGCTACGTGGGCGTGCACCCGGCGCGCGCCGCCGGCGGCGACATCGGTCCGAGTCTTCGGTGCTGGCGGAGAGATTTGAACTCCCACAGCGCAAGCGGCGGCTTTACGGGCCGTTGGGCTCACCAGTGCCCAGCGCCAGCGAGATCCCGCGGAGACATATGTGTCCCACGTGACCGCGGGGTGGAAACCCCCCGGCCTCGTCCGCGCAGTAGGACTCGAACCTACAACCTCAGCCGTCGGAGGGCTGCGTTCTCTCCGTTGAACTATGCGCGGTCGGTCGCGCCTGGCCGTCGTGGCCGGCGCGCGTGCCCAGGGAGGGGTTCGAACCCCCGACCTTCTGCTTGTAAGGCAGCCGCTCTCCCTGCTGAGCTACCCGGGCGTCGCGCTGGTGAGGGGACTCGAACCCCCGCTGTCCTCCCTGACAAGGAGGTGCCCTGGCCGCTAGGCGACACCAGCATCGTGGAACTGGGGAGACTCGAACTCCCGACCTACGGTCTGCCGAACCGCCGCTCTACCGCTGAGCTACAGCCCCAAAAATGGGGTGACCGAAGGGACTCGAACCCTCTCGTACCAGGTTCACAACCTGGTGCCTCGACCACTTCGGCATCGGTCACCATGCGCCGAGTGGAGCCTCGGGGATTCGAACCCCGTGCCTTCTCCGTGCGAGGGAGACGCTCTTCCTAATGAGCTAAGACCCCATGTGCTCCGGACCTGGACCGGCCGGCATGTGGAAACTCGAGCTTCCAGCGCTCTTCCAGCGCTGCCGGTCGGACCTCTCGGTCCGTGGTAGCGGGGGTGGGATTCGAACCCACGATTCCGGGATTATGAGCCCCGTGAGGACGGCCGAACTCCTCTACCCCGCCGTAGCCGTGGAAGGCCTCGAACCTTCGCCATGCCGCTTAAGAGGCGGCTGCTCTGCCGACTGAGCTACACGGGCAGGTACTACGTAGGCAGGTACTACAAGGTGGCGGTGCCAAATGCCGGTCCGTGCCCGCCATGTCGCGGGCCATGCGGGCCGGGTCGCGGAAGACGGAGGACTCGAACCCCAACGGCCTGCGCCGCCCATCCGTTTTCGGGACGGTGGCCACCCCGACGGTGACTTCATCTTCCAGAAGGCCGCGGCGCGGCCCAGTGCTCCGTGCGGGACTTGAACCCGCAGTCTCCGGATTGAGAGTCCGGCGAGTTGACCTTCTTACTCCAACGGAGCATAGTGCCGCTCGGAGGAGTCGAACCTCCACTGGCCGCGATCTCGGCGCGGTGCCTCTGCCCGTTGGGCTAGAGCGGCATGGTGGCCCGTGGGCTGGTACCTAGCCCTTAACCCTGCCTGCCGGTAGCGAGCGGGTGCAGGGGCGCCGCGGGCCGCGGCGCGTGGGAAAGCAGTCACAGTGGTCGCCCGAGGACTTGAACCTCGCGCCCCCCGCGTATCAGACGGGTGCTCTGACCTGATGAGCTAGACGACCGGGCGAGCTGAGGTGAAAGGACTCGAACCTCTATTTCCGGGTCCAGGGCCCGGCGGCCTGCCATTGGCCGACACCCCATCACGGGTACCGCGTGGGTCCGGAAGGTACCGAGCCTTCCTCTCCCGCTTTTCAGGCGGGCGCTGATCCCTCTCAGCTACAGACCCCTGGAGTGGGCGGCCGGGCTTGAACCGGCGACCTTCACCATGGCAAGGTGATGTGCTGCCAACTGCACCACGCCCACACGAGAAACCGAGCCCAAGGGCGGATTCGAACCGCCGATCTTCCCCGTACCGGGGGGACGCACTGCCACTGTGCTACAAGGGCACGCCATGCCACCGGGAGTACCCGGAGGAGCCGCGAAAAGCGTACCTTCGCGTCTCCTCCAGGCCCGGAGCCGCCGGGCGGGCTCGAACCGCCGACCTGTCGCTTACGAGGCGACTGCTCTACCAACTGAGCTACGGAGGCATACCGCGGGGGTTCCCGAGAGCGGTCACGGAGAATCGAACTCCGGTCTGATGCTTGGAAGGCACTCGCTCTGCCACTGAGCTACGACCGCGTGCGGCGGGACCGGTCGCCCCGCTGGTACCCCTCACAGGAGTCGAACCTGTGGCCTCCCGGGTCGCGGCCGGGTGCTCTGTCCTCTGAGCTAGAGGGGTGTGCCGCCGGGCGCCGGAGTCACCGTGATGGTGGCCTCGGGCGCGCCGGCGTCGTCGGGACGGCCGGATTCGAACCGACGTGGGCCTGATCCCAAATCAGGTGGGCGACCTCTACCCCACGTCCCGTCTCGGCGGCTGTGGGGCAGGATGCCCCGCAGCCACCGGTGTGCCAGGGATGGCGCCCTGGCGTGTCATGTCCGCTGTGGAGTTGTCAATCATGCGAGCGCTTCCCGAAAAGGGCGCGCGAGCAGGGACGGAGGGACTTGAACCCCCAACGAACGGTTTTGGAGACCGCCGCTCTACCTTTGAGCTACATCCCTAGGGGATAATCCGCCGGTGGCGATTCCCATGGAAAAGAGAAGACCGCCTCGCGGGTGGATTCCCGGGGCGGTCTGAGTCCAGTGACCTGTCAGGTCAGGACGTCAGCCCCGGGCTTGCGGCGGTGAGCCACATCGGCGCGGCCAGATATGAGAGCCGACCTCGGAAGATATCGGCCTGAGGGTGCAGGGGCTCGCAGGTCGGTCGCATGCCACTGGCCTCCTCTGGTCGTCTCCGCCACTCGGCGTCGCGCTGCTGGGTGCTGTGCTGTGTCGTGCCGTTCGGTACCGTGCCGCCGTGCGTCGCTGCTCTGTTCTGTGCCGTGCTGTTCGGTGTTCTGGGCTCCGTTCGAGCGCCTGGAACAAGAATGCCCCGGCGCCCGCGTCATCTCAAGGGATTTTCCGCGAGAGCCCGCCCGGACGGCGAGCGGCGTCCTCGGCCGGGCGGCGGCGACCGAAGGCCGGGACCCGAGCCGGGGACTTGTGGGTCAGCGCGCGGACGCGGGCGGCGTCGGACCGTCAAGACCGGCGACGAGGCGCCCCAGTGCTGGGAGAGCGGCGCGGAGGCGGCCCTGGTCGACGTCGGTGAGCCGCGCGAGCACCTCGACGACGGCGGAGTGCAGATCTCGCTCGACGCCCGCCACCTCGGCCTGGGCCGTCTGGGACAGGTAAAGGCGGGCGACGCGGCGGTCGTGTGGGTCACCGCGCCGCTCGATCAGGCCGGCGCCGACCAGGTCCGTGATCAGGGTGCTCAGATTGTGCGGGCGCATCGACAGTGCCTCGGCGGCATGCCGCACCGACATGCCCGGCTGGCCGGCGAGCAGGCGCAGCACCTGGATGTGGCGCGGGCGCAGCTTCTCGAACGCCGCCGGGGTCGCGGTCGGCTTCTCGGCACCGACGACCCGCCACAGCAGCCTCGCGGCCTCGACGATCTCGACGGCGAGCTCTTCGGTGCGCCCGTCACGGGCCGCCGTGACCGACAGGACGGTCTCGCGCGCGACCCGGTACCGAGCGTTCGATGCGCCTGGGCGTGCGGTCGAGGCGGTCATACCCGTCGCCCGCGGTCGAGCCGGCTCGGGCTCGGGGCCGCGGGGCGCCGGGACCCGGACGGGCTGGGCGCGCCGGACGGGTTGGGCGTGCCGAACGGGGGAAATCTCCGCGTGCGGAGGCGTCGGTTGGTCGTCGACCGGCCGGTGCTCGGGCGGATGGCCGGTAGGGCCGGTGGCGTCGGAGCCGGGACGAGAAGCAGCCGCGGGCGGATGGGCGGGCTGGGGGTGGCGACGGGTGGGAAGGTGGACCGCTCGCCCCGGAGAGGTTCCTTGTGGAGTCCGCACATCACGCAGCCTGTTCTACCGGAGTTTCCTCTCCGTTCAGTCCAAGTTTCCTGAACGTACCGAGAGTCATAGGTCCTATCGGTCAGACATCCACCACCGGCCGCGACCCCACCATCGACGGACCATCGACGGCGAGAGTCGGTGCCGCGTCTGAAGGCCCGCCTCAGACGGTAGCCGCCGACGGCGCCAGGCGCGATGCCGGGCGGCCGGATCCCGATGACGGCCGCGGCCGGCCCGCGGGCGGAGGCTCGTCCGGCGGTCCTGTCCGAGGACAGACTAGCTCTGCCGGGCCAACAGGTCCGGAAAAAGACTCATCGCCGGCAAAGCGGACCGGCCGGTGTGCCCGCTGTGGGCGGGCATGGGCTGACTGCCGGCAGCGCGATGACGTCGGCTACTGTCAGGCCTCGTGACCAGGTACGGAACTCCTCCGGGCGGTCAGCCCGAGAGCCGTGGCGCCCTTGCCGTAGACGCCACCCACGTCGGCACCCCCGGAGACGCCTCCGCCCTGCCCGCCCGCGGGGTGACCACCCGCGAGGCCGGCCGCCTGGGCGCCGTCCGGCACTCCCGTGTGGCGGCCGCGTGAACTGGTTCCAGGGTGGTGTCCTCGGCCTGGTCCAGGGACTCACCGAGTTCCTGCCGGTCTCGTCCAGCGCGCACCTGCGCATCCTGCCGGCACTGGTGGGTTGGCCGGACCCGGGCGCCGCGTTCACGGCCGTCAGCCAGATCGGCACCGAGACCGCCGTCATCCTCTATTTCCGCAAGGACATCGCCAAGATCGTCTCCAGCTGGGCTCGGTCCCTGGTGAACCCCAAGTACCGCGGATCCCAGGAAGCCCGGATGGGCTGGCTGATCATCATCGGGTCGATCCCGATCTCCATCCTTGGCGTGACGCTCAAGGACTCCATCGAGGGCCCGTTCCGGGACCTGCGGCTGATCGCGACGACGCTCATCGTGCTCGGCCTCGTCCTCGGCGCCGCGGACTGGTACGCCGCGCAGGCGGGCAGGCAGGGCCGGCATGCGTTCCCACGCCGGCGCAAGACCGTCGAGGACCTGACCACCCGGGACGGTGTGCTCTACGGGCTTGCCCAGTCGCTCGCGCTGATACCCGGTGTGTCCCGCTCGGGCGCGACGGTCAGCGGTGGCCTTTTCCTCGGCTACACCCGGGAAGCGGCGGCCCGCTACTCGTTCCTGCTCGCGATCCCGGCCGTGCTCGCCTCCGGGTTGTTCGAGCTGAAGTCGGTCGCGGACGGCTCCGACGGCGACGTGGCCTGGGGGCCGACGATCCTCGCCACCGTGATCGCCTTCGTCGTCGGCTACTCGGCGATCGCCTGGTTCCTGCGGTACATCTCGACGAAGAGCTTCGCCCCGTTCGTGATCTACCGCGTCGCCCTCGGCGTGTTCCTGCTGGCCCTGATCGCCTCCGGCCACCTCGACGCCCATGCCGGCGCGGACGCGGCGACCTCCGGCTGACCCACCCGGCCCCCGGCCTCGCGCGGACACGAGAGACCCGAGGTCCTGCCGCGTCGGCCTCGCCTGATCTGGCCGTACCCGGGCAGGGGCCCGGCGACCAGACCTCCGAGGTTCGCCTGTCGAACCATCGTTCGTAGTCGACCCGAGTTTCGGTTGTCTTCTCATGCGTGTCAGCATCAGGAGACCTATGGCCGCCACGACGCCGACGTACCCGACCGGGAACCGCCCCCCCGCCGCATCCGCGGGCGATCGTGACGCCCCCGCCGGCGGCACTGACCCCGCCACCGACCGTGGCGACGTCGTCGGGCCGCTCGAGCGGGGCCTGGCCGTGCTGCGCTGGCTCGCGGCCCGCGCCGACTCCGGCCCGGCCGTCGGGCCCCGCCCGGCCCCGCTGGCCGAGGTCGCCCGCGCCACCGGCCTCGCCCGCGCCACCGTCGACCGGGTGGCCGCCACCCTGGCCGCCGACGGCCTGGTCCGCCAGGACGGCCGTACGGTCACCCTCGCGCCGCGGCTCGCGGCCCCCGGCAACGCCTACCTCGCCTCGTGCCGGATCCCGGACGTGCTCGCCGCGACCGCGGCGCGCCTGGCGGACACGTTCGACGAGTCGGTCTCGGTCGCGGTGCCGGACGGCGATGGCGTCCGGTTCGTCCTGCAGGTGACCCGACGGCGCGCCATGTCGCCGGTGTTCCGGGTCGGCGACCTGCTGCCGGCCGAGCGGTGCGCGCCCGGCGCGCTGTTCGCCGCCGACTGGGCGCCGGCGCGCTGGGCGGCCTGGCGCGCCCGGGTCGACACCGACCCCGGCTACACCGGCTTCCCCGCGCTGTGGTCACCGGCGTCCCACCCGGCCGGTACTCCGATCGCGGGCCCCGGCGACGTAGAGGACTCGGCCCCCGGACCCGAGGCGGGCGCCGTCACCGGCTTCGCCGCCCGAAGCGCCGCGGCCGCCCGGGCCGGCCACGCGGTCGACGACCAGCTCGTCGAGGCCGGGCTGATCGCCGTCGCCACCCCGATCCACGACCGCCGGCCCGGCTCGCCCACCGCCGGCCACGTCATCGCCGCACTCAGTGTCGTCAGCCATACCAGCCGGCACACCGCGAGCTCGCTCGCCGCCGACGTCCTGCCCCGGCTGCGCGCGGCCGCCCTCGACGCGGAGGCGGCGCTCGCCGCCGACGCGGCCGCCCCGAACGCCGGGTCGGACGCCTGGCCAAACGCGGACCTGCTGCGCGAGACCAAGGCAGAGCTCGGTTCCGGCTACCTGCAGTCGATGGCCCGGGGCCTCGCGGTGCTCGGCGCGTTCGGCGCCGGCTCGCGGGCCCCGACGCTCGCCGACCTGGCGCGGGCCACCGGACTGCCCCGGGCGACCGTGCGCCGCTCGCTGCTGACCTTCGGCCACCTGGGCTACGTCGCCAGCGACGGGCGCCGTTTCCGGCTGCTACCCCGGGTGCTGGAGCTGGGCTACGCGGCGGTCACCGGCCTCTCGCTCGCCGACCTGGCCGAGCCGCACCTGACCGAGCTCGTCGCCGCGGTACGCGAGTCGGCGTCGGTGGCGGTGCTGGCCGGGGACGAGATCCGTTATGTCGCCCGCGTCCCGGCGAGCCGGATCATGAGCGTCGCGATCACCATCGGAACGCGGTTCCCGGCGTACCCGACGGCGATGGGCCGCGTGCTGCTCGCCGACCAGCCGCCTGCCGCCCTCGCTGAGCGGCTCTCCCGCCTGCCGGCGGCCGGCCCGACGGCGCGCGCCGTCACCGATCCGGAGCGGCTGCGCGCCCTGGTCGCCGACGCCGCCCGCGACGGCTACGCGTTGGTGACGGGCGAGCTCGAGGAGGGGCTGCAGTCGTTGGCCGTGCCGCTGCGCGACCGCGCCGGCCGGGTGGTCGCCGCGGCGAACGTGTCCATGCCCGCCGGCCGGGTCCCGCCCGAGCACGCCCGCGGTGTGCTGCTGCCTCGGCTGCGCGTGGCCGCCGCCGCCATCGAGGCCGACCTGCGCACCGTCACCGCCTACCGCGCCTCGCCGGGGGTCTGAGCACGACCCGCCCGCGCGGCGGAGGTCAGTGCAGGTTCCAGAGACGGAGCTTGTCGCCGCTTTCGGCGGCGATGAGGACGCGGCCGTCGGGTGAGAACCGCACCCAGTTCCCCGAGGTGGGCAGTGTCTGGCCGACGGGGTGGGGCTTGGCGGGATCGGTGACGTCCCAGAAGCGGACGGTCTGGTCCGCGCTGCCGGCGAAGGCGAGGGTCGTGCCATCGGGGGACAGGGCGATGTCATTCGTGCCAACCGTCTCACCGACGGAGATGGGCGGTCCGACAGGGGTGGGGGCGGTGGGCTTGGCGAGGTCCCAGATACGGATGTCGCCGCCGAGGACGACCAGGAGATGGCCGCCGCGGGCGAACAGGAGCCGCGCGGTATGCCCGGCGCCGACCGGTTCGGTGAGCGGTATGGGACTCGCGGGGTTGGTGACGTTCCAGAGCTGGAAGGCGCCGGCTCCGGTGGTGGCGAGCGTTCGGCCGTCGGGGGAGAACGCCACCGGCCCGTAGGCGTCCTTGGTGACGACCGGCCCGCCGATGCGCGAGGGCCTGGTGGGTTCGGTGATGTCCCAGAGCTGGACCGTGTCCGCGGCCGTGGCGAGGATGTGGCCGTCCGGCGACAGCGCCAGGTGGACGGTGTTCTGGATCTGGGCGACGGTGAAGGCCTCGCCCAGCTGTACGGGGTGGGCGAGATCCGTGACGTTCCAGAGGCGGACCTGGTTGTCTGCGACGTCGATGTCGGCGGCGGCGCCGATCTCCTCGGCGGCGAGGATATGGCCGTCGGACGACGACGCGAAACCCCAGCTGTCCGTGGTGGTCCCGCCGATGGTGACCGGATCTCCGGGGTCCGTGACGTTGTAGAAGTGAATGGTCCCGGCGGCGGCGACGTCTCGAACGGCGACGGTCCGGCTGCCCAGGAACTCCGCGGCGTCGCCGAGCAGAGGACGACTGTAGGGGCTGGGCGCGGTGGCGGCGAGTCTCCCCGCGGTCGTCGTCGTGGCGGTCCGCACCGGCGTCGTCGGCGATGTCCCCGGGCTGCCACCAGTCCCGTCCCCGCCGCCTGTCGTGAGGATGATCGCGGGAATGGCGACCGCGGCCACTATCGCGGTGGCGAGCGCGGCGATCAGGACGTTGCCCGGTCGACGTCGGGCAGACCGCCGCCGGGTCGGCGGGGCGGTGATGGCCGGGTCCTGGCGTGGCGATGTGTGGTCTGCCTGCTGGGCGGTCGGTGCCGCCTCACCGGCCGGCCAGGTCGGCGGGGGCGTGGCCGGTGCCGGCACCGGGAGCGGGCCGGTGGACGCCGCGTCCGTCTCGGCGGTGTCGAGGCTGGCGAGATGTGGTGCGGCGCCGCGGGAGCTGTCTGGATCCAGGACGCCGCGGAGATGGTGGAGGGCGAGGAGGAGCTGCTCGGCGCTGGGGCGTTCGGCGGGTTTCTTGGCCATGGCCTGGGCGACGAGCGGCCTCAGCGCGCCGGGGATGCCGGTGAGGTCCGGGGTGTCATGGACGACGCGGTGCAGGATCACCGGGGTTGGCCCGTTACCGAACGGGGTGCGGCCGGTGGCGGCGAAAAGGGTGACAGCGCCCCAGGCGTAGATGTCGGCCGGGGTCGCGGCGGGACGGCCGAGGGCCTGTTCTGGAGCCATGAATCCGGGAGTGCCGATCGAGCCCTGGGTCAGGGTGGCGTTGTCCAGCGCGCGGGCGACGCCGAAGTCGATGACGCGGGCGCCGGACGACGACAGCAGGATGTTGCCGGGCTTGAGATCCCGGTGGACGACGCCGGCGGCGTGAATGGCGGTCAGTGCCGAGGCGATGTTGATGAGGAGACGGTCGAGCTCGCCGGTGGCCAGAGGCCCGCGTTCCCGGACCGCGACCCCCAGGGTCGGGCCGTCGATGTACTCGGTCACCAGGTAGGGGCGTGCGCCGTCGGTGGCGACGTCGAGGACGGCGGCGGTGCAGAACGGCGCGACCCGGCGGGCTGCCTGGGCCTCCCGCAGGAACCGTTCCCGGAACTGCGGGATCCGGGCCAGGTCGGGCCGGATCACCTTGACCGCGACGAGTGGCCGGGCGTCGGGCCCGTCGGCGCGACGGGCAAGGTAGACGCTGCCCATGCCGCCGTCACCGAGCCGGCCGAGCAGCTGGTAGGGCCCGAGGCTGGTCGGGTCCATCTCGTCCAGTGGCGCCACACCCGGCGGCATCACCGCCACGTCCATCCCCCCGCCGCACGACGCGACCCGGCCCCACCCCAGTGACGTCGACCGAAGTGAGGAACTCCACGGAGGTTATATCGCGCTAACGCCACCATCCGGGCACGACCCGTGTCCGCTGGACGACCTGCCGGCGCCGCGACCGGCGGCGGTCAGCGCAGGCGCCACAGGCGGACGGTGTGGTCGTGGCTGGCGGAGGCCAGAGTCGCGCCGTCGCGCGAGAAGGCGACCGAGTAGACCCAGGGATCGGCGCCGGTGTGGCCGATGAGCTGGCCGCGGGAGTGCGGCCGGCCCCGGTCCGTGACATCCCAGAGGGTGACCGTGCCCGTGCGGTCGCCGCTGGCGAGAGTGCCGCCGTCGGGGGAGAAGGACAGGGCGAGGACGGAGTCGTGGTCGGCCGCGCCCGTCCTGCCAGTGCCGCCGGCTGCGCGCACCGGCCCGCCCAGGGCGGTCGGGCTGGTGGGCCGGCGCACGTCCCAGAGCCGGATGTCGCCGTCGGAGCCCGCGCTCGCCACCGTCGCGCCGTCCGGCGAGAACACGACCGACCGCACGTCGCCGGTGTGCCTCACGGGCGTCTCGGCGAGCAGCCTGGACACCCGGGGGTGGCTGACGTCCCAGAGGCGGACCGCGCCGTCGCCGCCACCGGTCGCGAGGGTGGCGCCGTCGGGAGAGAACGCCAGCGTCCACACCGCGCCGGTCTTCGGGCCGCGCAGCGTGCGCACGGGCACGGGGTACATCCGGTCGCTCAGGTCCCAGAGGCGGATGGTGCCGTCGGCGCCGGCCGTGGCCAGGACGTTCTGGCCGGGGTCGAAGGCGACCGCCTTGATGGCGTCCCGCTGGCCGCCCGACAGGTCGTCGGTGAGGAGAACGGGACGCGTCCGGTCCGTGACGTCCCACAGGCCGCACCAGCCATGGTCGCCCGCGACCGCGAGGGTCGTCCCGTCGGGGGAGAACACCGCGGCGAGCGCGGCGCCGTCCCCGGGACGCAGCGAGCCGTCCTCGTGGCGGGTGATCGGCTGGCCCAGCGGCGTGGGGCGCTTCGGATCGGCGAGATCCCAGAGCCGGACGGTGCCTTCGGCGCTCGCGGTGGCGAGCGTCCCGCTGTCCGGGGAGAACGCGGCCTCGTAGACGCCGGCGGTGAACGCCGTCAGCGGCCGGCCGAGGAACTGGGGCCGCGCCGGGGCGGTGGCGGTGGGGGTCGCGGTGGTCGATGGCCGAGTCCCGGCGTCCTCCCGCCCGCCCGACCCGAGACCCGTGGTGAGCGCCGCGGTGAGCGGGACGGCGACCGCCGCCGTGACGACCGCCGCCGCCAGCGCGGTGAGCGGGACCGTCAGCCACCCCCGCCGCGCCGCGTCGTCGGCAGGGCCTCCCAGGTGCCGCGGCGGACGTGCCCGGTCGAGCGCACGTCGCCACCACGGCCCGGGCAGTACCGCCGTGGAGTCGAGGCTCCTGCCCGCCCACCCGTACCCGCCGCCCGTGGCCCCTTGGTCGGCGACGTCGACGGGCGCGGGGTCGACGGGCGCGGGGTCGGCGCCGGCGCCGCCGGCGAGCAGCAGGCTCAACAGCTCCGCCGCGGTGGGCCTGTTCTCGGGGTGCTTGTCCATGGCCCACTCGACGAGCGGGCGCAGCGCGCGAGGCAGGCGGTCGAGGTGGTCGGGCGGGTCACGCTCGATCCGCAGCAGCGTCTGGGGAGTCGACGCCGCCAGGAAGGGGGGCTCGCCGGACGCGGCGTAGACGAGGACCGCGCCCCAGGCATGGACGTCCCCGGCCTCGCCGACCCGCTCGTTGCGCGCCTGCTCGGGGGCCATGTACGCGGGCGTGCCGATGATCCGCTGGCTGAGCAGCGTCGTGGCGTCCGGCGGGCGGGCGATGCCGAAGTCGATGACCCGCGTGCCCTTCGCCGACAGCATGACGTTGCGCGGGCTCAGGTCCCGGTGGACGACACCGGCGGCGTGGATCGCGACCAGCGCCGCCGCGATCTCGATGGCCAGGCGTTCCAGCTCCGCCGCCCGCAGGGGCCGCGGCTCGGCCCGGCCGTATGGCTCAGCGTGGCCGTACGGCTCGACCCGCTCGGACAGCGTCGGGCCGTCGATGTACTCCATGACCAGGTACGGGCTGGGGCCGTCCATGTTCACGTCGAGGACCTCGGCGGAACAGAACCGGGGAACCCGCCGCGCGGCCGCCGTCTCGCGCGCGAAACGCCGCCGGAAGTCGGGCAGCTCGGCCAGGTGGGCGTGGATGATCTTCACGGCGACATGCCGGCTCGGGTCACCTTCCGCGGCCCCGGGGCGGTCGGCCAGGTAGACGGTGCCCATTCCGCCGGTCCCGAGCCGTCGGAGCAGCCGGTACGGCCCGATCGCGACGGGTCCGCCGTCAGGGCGCTCGTCCACGGCTCGCGGCGTGATCATCGCAGTGTCCAGAGCTCGATGCCGTTCACGTCGCCCGCCGCGCCGGTGGCGAGGACGGAGCCGTCGGGGGAGAACACCGCGGTGACCACATCCCCGGTGTACTCGCCGGGGCGGGTGATGCGCGCCTGCTCGATCTCCCTGGCCTGGGCCGGGTCGGTGACGTTCCAGAACCGGACGTCGGCGTCCTCGCCGCCTGTCGTGGCGAGCGTGCTGCCGTCGGGCGCGAAAGCCATGGCGAAGTACGCGGGGCCGAGGATGAACAGGGGTTGGCCGAGCGGAACCGGCTCCACGGGGTTGGCGATGTTCCAGAACCGGATGACCCCCGGCATGCTGTCCGCGGTGGCGAGTGTCCGCCCGCCGGGGGAGAGGACCACGCCGTCGTAGGCGGGGATCTCGCCAGGCGGGTCGAGGCGGGTGGGACGGGCGGGGTCGGTGATGTTCCATCGATGGCTCCCGGTGACGAGCATGTGCCCGTCGGGGGAGAACGCGACCCCTTCGCGCGCCAGGTAGACCGATTCGTTGGGCAGGGGCTGGCCGACGGCCGCGGGGCGCGCCGGGTTCGCGACGTCCCAGAGGCGGACGGTCTCGTCGTTGGCGGCCGTGGCGAGCAGGCGGCCGTCGGGAGAGAAGGCCACGCCGAACACGATGGCCGTGTGGCCGGTGAGGGACGAGCCCCGCGGGATGGGTGAGGCCGGATGGGTGACGTCCCAGAGGCGGACCGTCTGGTCCTCGCCCACGGTCGCCAGCAGGCGGCCGTCGGGTGCGAAGGCCACGTTCTCCACCCCGCCGGAGTGGCCGGTCAGCGGCTTGCCCAGCGCGGTGGGAGCGGCGGGGTTCGTGACGTTCCAGAGGCGGACCGTGCCGTCCTGGCTCGCGGTAGCCAGCGTGTGTCCGTCGGGGGAGAACACGGTGGCGTTCACCGCGCCGGTGTGACCGGTGAGCGGTGAGCCGGCGAGGCGCGGCGGGGTACGGGCGAGCCGGTCGGCGGTCGTCGTTCGGGGCGTCGCCGCCCGCGTCCCGGTCGCCGACGAGGCAGCGGGGCCCCTCGCCCCTTCGCGGTCGGACGTGCGGAGAACGATCGCGGTGATGGCCACGACCGCCGCGACGGCCAGGGCGAGCGCGAGGGCCAGCGGGCGGCGCGACGACCAGCGACCCCGCTGCCGCCCGGGCGCCGCCGCCGCCCCGGCCGATCCCGCCGCCATGGCGGGACGGATGGCGGCCACATCGTCCTCCCGCCCGGCCGCCACGGGCGACATGCCGGCGGTTCGGGTCCTCGTCTGAGCTCCCGCCAGGCCCGGCGGCGGGGTGGACGGCGTGCCCGTGGGTCGCTCGCCGGAGGTCGGCGCCGGCCTCGGAGCGGCTCGGAGGTGGTGCAGGGCGAGGAGGAGCTCGTCCGCGTCGGGCCGCCGCGCGGGATCCTTCGCCATCGCGCGCGCGACGAGGGGACGCAGATCGGCGGGGACACCGGAAAGATCGGCGGTCTGCCTCACCACACGGCGAAGGATCTCCGGTGTCGGCCCCTCCCCGAAGGGGGGCCGTCCGGTGGCGGCGAAGAGCACGACCGCGCCCCAGGCGTAGATGTCGGCGGCGGGGGCGGCGGGTTGGCCGAGGGCCTGTTCGGGGGCCATGAAGCCGGGGGTGCCGATGGTGCCGTGGGTGAGCATGGTGGTCGCGTCGAGGGCGCGGGCGATGCCGAAGTCGATGACGCGGGCGCCGGATGACGAGAGCAGGATGTTGCCGGGTTTGAGGTCGCGGTGCACGACGCCGGCGGCGTGGATCGCGGTGAGCGCGGAGGCGACCGCGACCGCCAGGCGCGCCAGCGCGGTCGCGGCCAGTGGGCCGCGCTCGTGGACGGCCTCGCCCAGGGTGGGCCCGTCGATGTACTCGGTGACCAGGTAGGGCAGCCGGCCGTCGGTGCTGACGTCGAGAACCTCGGCCGTGCAGAACCGCGCGACCCGGCGGGCGGCCTGCGCCTCCCGCAGGAACCTCTCCCGGAACTGCGGGATCCGGGCCAGATCCGGCCGGATCATCTTCACCGCGACCAGCGGCTGGCCATCCCGAGTGGGCATGGGCTCGGCGGCGTTCTGGCGGCGGGCGAGGTAGACGCTGCCCATGCCGCCGTCGCCCAGCCGTCCGAGCAGTTGGTAGGGCCCGAGGCTGGTCGGGTCCGTCTCGTCCAGTGGCTCCACACCCGGCGGCATCACGGCCACGCCCATCCCCCCGCCGCACGACGCGACCCGGACCCCATCCCGACGACCCGCGCCGGAGCGAGGAACTCCGCAGGAGGTTATATCGCCCTAAGGCCACCATCCGAGCACGACCCGTGTCCGCTGCACGACCTGCCGGCACCGCGATCGGCGGCGGTCAGTGCAGGTTCCAGAGGCGGACGGCGAAGCTGTCCCCGGCCTGGACGAGGACGGCGAGGGCGTGCCCGTCGGGGGAGAACGCCACGCCGGCGTTGCCGGACGCGGCGCCGGTCAGCGGCCAGCCGATCGCCGCGGCCTTCCCGGGGTCGGTGACGTCCCAGAAGCGGACGTTGCCCTCGAGACCGTCGGCGCTGACGAGGGTGCTGCCGTCGGGGGAGAAGGCGATGTCGAACCCGCCGTTGCTCGGTACGTCGAAGATCGGCTGGCCGAGGGGAGTGGGTCCGGCCGGGGCGGTGAGGTCCCAGAAACGGATCGCGACGCCGACGGCCACCAGCGTCCGGCCGTTCGGGGAGAAGGCGACCAGCCAGGCGCCGCTGGCGTCGACGGCGTCACCGACGGGAGTCGGGCTCGTCAGGCTGGTGATGTCCCAGAGCTGGACCGTGCCGTCGCCCCCGCCGACGGCGAGGCGGTGGCCGTCGCGGGAGAAGGCGAGATCGACGATGCCGTCGGCGCGGCCGATCGGCTTGCCGAGAGCCTTGGCGGCGGCCGGCGACGTGACGTCCCAGAGCTGGACGGTGCCGTCCTCCTTGCTGACGGCCAGGGTGTGGCCGTCAGCCGAGAAGGCGACAGTGGCGTTCTCGGCGGGCACCGGCTTGCCGACGGGCGTCGGGCTATCGATCTTGGTGATGTTCCAGAACCGGACCGTCTGTCCCTCGACGGCCAGGGTGCGGTCGTCGAGGAAGTGGAGCGATGCCCAGTCCTCGTGGATGTCGAGAGGCTGGCCGAGGAGAGTGGGGGTGTCGGGCTTGCTGGCGTCCCAGAAGCGGACGACGCCGTCGCCGCTCGTGGCCAGTATCTGGCCGTTCGGGGAGTACGCCACGCTGAACGCCGAGCCGGTGAACGTCCCGGCGAAAGGACTGGGCGGGACCTTGGACAGGGTCTGCGCGGTGGTGACGCGCGCCGGGGCCGCCGCCGACGCCGACGCGCCGAGCGTGGCCGATCCGGAGGGCGTCGTCGCCGCGTCCGTCCCCTTGTCCCGGTCGGCGGTGGCGAAGATGATCACGGGCACGGCCGCGGCGGCAACGACGGCCGCGGCGATGGCGACGGCGAGCCGGCGGCGGCCCGCCCGGCGTTTCCCGGGCGCCCCGCCAGGCGCGTCGGCGAAGGACCCCGGCCGTGCCGGCCGGCCGGTGGTGGCGGCGGTGGCCGGGGCCGCCCAGCCGGCCGTGGTCGATCCGCGTCGGGGCGGCGGGAGTGGGGTGGTGGCCAGGCTGACCAGGTCGGTGGCGTCGTCGGACCCCCGCGGCGATGGCGCGCCGCGGGGCGCCCTGGGGGCGGTGTGGACGCGGTGCAGGAGGAGGAGCAGCTCGTCGGCGGTGGGACGTTCGGCGGGGTTCTTCGCCATCGCGCGCGTGACGGTGGAACGCAGGGCGCTGGGGAGACCGGCGAAGTCGGGCGTCTCGGTCACGACGCGGTGCAGCACGGCCGGGGTCGGGCCCTCGCCGAAGGGGGGCCGTCCGGTGGCGGCGAAGAGCACGACCGCGCCCCAGGCGTAGATGTCGGCGGCCTCGGTGACAGGCCGGCCGAGGGCTTGTTCGGGGGCCATGAAGCCGGGGGTGCCGATGCTGCCGTGGGTGAGCATGGTGGTCGCGTCGAGGGCGCGGGCGATGCCGAAGTCGATGACGCGGGCGCCGGATGACGAGAGCAGGATGTTGCCGGGTTTGAGGTCGCGGTGCACGACGCCGGCGGCGTGGATCGCCGTCAGCGCGGAGGCGACCGCGACGGCGAGCCGCTCGAGCGCGGTGGCCGGCAGCGGGCCGCGTTCGCGGACCGCCTCCCAGAGGGTGGGCCCGTCGATGTACTCGGTGACCAGGTACGGGCGCGAGCCCTCAGTGCTGACGTCGAGGACCTCGGCCGTGCAGAACTGGGCGACCCGGCGTGCCGCCTGCGCCTCCCGCAGGAACCGGTCGCGGAACTGGGGAATCCGGGCCAGGTCCGGTCGGATCACCTTCAGCGCGACCAGCGGCGCCTCCTGGCCATGCCCTGGGCCCTGGCCATGCCCGGCGTCGCCAGCGGGCCTGGTGGCACCGGCAGGTCCGGTGACGGCGCCAGGTCCCGTGGCGCTCCGGCGGCGGGCGAGGTAGACGCTGCCCATGCCACCGTCACCGAGCCGTCCCAACAGACGGTAGGGCCCGACCGTTCTCGGGTCGGTCTCGTCGAGCGGCGCCACCCCCGGCACCACGGCCACGGCATCCTCCGGCCCGAACGACTGGCCGTGTCCGTCTTCCCGACAGGCCTGGGAGATCTTCTTCGCGGACCTTATATGCCGCTTCGCTGGCACACGCGGCCGAGTAACCGTTACGACAGGCGCACGCCCCTCGCGGTGGATCGCCGGCGCGGGAAGCGGGCCGGCGTGGGCGCGGACAGGCTCAGGTCCTGGGCGACCGGAGGCCGCGCAGCAGCCGGGTCCAGGGCCGAGGGCCGGGCTCGGGCGGCCGGGGCGGGGGTAGGGGTGCGCGCGGCGGGGCACCCGCCCAGCCGGGGGGCGGCGGCCCGGGGTAGGCGCTTGCCGGGGGAGGGGTCGGGACCGGGGTCGGGGGAAGCGGGAGGAGCGCGGTGCCGGCCGGCAGGCGCAGCGTGGCCTCGCCCGTCGGGTCGGGGGCGGTGACGTCGGTCAGCCGAAGAAGGAGCTCGCGGGCGGTGGGACGGTCGGCCGGGTTCTTCGCCATCGCCCGGGCGACGACCGGGCGCAGCGCGGCGGGCAAACCGGCCAGGTGGGGCGCCTCGCACACGACCCGGCGCAGCAGCTCGGTGATGCCCGGCTCGCCGAACGGGAGCTGGCCGGTGGCGGCGTAGATGACGTTGCCACCCCAGGCGTGCACGTCGGTGGCGGTGGTGGCCGGCTGGTCGAGGGCCTGCTCGGGCGCCATGAACACCGGCGTGCCGAGCTTGCCGATGGTGATGGCGGTGACGTCCTCCAGCGGCCGGCAGACGCCGAAGTCGATGACCCGAGCCCCGGACGAGGAGAGCATGATGTTGCCCGGCTTGAGGTCGCGGTGGATGACCCCGGCCGCGTGGATCGCCGTCAGCGCCGAGGCGACCGCCACGGCGAACCGCTCCAGGTCCGCGGGCGGAAGCGGCCCCCACCCGACGATGGCGGTGGAGAGCGTCGGGCCGTCGATGAACTCCGTCACCAGATAGGGGCGCGGGCCGGAGACGTCGACGTCGAGCACCTCCGCGGTGCAGAACCGGGCGACCTTGCGCGCAGCGTGCGCCTCGCGGCGGAACCGTTCCCGGAACGCCGGCACGCTGGCCAGGTCCTCGTCGATGACCTTCACCGCGACCAGTGGCGCCGCCTCACGACCGGCGCCGCCGTGGCCGTGGCCATGACTGGGGCCGTGGCCGTGGGCCGCGCCGTTCAGGACCGGCGTGGCGCCGCCGACGCGACGGGCCAGGTAGACGGTGCCCATGCCGCCCTTGCCGAGCACGCCGAGCACCCGGTACGGCCCGACCTGGCCCGGGTCGTCCGGGCCGAGCGGCGCCACGTCCGGCAGGCCCACCACGCACACTCCTACCCGAGAGCTCGGCGCCTTCCCGGCTCGCCGCGGTCCGCGTTACGAATCTCCCCGTAGGGCAGGCTATCCCGCGGACCACCCCGGAGCCGGACCACCCCGGAGCCGGACCACCCCGGAGCCGGGCCAGCCCGCCGGTCGCCGGGTCCGGCGGGGTCAGCGCAGCCTCCAGAGGCTGATCGTCTGGTCGTTGCCGCCGACGGCGAGGACGTTGCCGTCGGGAGAGATCGCCACGGCCCTGACGAACAGGCGGAACGTGAGCCCCTGGCCGATGGGCCTCGGCCTCGACTTGTCGGTGATGTCGTAGAGGCGGACGAGGTTGTGGCCGGCGCTCGCGGTGGCCAGAACGGTGCCGTCGGGGGAGAGCGTCACGCAGTAGATGTTGTCGCCGCTCTCGATCGGCTGCCCGATGGGAGTCATCTGGCGCCCGACGGCGCGCCGGTCGGGTCGACCAGAGGCACCCCTGCCGGATCGGTCGGGGCTGGCGGGTAGGAGCCCGGGGCGGCGCCGGTCCACGGCGCGGTGTCCCCGGTCGTCGTGGGGGTGGCGGCGCCACGCGGGTCGGGTGGCCGGGTGAGCGCGGGTGAGATGGCGCCATCCGCGCCATGCAGGTGATGCAGGAAAAGGAGCAGCTCCTCGGCCGTGGGACGTTCGGCGGGGTTCTTCGACAGTGCTCGGGAAACGACGGGCAGCAGCGCCTCGGGAATGCGGCCGAGGTCGGGTTCGTCGTCGACGACGCGGCGCAGCACGACGGGCGTCGCACCCTGCCCGAATGGGGAACGGCCGGTTGCGGCGAACAGCAGGACGGCGCCCCAGGCGTGAATGTCCGCGGCCTGGGTGGCGTCCAGGCCAGTGCCTGTTCGGGGGCCATGTAGGCGGGGGTGCCGAGGCTGCCCTGGGTGAGCCCGGTCGTGGCGTCGAAGGCACGGGCGATGCCGAAGTCGATGACACGGGCGCCCGACGGCGACAGCAGGATGTTGGCCGGCTTCAGGTCGCGGTGGACCAGGCCGGCGGCGTGGATCGCGGTCAGCGCCGAGGCGATCGCGACCCCGAGCCGTTCCAGCTCGGCGGCCGGCATGGGTCCCCGGTCCCGCACCGCGGCCGCGAGCGTCGGCCCCTCGATGTACTCGGTGACGAGGTAGGGCCGGCCCGCGGTGTTGACGTCGAGGACCTCGGCGGTGCAGAACCGGGCGACGCGCCGCGCGGCCTGGGCCTCCCGCAGGAACCGGTCCCGGAACTCGGGGATCCGGGCGAGGTCGGCCCGGACCATCTTCACCGCGACGAACGCCGCTCACCGCCCGCAGCGGGGCCGTCGGTTCGCCAGGCCAGGTAGACGCTGCCCATGCCACCGTCACCGAGCCGTCCCAGCAGCGTGTACGGCCCCAGAGACCGCGGATCGTCGTCGTCCAGCGGCGCGACACCGGGCACACCGACCATGCAATCCCCCCGAAAGGAAGACCGGTGCGGACCCTCCCCAGGCAGGCCCGCAGGTCGAGCCCTCCGCGCTTCTGACATTACGGAAACCTCGCTCGAAGCGCCCGTCCCACGCAGGTCGTCGAGACGACAGGGAACCGTTCGGGGCGAAGCGGGGAGAGAACTCCGGATCCCGCGGTCACGAGTCGTTCCGTGTTCCGCGCCCGAATGCCCGAATGCCCGAATGCCCGATGGCTTGTGTCTGGTGAATGCGGACACGCGAATTCATCGAATTCTCCCGGCGTTCCCGGATCCGGGATCTGGGTCCCGGGGACGCGATCGCCCCGGCAGACCGGCCGGCGGGCGATGCGGCCAGCCGCGCGGCGTCGCGTCGGTCAGCCGGGCGGCGCCGCGGTGGTGAAGAGGCGGCCGACGGCGCGGATGTGCTCGGCGAGTTCCGGCGGGCCGAGCACCTCGAACGGCGCGCCGACCCGGGCGAGCAGCAGCATCGCCCAGGCGGGGTCGTCGGCGCCCATCCGCAACCGGCACGGGCCCCTGTCACCCGGCTCCCCGCCGGCGCCTCCTCCGCCGCTCCCGGTACCGGCCCGCCCGGCGGTACCCGTCTTCCCGGATGTACCCGCCGGCCTCGTGGCGTCGCCCCGCTTCGCGGGGTCCCAGGGCTCGACGGCGGCCCAGCGGCCGACCACCCGAGCGACCTGGTCGGCGGGCGCCCAGATCAGCACCTCGGCCTGGCGGCGCGCCGGAGCGGACCGGACCGCGGCACGGACGAACGCCGCCGCGTCCCCGCCGGGAAGCTCGCGCGGGCGGAACCGGCCGCCGGTGGTCAGCGGCTCGGTGATCCGGTCGAGCCGGAACGTCCGCCAGCCGGACCGGTCGACGTCGAAGCCGACCAGGTACCAGCGCCCGCTGAGCGACACCAGCCGGTGCGGCTCGACGTGGCGGTGGGTCGCGGCGCCCTCGCGGTCGGTGTAGCCGAAGCGCAACCGCTCCTCCGCCCGTGCCGCCAGCGCGATCGCGGTCAGCATCCCGGCGTCGACGGCCGGCCCGCCGACCGGCACCGGCACGGTGTAGGCGCCGAGCGCGTCCGCCCGGTGCCGCAGCCTGCGAGGGATCACCTGCGCCACCTTGGCCAGCGCACGCACGGCGGCCTCCTCGACCCCCGCCACCGAACCGGCCACGGCGGCCCGCAGCCCGACGACGATCGCGACCGCCTCCTCGTCGTCGAGCAGCAGCGGCGGCACCGCGGCCCCGGCCTTCAGCTGGTAGCCGCCGGCGACGCCCCGGCTGGCGAGTACCGGATAGCCCAGCTCGCGCAGCCGGTCGACGTCGCGGCGCAGCGTCCGGGCGCTCACCTCGAGCCGGTCGGCCAGCTCCACCCCCGTCCAGTACCGGTGGGTCTGCAGCAGCCCGAGCAGCCGCAGCATCCGCGAGCTCGGCGAGGTCCGGTCACCGGCGTTCCCGCCGCGCCCGCCCGCCGTGGCTTCGGCTTCGGCTTCGGCCTCGTCGAAGGCGTCGCCGAGGACGTCGTCGGGTGGGTCGCTCGCCATGCCTACCAGCATGCCCGGGATTGCGGCCAGATCCTGGCCGCAATGTGCCGCAGGCCGGGTGGCGGGCCGGCCTTGGGCGGTGGGTGTGGAAGGTCAGCGGCCGTGCGGGCGGTCGCACTGCATGACCCGCGTGATCTCGCCCGGGGCGAGCGCGGGGTGCGGCAGCGGGCTCGGGGCCGCGCGGTCGGTGCGCAGGCCGTCGAGCACGAGGGCGAGGAAACGGCGCCACGACTCGGGTGCCACGTCGCGGGTGAAGTCGGCGACGGCGGTCAGCATGAGCTGGACCAGGGCGAGGTCGGTGCCGGCGACGTCGGGGCGCAGCGCGCCGGCCCGCTGCGCCCGTTCCACCAGCGCCATGAACAGGGGGCCGATGCGGTCGCGGTCCGCCGCGATGCGGGCCCGGCCATGCGCGGTGCTGAAGACCAGCTCCTTCAGACCCCGGTCGGCGACCTGGCGCGCGGTCGCCTGGTCGAGGAAGGACACGAGGCCCAGCCACGGGTCCTCGGCGCGCAGGCACTCCTCGGCGAGCTCGGCCAGCTTGCCGATCCGGTCCTCGAACAGGGCTTCGATGAGCAGTTCCTTGGTCGGGAACCGACGGTAGAACGTGCCGATGCCGACGCCCGCACGCCGGGCGATCTCGTCGGTGGTGACGTCGAGACCCTGCTCGGCGAACGCCGCCGCCGCGCCCTCGAGGATCCGTCGCCGGTTGCGCTCGGCGTCGCGCCGCAGCGGCCGGTCGGCGGCCGTCGCTCGCGTCGCCTGCTCCGTCACGTACTGATCATAGGCGCGGGCCCCGCCGCGGGGTCCGCCTCGTCGTCGCCGCCGTCTGCGGCCTGGTCCTGCCCGGCGGCCGGACACTGCCGCACGTCGCCCCCCCGGCGAGGGCGCCGACGGCGCCGAGGGTGAGCCCGCGCCAGCAGCGGTCCACTTCTGACCCCGCCGAATCCCGCCCCCGCCCCCGCTCCCGTCCCCGGGGCGCTGGCGCCGGCAGCGGCCCCACCGCGTCCTTCCGTGGTCGATGGTCGACCGCGGGGACACCACAGTCGACCACGGATCCACCATCCGCCGATGGATCGTGGTCGATGGTCGACCGTAGGAAGTCGACCATCGACCACGCTTCCGCCATGGAGGGTCAGCCGCGGACGGTGGCGTGCATCTCCCAGACGAGGATCTCGCTGGGCTCGGTGGCGGTGATCTCCTGGCCACCGGAGGCGGTGAAGCGGACCGCGTCGCCGGTGTCCAGCGCCCCCGCGCCCTCCAGGGTCACCGCTCCGCGCGGCACGAACAGGTGCAGGTACGGCGCGTCGGGCAGGGTGACCGACCGGCCGGGCTCCAGGCGGGCCGCGTGCAGCGCGGCGTACCGGTTGCTGATCCGGATGGCGGCGGCGTCCTTGTCCCGTTCCATACCGGAGGCCACCGGCACCAGCCCGCCGGCGAGCAGCTCGCCGTCGATCTCCAGCTGCTCGTAACCCGGCTCGATCCCGGTGGTGTCCGGGACGACCCACATCTGGACGAAGTGCACCGGGTCGGTGTGCTCGCCCTCGCCGGTCAGGCGCCAGGAGTCGTTCTTCTCCGAGTGCAGGATCCCGGCGCCGGCGCTCATCCGCTGGGCCAGGCCCGGGTAGATGACGCCCGAGTGCCCGGTCGAGTCCTGGTGGACGAGGGCGCCGTCCAGCACCCAGGTGACGATCTCCATGTCCCGGTGTGGGTGAGTCTCGAAGCCGGTGCCCGGGTCGACGACGTCGTCGTTGTTCACCAGCAGCAGGCCGTGGTGGGTGTTGTCCGGCCTGTAGTGGTGGCCGAAGGAGAAGGAGTGCTTCGAGTTCAGCCACGACATCCGGGTCGCGTACCGGTCCTGTGCGCGCCGGATGTCGACACTCGCCTCGCGGGTCGCGGTCGCAGCGGCCATGGTGACTTCCTTTCCTGCCCGGTCTCCCGGTCCGTCCTCCGGTTCAGCCGGTCCAGATAGTTGCTTGTGCAACTATGAAGCGTCCCTGTCGGTCGGTCATTCCCACGGTTCCTGACCGGCGGTGGCGATCTAAGCTTCCGGCATCCGTATCTCATCGTGCGAGCCCGGACAACGGCCACCGACCAGGCGGGCTGGCAGCCGGTCGGCGGACCGGAGGGACGGACGGGGCCGACGGGGCGACGGGGGTGGGGCGCATGAAGGAGCGGCTGCGGAAGATCGCGGAGGAGACGGTCAGGATCGTCGACGCCGGCGGATACACAGCGCCCGACGGTCGACGGGTCGACATCTCCGAGCGGGTGCGCCGGGCCGTCGAGGGCACCGTCCTGTACGGGCCCGAGCCGGTCGACGCCGTCCCTCCCGCGACCGTCCCTCCCGGGGCCTCCGCCCCCGCGGCGCCGGGCCAGGCACCGCGGCCGGCCCGCCTCGAGGTGACCGGGGAGACCACCTTCGCGGCCGCCCGCCGGATGCTCGCGGCCAGCCCCGGGCCGGTGGCGGCGTTGAACTTCGCCTCGGCGCGCTGGCCTGGCGGCGGCTTCCTCAGCGGCGCCAGGGCGCAGGAGGAGTACCTGTGCCGCCTGTCGGCGCTGTACGCCTGCCTGGTCGGCGTCGACGACTACTACCGGCCGCACAACGCCGCGGGCACGTCGCTCTACAGCGATCGGGTGCTGCACTCGCCGGCGGTCCCGGTCTTCCGGGACGAGGACTTCAGCCTGCTGCCGGAGCCGGTGGACGTCGGCATCCTCACCGCGGCGGCGCCGTACGCGACGGGCCTCGCCCGCGACGAGCCGCACCTGCTGTGGCTGCTTCCGCGGACCTTCCAATCTCGCTGCCGGCAGGTCCTCGCGGTCGCCGCGCGCCACGGCTACCGCCGCCTCGTCCTCGGCGCCTGGGGCTGTGGCGCGTTCGGCAACGACCCGGCCGTCGTCGCCGCCGCGTTCGCCGAGCTGCTGCTGCCCGGCGGCGCGTTCGCCGGCCACTTCGACGAGGTCGGCTTCGCCATTCTCCGTCAGCACGAGTCCGAATCCGGCACCGGCAACGTCTTCGCCGCCGCCCTTGGCCTTACCTGACGACGCCGGGAGTGGCCCGTGGGTGGTCGGTGAGGACGACGGGGGCCGCCAGGACCGTGTCGTCGTGGCAGTGGTCGTCACCGCTGACCAGGACCGGCCAGGCGCGCTCGTTGTGGCAGCACGCGGTGAAGGTGACGGCCCACCAGGGCGGGTCGGTCAAGGAGAGGAACCGCCAGCCGGGCGCGTACAGCACCAGGTGCGCGGCGAGCAGCGACCGGCGCAGTGCCTCGTCGCGGGCGGCGGCGCGCTCGGTCGCTCCCGGCGCGGCGAGGCCGTCCGTCGTCGGGCCGGGCGACCAAGGTGAGGTGTTCCGCAGCTCGGCGTACAGGCGCGCCACCCGGAACGGGCCCGGGAGCCAGCGGGCGGACAGGCACAGCTCGGCGTCCAGCCGATGCCAGGCGCGGACCACCCGGCCGCTCGCGACCAGCGCCTCACCGGCCGAGGACGACTGGGACGCGGCGCCGGGGTGCCACGCGCCACCGGGTGGCGGCGCCGCGAACGGGGTGGCGGTGAGCAGGACCTCGCGGCCGGCCGGGGCCACCAGCGGGATCGTGCGCGGCGCCGGATCGGGGTCCGGATCACCGGGCGTGCCGAGCAGGTCGGTCAGCGGGACGAGCACGTCCTGCTCGCACGGCGCGGACTCCCGCCAGGCGCGCAGCTCGCCGTGCGGGTCGCGGACGGCGTCCACCGGGGCGAGCCCGCCGCGGCGGCCCGCCCACACCGACCGGTCGACGAGCCGCCGGAACCGGACCCGCACCCGCAGCACACCGAGGTCGGCCTGGTGGTCCACGTCCGTGACCAGGCCGGCACCGCGGCCAGGTTCGTGTTCGAACAGGCACTCAGCGTGGCAGGAGGAGTGCTCGCCGACGCCGGCGGCGAACGCGGGCGGCGCCAGCACCCCGACCTGGCCGCACGCCTCGCGCGCCTCCTGGGTCGGCCCGCCCGAGAGGTAGGGGAAGGGCTGGTAACCCTCGTAGAGCACGGCATCGGCCACCGCCCGGGCCGTCTCGACGCCGGTCCGCCCGCTCATGACCGCACCGTCCCACGGTCCGTCGCCGACGGTCCGCCGGCGTTGCGGGCGGCCTCGCGAGCAGCCGGCCGGGCGCTCCTGAGGCCGGCACCACCGGGCGCCCGGTCCGTCCAGTCCGTCCGGTTGGCGATCACCTGTTCGGCGGATCCCGGCGCCGTGACCTCGGCGGTGGCGAGCAGGGCGAGGATCGCTTCGTCCCACGAGGCGATGGCCTTCGTCACCTTGTAGCGGGCGACGGCGTCGACGGTGTCGCGGCGCAGCCGCATCCAGGCCTCGCCGGGGAAGTAGGCGTCCATCAGCTGACCCCAGACCTCCACCGGCAGCCGGTAGCTCGCCTGGAGGTGCCAGGGAACCGGTTCGACGCACGGCCCCGACAGCGTCGAGCGGAACACGGTGCCGCTGAACAGCAACGACAGCGGGACGACCCCGTCCCGCAGCGAGTGGAAGTACTTCCCGGCGGCGACCTCCAGGTCATAGCTCACCGGCACGTGCAGCTCGGCCCCGGTACTGCCGACGAACGGGCCGACCATGGCCGACACCGTCGCGACCGGGAACGACCGCATCGAGCGCGACCATCGGGCCGGGCCGCCGAACACGGCGCAGAGCTGCTCCCGCTCGTCGTCGCGGTAGCCACGCTCTGATGGCTCGACCCGGATCTGGCAGCGCAGCGCGATCGCCTGGATCGAGGCCCCGGTCGTCTCGGCGATCCGCAGCCGGGCTACCAGCGTCGGGCTCGCCCCATGGGGCATCGGAGCGATGTCCAGACACGCGATGTCCAGATGGTTGAACGCGAACTCGGCCACTCCCGTCACCCCTAACGGGTGATGCCCGCCCTGGCCGCCGATAACGTCCCGACCGTAGGCCGGCCTCCGGCTGGCCGCCCCGCGGGCTCAGCCGGCGGCGGGCTCGCCGGCGGCGGACCGTGGCTGGGAGGCGACGAGCGGCTTGGACAGGACGGTGAAGGCGAGGTCGTCGCGCCGGGGGAGGCCGAAGCGCTCGTCGCCGTACGGGAACGGCCTGATGTCGCCGGTCGGCCGGTAGCCGCGGCGGACGTACCAGGCGATCAGCTCGGCGCGCTGGGAGATCACGTACATCTCCATCCGGTCGGCGCCCCATGCCTCGCGGGCCCGCCGCTCCGCCTCGGCGAGCACCGCCGAGCCGAGCCCGCCACCCTGCCTGGTCGGTCGAACCGCGAACATGCCGAAGTAGCCCGTCGAGCCGTGTCGCTCCAGCTGGCAGCACGCGATGATCCGCCGCCCAGGCGTCGCCGCGGCGCGGGCACCGTCCTCGCGGCCTTCGACGTCATCCGCCCCGGCACCGCCCGCGGCCTCCTGCGCCACCAGGATCATGCCGTCGGCGCTGGTCACGATCTCGACGATCGCCTGGGCATCGGTGCGCTGGCCGCCGAGCAGGTCCGCCTCGGTCGTCCACCCCGCCCGGCTCGCCTCGCCCCGGTAGGCCGAGGTGATGAGCGTCAGCAGCTCGGGCACGTCGTCGAGCGTCGCCGCCCGGAACCGCGCGTCCACCCGCCCCGCCGTTCCATTCGTCCGCACGCCCCCATCCTCGCAGCGCCCGCCAGTTCGCGGCCGGGGCCCGGCTCGCGGCCGGGGCCTGGCGTGGTGGCCGGAGTCTGGCCCGGTGGCGGGGCTCGGACCGGCGGTGGTGATCGTGGCGGCCCGTGGTCGACGGGCCGCCGCCGACGGCCCGTGGGGCGACGGCCTCAGGAGGTGACGGTGAGCTCGTGGGCGAGGGCCGGGAGGATGTCACCGAGGGGAGCGTCGACGAGGAGGGCGGCACGGGCGTCGGCGCGGGTGGGGCCCTGGTTGACGATGGCGACCGGGATGCCGAGCTTGCCGGCCCGCAGCACGAACCGGTAGCCAGACATCACGGTAAGCGACGAACCAAGGACCAGCAGGAGGCGGGAGCGCTCCACGACATCCATCGCGGCCGCCACCCGGTCGCGTGGGACCGTCGCGCCGAAGAAGACGACGTCGGGCTCGAGCCGGCCGTCGCCGCAGCGCCCGCAGCCGACCATGGCGAACCGGGTGATCTCGGCCTCGGCCAGCGTGGCGTCACCGTCCGGGTTGACCCGGCCGGCCGGCGGCGGCGCCGCGCCGGCCGCGCCGCCGCCCTCCCCGGCCGCCGCGGGCGGGCCGCCCCCGCCGTCCCATTCCTCTGGCGGGCCGGGCTCCTCGGCGCCGGACACGCCGGCGTCGACCGCCTCGGGGCGGAAGTCGGGGTTGGCGGCGGCGAGGCGCGCCTCGAGCTCGGCGCGTGGGCTGACGTCACCGCAGTCGGAGCAGAGCACCCGGGCGAGGCTGCCATGCAGCTCGACGACCGAGCGCGCGCCGCCGGCCTGGTGCAGACCGTCGACGTTCTGCGTCACGATGCCGGTGAGCAGGTCGGCACCTTCCAGCGCGGCGACCGCGGTGTGCCCGGAGTTGGGCCGCGCGTCGACGATGTGCCGCCAGCCAGCGTGGCTGCGGGCCCAGTACCGCCGGCGGGCCGCCGGGTCGCCGGTGAACTGCTGGTAGGTCATCGGCGCGTGGTTGCGCCGCAGCGCGCCGCTCGGTCCGCGGTAGTCCGGTATCCCGGACTCGGTCGACATGCCGGCGCCCGTCAGCACGGCGACGCCGCCGCCGGCCGTGACGCCGACGGCGGCCGCGATGGCCTCCCGCAGGGCCATCACTCCGGCCGCCGCGTCCCTGATCACCGGCACGTCCGCCGGGCGTGGGCCGAGGGCCGCGGCACGGGTGAACGGCCTGACGCGGTAGGCCAATGGTGTCGCGCCCGCGGCCAGCCCTTCGGTTGCCATGGTCCTATGGTGCCGCCTCGGCGGGCAGCGGCACCCGGCAAACGGCTCGTGGCGCCGTGTTCGGGCCGGGATCGCGGCAACCACGACGGCAAGGGCGCCCGTTCCAGCGGTGGGCGGCGCGTGAGTCCGCGTCCGTGGAATCGCCCACGTGAGACCTACCTCATAGCCGGACGCCGGTGCGCCTCGCGTCCCGCCCGGCGCGTCTGCCCGTCCGCCGCCTTCCATTGCGCGCCTGGCGGGCAGGCCGTGGGCCCCCACCGGACGCCGACCCCGGCGGGCCAGGGTTCCGTCACCGGCTGGTCGAACTCCTCGCATAGGTTGGCGATGTACGCGCAGAGTGCCGGTCGCTCCGCCGCGCCGCGGCCACGCGTCCGACTGAGCGAGGGGAACCGAAGCATGGAGCAGCGGGTCGACGCCGGCCCGGCCACGCCCGGCCTGGCCGGCGACGGCGCACCCGCGAGCACCCCGGCCGGTCCCGCCGCCCCGGCCGCCCCGGCCGACGGCGCGTCCGCCAGGGCCGCCAGTGGTGGCGGCGTGGCCGTCCCACGGGAGGCGTCCGCTCCTGACGACGCGGACGGCATCTCGGCCGCGCCCGCCCTGCCGGCCCTGGTGGGCGGGCTGGACGGTGCCGGGAGCGACGGCGGGTCCGCGAGCGACGTCCTGGTGTTCTCCCCGGGCGGGCTGACCGCCGCCGAGGTCGCGAGCCGGGTCGCCGCCGGCCAGGTCAACGACGTGCCGACCAGGTCCAGCCGGACCGTCCGCGAGATCCTCACCGCGAACGTGTTCACCCGGATCAACCTGATCATTGGCGTCCTCTTCGCGCTGATCTGCGTCGTGGGGCCGATCCAGGACGGCCTGTTCGGCGCGGTGATCGTGGCGAACTCGGTGATCGGTATCATCCAGGAGCTGCGCGCCAAGCGGACCCTCGACCGCCTCGCCGTCATCGGCGAGGCCCGCCCGACGGTCCGCCGCGACGGTCAGGCCGTGGAGCTCGCGCCGGGCGAGATCGTCCTCGACGACCTGATCGAGGTCGGGCTCGGTGACAAGATCGTCGTCGACGGCACGGTCGGCGAGGCCGACGGCCTGGAAGTCGACGAGTCGCTGCTCACCGGCGAGGCCGACCCGGTCCACAAGCGTCCCGGCGACCCGATGATGTCCGGGAGCTTCGTCGTCGCCGGCACCGGCGCGTTCGTCGCGACGAAGGTCGGCACCGAGGCCTACGCCGCCCGCCTCGCCGCCGAGGCCAGCCGGTTCACGCTGGTGAACTCCGAGCTGCGCAACGGCGTCAACAAGATCCTGCGGATCGTCACCTACCTGATCATCCCGGCCGGGATCGCGCTGGTCATCAGCCAGCTCACGATCGACGACAACGACCTGGCCGAAGCGATCCGGCGGATGGTCGCCGGCCTCGTCAGCATGGTGCCCGAGGGGCTGGTGCTGCTCACGTCACTGGCGTTCGCGGCCGGCGTCGTGCGCCTCGGGTCGCGTAACTGCCTGGTCCAGGAGCTGCCCGCGATCGAGGGGCTCGCCAGGGTCAGCGTCGTCTGCCTGGACAAGACCGGCACCCTGACCGAGCCGGCCATGGACGTCCTCGAGGTCCGCCCCCTGGGGCGATACGCCGACGACGCGTCCGGCGACGGTGATGCGCCCGCGGACGGTGGCGGGGCCGGTACGGACGGGCGGGTGGCCGCGGTGCTCGGCGCGCTCGGCGCGGCCGACCGGCGGCCGAACGCGAGCCTGCAGGCCATCATCGACGCATACCCGGCGCCGGACGGCTGGCGGCCGGTGGACGCCGCGCCGTTCTCGTCGGCCCGCAAGTGGTCCGGGGCTCGACTCGCCGAGCCGGACGGCGCGGAGTCGACCTGGCTGCTCGGCGCCCCCGACGTGCTGCTCGACCGCGGCCACCCGGCGCTCGCGGACGCCGACGCGTTCGGCGAGCGCGGCCTGCGGGTGCTGCTGCTCGCCCGCTCCGACCGGTCGCTGGCGGACGCGCTCGCGGGCGGCGTGGACGGCGCGGTGGAGCCGGCGGCGCTGGTCGTCATCGCTCAGCGGCTGCGCGCCGACGCCCCGGACACGCTGCGCTACTTCGCCGAGCAGAGCGTCGCTACCAAGGTCATCTCCGGCGACAACGCCCTGTCGGTCGGCGCGGTCGCCCGCGAGCTCGGCCTCGCCGGCGCCGACAACCCCGTCGACGCCCGCTCGCTGCCCGAGGACCGGGCCGAGCTCGGCGTCGAGCTCGAGACGCACACGATCTTCGGCCGGGTCACCCCGCACCAGAAACGGGAGATGGTCGGCGCGTTGCAGGCCCGTGGCCACGCCGTCGCGATGACCGGCGACGGCGTCAACGACGTGCTCGCCCTCAAGGACGCCGACATCGGGGTCGCGATGGGATCCGGCAGCCCGGCGACCCGGGCCGTCGCGCAGATCGTGCTGCTGGACAACAGCTTCGCGGCGCTTCCGTTCGTCGTCGCCGAGGGCCGCCGCGTCATCGGCAACATCGAGCGGGTCGCGAACATCTTCCTGACCAAGACGGTCTACTCGGTGCTGCTGGCGATCGTCGTGGTCGCCGCGCAGGTCCCGTACCCGTTCCTGCCCCGGCACCTGACGCTGATCAGCTCGCTGACGATCGGCATCCCGTCGTTCTTCCTCGCGCTCGCGCCGAACCACGAGCGGGCCCGGCCGGGCTTCGTCTCCCGGGTGCTGCGCTTCGCCATCCCCGCCGGCGTCCTGGCGGGCCTGGCGACCGTGGCCACGTACTTCCTGGCGCGCGAGGTCTTCTACGACCACGACCTGAAGGCCGAGACGTCCCTGTCGACGTTCACGCTGTTCCTGGCCTCGATGTGGGCGCTCGCCATGATCGCCCGGCCGTACACCTGGTGGCGGGTCCTGCTGGTCGCCGCGATGGGCGCGCTGTTCGCCGTGGTGCTGGTCGTCCCCTACCTGCAGGACTTCTTCCAGCTCTCCCTGGTCGGGACCACCGGCCCGCTCGTCGCTCTCGGCATCGCCGCGGCCACGGCCGTCCTCATGGAGATCGTCTGGTTCTTCGTCCGCCCGCCGAACGGAACCTCGCGGTCGGCCGGCTAGGATCGGGTTCTACGGCATGTAGTAGAGGTGGGCGCGAGAGATGGTCAGGGTCATTGCCGTCGCGGTGGCGGTCGCGGCGCTGCTGCTCGCGGCCTGGGTGTTCTTCCTCGCCTGGCGCAACCGGCCGATCGGGCAGTCGGTGCTCGCCGGGGCCGGGGTCGTCGAGGCGCTGATCCTCGCCCAAGTGGTCGGCGCGATCGTGCTGGTCGCCCGGGGCGAGCACGCCGACGAGCCGCTGACGTTCGTGCTCTACCTGGTCGCGTCCGTCGTGGCGCTGCCCATCGGGGCATGGTGGGCGGTAGGGGAGCGGTCCCGGTCGGGGACGGCGGTGCTCGGGGTCGCGGCCCTCGTGGTGGCGGTCATGGTGCAGCGCCTGCAGCAGACCTGGTCGTGACGGGGGTCGACGCCCGGACCTGCCCCGAGGCTCCGGGACTCCGGGGCGTGCGCGGCTTGGCCACCACCGGGGCCTTCGGCCGGAGCCGGGGTGAGCCAGACAGGGACGGCGGGAGGACGGGATGACGACCGAGACGGCGGGGGAGCCGGCCACGGTGGGCGGTACGCCTCCGGAGGACACGGCGGCGCCGGTACCGGGCGCGCGGCGGACGTCGAGCGGGCCGGGACGGCTGCTGGTCGCCGTCTACGCGGTGTTCGCGGTCGCGGCGACGTCGCGCGCGCTCGTACAGATCATCACGAAGTTCGACGAGGCGCCGGTCGCCTACCTGCTGTCCGCGTTCGCGGGCGTCGTGTACATCCTGGCGACGATCGGGCTCACCCGGTCCTCGGCCGGCGGCCGGCGGCTGGCGACCGCCGCCTGCGCCGCCGAGCTCGCCGGGGTGCTCACCGTCGGCACGCTCAGCGTCGTCGACCGGGACCTGTTCCCCGACGAGGCGGTCTGGTCGGTCTATGGCCAGGGCTACTTCTTCCTGCCGGTCGTGCTGCCGGCGCTCGGCCTGTGGTGGCTGCGCCGCACGGCCCCGCCTGTCCGCCTGCCTGACTGACCGACGGCCGTGAGCCGTGAACCGTGGCCGACCAGCGATCGTGGGGACACGACCATCGGCCACGTTTCGCCTTCCGGTCGTGGATCGTGGTCGATGATCGACCGCGGGGACACGCTCACCGACCACGGTTTGGGCGGTCGCCGTCGCGTCGGTCGGGTTGTCGTGGGGCTTGGGAAGGGGGCGCGATGCGGTTCGTGGGGTTCCGGGAACGCGGCAGGTCGGTGGTCGGCGTCCTGACCCGGGCCGGTGGTGGCGCGCCGGGGGCGGCGACGGCGGCCGGGTCGATGCCGGCCGGGCCCGGGGTGATCGGGCTCGCGCCGGTCGAGGAGTTCTATGCCGACGTGCCCCGCTGGCGTGACCGCGCCGCCGAGGCGCTGGCGCTGCCGGGGACCGCGGCGCGGCCCGTCAGCGAGCTGACGATCGTCGCGCCGGTCCCGCCGGCGGCGCGGGTGCTGTGTGTCGGGCTGAACTACCGGGCGCACGCGGCCGAGACCGGTCTCCCGCTGCCGAAATACCCGGCGATCTTCGGGCGGTGGACGGTGTCGCTGACCGTCGACGGGACGCCGGCGCCCGTCCCGGCGGGGGAACGCGGGCTGGACTGGGAGGGCGAGCTGGGTGTCGTCCTCGGCGCGACGCTCGCCGACGCCGACGAGGCGACGGCCCTGGCCGGGGTGCTCGGCTATGCCGCGTTCAACGACCTGTCGGCCAGGCGGGCCCAGGGGCGTTCGCCGCAGTGGACCCTCGGCAAGAACTCCGACCGAAGCGGGCCGCTCGGCCCGGTGGTCACCGCCGACGAGGTCGGCGACCCCGCCGACGGGCTGCGCGTCGTCACCCGCGTGCGCACCCGGGCGGACGACGGCTCTCAGGTCGAGGAGGTCGTCCAGGACGGCGACACCAGCGACATGATCTTCAGCGTCGGTCAGGTGCTGTCCTTCATCAGCCAGACGATGACCCTGTACCCCGGCGACCTGCTGGTGACCGGCACCCCCGCGGGCGTCGGCTACATCCGCAGGCCGCCCCGCTACCTGGTGCCCGGGGACTGGGTGGAGGTCGAGATCGAGCGGGTCGGCCGGGTCGCCACCCCGATCGTCGACGCCACCGGTCGCGGCTGACTGCCGCTGCGCGCATCCCGGCCGAACGGCCCGGTCTTGTCCCGTGCCGACTCAGCCAGGCCGGGCCGCGGGCCGGACTCGTGACCATGCCCGCGGCCGGGTACCGACGCCCCGGAGCCCGGGCGGGGATGACCTGACCGATGGTGCCCGCCGGCATGGCGGACGGCCGTGGGAGGTCGGGCACTTGTTCCCGGGAATACTGTCAAGCACCGGCACCGGTCGGTTCCGTGATGGCTCCACCGGTCTTCTAGGCCGTTTTCTTCCGGCCCATTTCCGTCGCCGGAATCGATGGAATACGCGGATATCGTCGGCGCCCTGCCTGGCTTTGGAGCTGGTATGACCGGAACCGGCGCGAAGGCCGGGACGGGAACGTATAAGCCGAAATGGCAAGACGCTCCCTGATCCTTTTTTCGGCTGGGCGAAATCCGGTTACGCTGCGTCGCGAAGTCATTCCGACGTCGCATTCAGCGGCGGCCGGCCGACGTCCGCGCGAGAGAGATCCCGCCGGGCCGCAGGCCATCAGGTGATATGGGGGACCGGTTAGATGAAGAAGTCGATTGGTCGACGCGCGGCCACCATTGCCGTGACCGGCGCCGTCGCCGTGGTTCTTGGATTCGGCCCGGGCGTCGCTGCCGCGCAGGCCTGCGACTGGGGCTGGGGCGACAAGAAGGACGGTGGCTGGGACAAGGGCAAGGACGAGTGGGGCAAGGATGGCAAGGACGGTTGGGGTAAGGACGGCAAGGACGGCTGGGGCAAGGACCGTAAGGACGGTTGGGGTAAGGACGGCTGGGGCAAGGACCGTAAGGATGGCTGGGGCAAGGACCGTAAGGACGACTGGGATTGGGGCTGGTAGTCGTCGCTGCTGGACCGGCCGGTCGGCTCCTGTCGTGACCATCCGGAACGGCTGATGCTCCGGAGGTCCTGATGGGCTGGGGCGGTGCCTCCTGTCGAGGCACCGCCCCTCTTTCGTGCGTCGCCGGCTTCCGGGTCCGGCGGCGATGCCCGTTATCTCGCGTATGCCCATCGCCCATGGAGCTGTCCTCGCGGATCCGGTGATACCGGAAATGGCCGGCGGTCGGGCTGGCAACGGCTACCTGTCGACACGCGATGAGTTCGGAGGGCGTGCCGGGGTGCCATCGGGCGGGCCGCTCGTGTGCTCGCGGCGGCTGGTGGCCGAGGACGCGCAGGGGCGGTGCGACCAGGTCGCCGACCTCGGCTTCACCGAGCGCGTCGCCGCGGGCGACCGCATGCCTCCCACCGGTGGTGACCTCCCGGTAATAACGTAACGCATCCAGGTGGACTCCTACGGTAGTTGTCGGGCGTACAACTACATCGGTATTCGATTACCGAAAGTGGTCGAAATATGGTGAGTCTGTATTTGTGGTGGTCACGGCCAGCTCAGAGGGGGAGTGCGCTACGTGAGTTCGGGTGAATCGTCCGACGACTACGGCGTGCGGCTGCTGAATCCGGACGGGTCGGCGGTCGAGCATGTGGACTTTCGCCCGCTGCTGGGTGTCGAGGAGCTGAAGGGCTGCTATGGGGCGATGCTGCGGGCGCGTCATCTCGACGAGGCGGCGACGGCGTTGCAGCGTCAGGGTGAGCTCGCGCTGTGGATCCCGCTGCGTGGCCAGGAGGCGGCCCAGATCGGCTCCGTGCGCGCGGCCGCACCGGCGGACTTCATCTTCCCGAGCTACCGGGAGCACGCCGTCGCCTGGGACCGGGGCCTGCCCGCGGTCGAGGTGATGCGGCTGCTGCGCGGGATCACCCATGGTGGCTGGGACCCGGCCGCGCACAACCTGGCCAACTACGCGCTCGTGCTCGCCTCGCAGACGCTGCACGCCGTCGGCTACGCCCTCGGTCTCCAGCTCGACGCCCAGCTCGGCCCTCGGCTGGAAGCCCAGGCCGGCGTGGCGGGCGGGCAGGAGCCGGCGGCGGTCCTCGCCTACCTGGGTGACGGCGCGATGAGCCAGGGCGACGCCAACGAGGCGTTCGTGTGGGCGGCGAGCTTCAAGGCCCCGGTGGTGTTCTTCTGCCAGAACAACCAGTGGGCGATCTCGACGCCGGCGGCGCGCCAGTCGCGGGTGCCGCTGGCCGCGCGGGCCGCGGGTTTCGGGTTCCCCGGGGTGCGGGTCGACGGCAACGACGTCGTCGCCGTGCATTCGGTCACGTCGGCGGCGCTCGCCCGGGCACGCGCGGGCGAAGGCCCGACACTGATCGAGGCCTATACCTACCGGATGGGACCGCACACCACCTCGGACGACCCGACGCGCTACCAGCCGGCCGGCGAGGTCGACCTCTGGCGGGCGCTCGACCCGATCGACCGGGTCGTGCGGGCGCTGGCGCCGGTCTGTGACGCCGCCTGGTTCGACGGGCAGCGGGCCGAGGCCGAGGCGGCCGCCGCCGAGCTGCGGGCGGAGACGCTCGCGCTGGCGGATCCTGCGCCGGACGCGTTCTTCGACGAGGTGCTGGTGACCGAGACGGAGGAGGCCCGCGTCCAGCGAGCCCGCTTCCGCGAGTACCGGGAGTCGTTCCAGGTATGAGCACACGCACACCGCCACCAGGCACACTCCTGGTCCCCGAGGCCAGGGCCGCCACCGAGCCCGCGCCGGCCGCCGTCCCGATGGCCAGGGCGCTGGGCGCCGGGCTGCGCGACGCGATGGCCGCCGATCCGAAGGTGGTGCTGTTGGGGGAGGACGTCGGCCGCCTCGGCGGGGTCTTCCGGGTCACCGACGGGCTGCAGGAGCAGTTCGGGGAGGCACGGGTGATCGACAGCCCGCTGTCGGAGAGCGGCATCGTCGGCGCCGCGATCGGGCTCGCGATGCGCGGTTACCGGCCCGTCTGTGAGATCCAGTTCGACGGCTTCGTCTACCCCGCGTTCGACCAGATCGTCACCCAGCTCTCCCGGCTGCACCAGCGCTCCGCCGGTCACCTGCGGATGGCTGTGACGATCAGGATCCCCTACGGCGGCGGGATCCACGCGGTCGAGCACCACAGCGAGTCCCCGGAGGCGTATTTCGCGCACACCCCGGGGCTGCGGCTGCTGACGCCGTCGACGTCCGCCGACGCCTACCTGTTGCTGCGCCAGGCGATCGCCTGCGACGACCCGGTGATCTTCTTCGAGCCGAAGCGGCGCTACTGGGAACGTGGCCCGCTCGCCGTCCCCGAGGACCCGGCGCCGCCGATGGAACGCGCCCGGGTGGCCCGGCCCGGCACCGACGTCACGCTCATCGCCTACGGGCCGACGGTGCGCACCTGCCTGGACGCGGCGAGCGCCGCCGCGGCCGACGGCCGCTCGGTCGAGGTCGTCGACCTGCGCTCGCTCGCCCCGCTGGACTGGCCGACGCTGGCCGACTCGGTGCGCCGCACCGGCCGAGCCGTCGTCGTGCACGAGGCGGTGGTGACGGCCGGGCTCGGCGCCGAGATTGCGGCGCGGCTGACCGAGGACTGCTTCCACCACCTGGAGGCGCCGGTCGGCCGGGTCGGCGGGTACCACACTCCCTACCCGGCGGCGCGCCTCGAGCAGGAGTACCTGCCCGACCTCGACCGGGTGCTCGACGCCGTGGACCGCACCTTCACGTACTGACCGCACGTACTGACACGTACTGACCGCACGTACTGACCGCGCCGAGGGCGCCGAGAGCGCCGAGGCCACGGCCGGGACGGCCGACCGCCAGACCGGTGGAAAGAGGCCAGATGTACGACCAGTTCCACCTGCCAGACCTCGGCGAGGGCCTCGCCGAGGCGGAGATCGTGCACTGGCTGGTACAGCCAGGGCAGACCGTGGAGCTCAACCAGCCGCTCGTCGAGGTGGAGACGGCCAAGGCCGCGGTCGAGATCCCGTCGCCGTTCGCGGGTGTCGTCCATGCCCTGCACTGCGCCGAGGGTGACCTCGTGCCGGTCGGCTCGGCGCTGCTCACCGTGGCCAGGGCCCAGGCCGAGGAGGCGCCGCCCGCCCTGGTCGTCGGCCACGCGCCGGTCGAGACCGCCGGTGGGGAGCCGCCGCGCCGCCGCCCGCGCCGCCCGCTGGGCCAGACGGCGCCCCGGCCCGTCGCCGCGTCGCTGGCGCTCGCGCCG
>NZ_KI912266.1:4334984-4411150 GCF_000235425.2 Pseudofrankia saprophytica
GATGGCGCTCGCCATGGAACGCAGCGCCTTCACGGTCCCGCAGGCGACGGTGCACCGCGCCGTCGACGTCACCGCGATGCTGGCGCTGGTCGCCCGCTGGCGCGCCCAGAACGAGGCGGCGGCGCGTCCCGGCGCCGCGGCGCCGCCGCGGGTGACGTCGTTGGCGTTCATCGCGCGTGCCGTCGTCGCGGCGCTCGCGGCGCACCCGCTGGCGAACGCGCGCTGGCTGACGTCCGTTGACGGGTCCAGCGAGATCGAGGTGTTCGCGGGCGTCAACCTGGGGGTGGCCGTCGCCGCCGACCGCGGGCTGATCGTGCCGGTCGTCCCGGACGCCGACCGGCTGTCGCTGCCCGCGCTGGCGGGCGAGCTCACCGAGCTCGTCACCCAGGCCCGCGCCGGCCGGACCCCGCCAGCCCGGATGCTCGGCGCCACGATCACCGTGTCCAACGTCGGCGTCTTCGGGGTCGACGCGGCCGCCGGGCTGGTCCGCGAGGGCGAGGCGGCGCTCGTCGTGCTCGGCGCCATCCGGGAGACCCCGGCCGTATGGGAAGGCCAGATCCAGATCCGCCGGGTGATGACCATCTCGGTGTCGTTCGACCACCGGATCCTGGACGGCGAGGCGGCCTCCCGCTACCTCGGAGAGATCGCCGCCGTCCTGGCCGACCCAACGCGCCTCCTGCTGCTCGGCTGACCCTTCGCCGGGCCGACCTGGCCGAGTGACGGAAATCTCGACCCGGCTGGCCCTGCTCGCCCGGCGGGCCAGCCGGGAGACCGGCGGCCGCGGCGATCCCGGCGCGCGAGCCTTCCCGGCGCGGGGCTCGCTGGCCCTTCCGAGGCGGCGCTTCCGCCTGGTGGCTAGGACGTCTGGGCATTTCGCGGGAGCGACGACCACGCAACTCCCGCCCTGGTCGGTGCGTCCGACGTGGCATTGGTAGGCGCCCCGCGCCCCGCGGCCTGGCGGCAGTGACCCAGGCGGCACGCCCCGGAGCGGACCGTGGTCGGGTGGGCTCGTGGTGGGCTGCGATGGTGAACCCCGTGGATCTGCCCAGGTTGGTCCCGCCTAGGATCGCCCCGGGCGAGTCGACCGGAGTCGTCCCCGGCGGCGGGCTGTCCCCGCCCGGCACCGGCCTCGCGGCCGACGCGGGCGCACCGACCGACCGGGCACCGCGCGCGGACACGAGATCTGACAGACGGAGGAACACCAGGTGGACGTGTTGCCGGACATCCTGCTCACGGTCGCGATCTCGCTTGCGGCGGGCGCGCTCGGGGCGCTGGCCATCCGGCTGTGGGAACGGCCCGGCGGCGCGCCCATGTCGAGGCCCCGCCAGTCGACGCTGTTCGGGCTCGCGGCCGACGACGAGATCCTCGTCGCGGTCGCCTCGCTCGCGCCGAACGGGATGATCGCCCGTGACGACGTGCTCGCGGTCTCGGAGATCTCCTCGGTCATCTACGGAGCGGACGCGCGGCCCAGGGTCACCCCAGGCGGAGCGGTGCAGGACAGCATCGGCCGGCGCACCGAGTTCTGCATCGGCGACCCGCGCTCGAACCCGCGGATGGCGGCCCACCTGTCCCGCTACCTGCCCGGGGTGACCTTCTCCCCGCCCACGCCGCCCGCTCCGCCGTCGGCGGCCCCGGCGCTGGCCACCGTCGGCGCCTCCGCCGAGGGCGCCCCCAACGGGGCGGCGCAGGACACGACCAACCTGTCGGGCCCGATGATCGTGCCCGCTCGCCCACCGCGGGAGAGCCGGGTCATCGCGGTCACCGTCCCGAGCGGGCGGGAGGGCCGGCGGCTGCGCGGCGAGAAGGGCGACGGCGCGGACAAGGCGGCCAGGGAGTTCGCCGGCCGGCCGGGCGAGCACGAGTTCGCGCTGCTGGCCCGGGTGGCCGCCGGCCCGGCCCGCCGGCCGCTGTTCATCCTCGCCGGGCAGACCGCGACGGCGAACCTCGCCGCCGCGTACTACCTGCGCAGCCGTGCCGACGAACTCACCGCCGAGTTCTCCAACAGGCCGTCGTTCTGCCTGATCCTGCGGGTCGACGCGGCGACCGTCTACGGCCACGAGCTGGTCGAGCGCGAAGCCGACATCAGCGCCGCCATCGTCCCGCCGACTGTCTGAATCCACCTCGGCCGTCCGCCCCGGGCCGACCGCCCGTTTGAGCAAGATCCGTCCGCCGGGTAGAGTTCAGTACGGACGAGTCGGCCGGGCGGTCGCGTCGGGGCCGGCGTGAGCCGGCACCCGCCGAGGAAAGTCCGGACTCCACAGGGCAGGGTGGTGGGTAACGCCCACCCGGGGTGACCCGCGGGACAGTGCCACAGAAAACAGACCGCCGGTACCGGCGCCGCGAGGCGTCGGGCACCGGTAAGGGTGAAACGGTGCGGTAAGAGCGCACCAGCGCCCGGGGTGACCCGGGCGGCTTGGTAAACCCCACCCGGAGCAAGGTCAAAAGGTGGGTGGCCGCAAGGGCATCCACTGCGCGGACGTTCGAGGGCGGCCCGCCCGAGTCCGCGGGTAGACCGCACGAGGCCGTCGGCAACGGCGGCCCTAGAGAGATGATCGCCGACCGGCCACGCGCCGGTCACAGAATCCGGCTTACAGGCCGACTCGTCCCCAAGACCCCTACAGCGCCCGACCTCATGGGAGGAAGTTGGCAATGTTGGCGTGCGTGGGCCGGGGTGTCCACCATCACTCCGGCAGCAGCTCACCGAGGTGTTCTGCGGCCGACCTGCCGAGCAGCCGTGCGTCGTCCGCGGGCGAGACGTCCGTCTCCAGCTCGGCCAGTAGGCCCGAAACCGCTCTGCGCACCGTTGCCGGATGCGACCAGCTCTCGGCTGTCAGCATCTGCTGACCGAAGCACAGCGCCAGGCGGTCGACGATGTCGCGCAGGCGCGCGGCCGTCTCGGTCGTCTCCTCCTCCGGAAACTCCACCAACTGGTAGGCGGCGTCCTTGCAGACGTCCCACAGCGTATGACGGCCTCCGGTGGCCGAGGCGCGGTCCGCGTCGCGTGCCTGCGCCCACACCTGCGTGAAGTCGCCCGACGCGACGAGGTCGCCAACCGGCCAGCGGCACAGGCACGGCCCCGGGCGCTCCCCCCAGATGCGGGCGCAGTCCTGGAAGGGCCGTCCGCCCCGTGCGGAAAGCCGGGGTGCGACCACGCGAGCACGTCTGGCCAGGTGCGTACCAGCGCGCCCGGCGTCAGCACCGCTGACAGCACGGTCCGCGCGAACTTGCGTCGCACCGCCGGGTCGTCGACGAGACGGCGGGCGGCCGCGCAGGCCACCGGATCGGCCAGGCAGCCCTCGTCGCAGTCACCGGACGCGAGCATCGGCCCCACCCCCTGGACGCGGGCGTGCTCACGTACCTCGGCGTCGGTGGGCCAACTGCCGGAACCGCCCTTGACCTGCGGGATTTGGACCAGTAACGGCGCGTCCTCGCCGTCCGCGAACACCGCGGCTCGACCTGCCGGCAGGCTCGCCATGGCCACGTCCTGACGGGTGGTCATCACCATGGTGTCACCGAGCACGTCACGGTCGTCCCCGGCCACGATGCGGTGGGCCACCTTCAGGTTGGTGTTCTTCAGCACGTCCCGCGCGACCTAGGTGGGTATCTGGTCCACCACGACCACGCCCTGCCCATAGGCGCGGATCTCCGAAAGCAGGCCGGTGAACGTCTCCACGGCCTTGCCCATGGCGTCGGCCTCCGCCTCCGAGCGGTCCTTGCCGGCGCCGGTGTCGGCGAGCAGTCTGTGGGCCTCCTCCACGATAAGGAGATGCCGCAGCTTCTCGATGTCGCCCTCGGTTCGGCGCTGCTCGACCAGCCGGATCATCAGCAGGCCCATCATGAATGCCTTGTCGTCGTCATCGCCCATGCCTTCAAGTTCGAGCACGGTCGGCTGCCCGAGCAGCGTGGACATCGGCAGTGAGCCGCGCGTGTCGAGCATGCGTCCCTTGCCTCCCGTGCGCAGGCCGTCAAGCCGGGTGCGCAGGGCCACGCGCAGGTCGCCGGTCACCTTCTCCTCGTACCCGAGCCCAGGCACGATCTCCTCGAGCAGGGTCCGTTCCCCGGCGCTGTCGTAGCGCTCCACGCGGAAGCTCCAGATCGTTCTCGTACTGGTTCTCGCCGTGGAACTCCGAGCGCACCTGCGCCCCGCGCACTTGACCGTCGACGGCGGTCGTACTGCCCACTGCTGGGGTCACGCCGGCGACGCGCCGGAAGTCAGGGCGATCGAGGCCCGTTGCCGTCGGGGCGCTGAAGGTGCCGCCGCTCCGAGCCTCCGGGCCCCGTGTCTCCGAGGTCGGCCCGCCCTGCCGGTTGCCACGTGGCCGCCAACCGCCGTCGCCTGGGCGAGCACTCCGATCCGAGGGCGGACCCGGCGGCAGGATGTCGTCCCCAGATGCTCCCGAGGGCCAGGACTGCCTTTCGGGGGAGTCTAGAGGCCCCGACCGGACGGACGGTGGCGTCACCGGCGGGGGTGGGGCCGCAGAGAACGGCTGGCCGCAGTGGCCGCACACCCGGTCACCCGCTGCCGGCGCCGCCCCACAACGGACGCATGCTCGGACACCGACCATGTGCCAATTTTATGGCTGCCCCCATTTTTACGCAGGTCGGCGAATCCGGGGCCGAGTATCGCGTCGCCGATGCGTCCGATGATTGCCGGTCAGCGCCGTTCCGTACGCGATGCGACGTGATGACCATTTTCGCAGGTCCTGCCTGACCGCATTTTGACGATCTCGCCTGGTCGGCGTCTGATGAAGCCGAAATTTGTGGAGCGAGTTCGGCGAAGATGTCTCGGTCTCCGACGGATCGAGATTTCGGGTGTCCGTGGGGTGGAGCTGTGGAGGGGAAGTAATGGGTGAGATGCCGAGTGATCGGCGATCGCAGTCCGAGGAGAGGCGATCGGACTCGCCGCGCGCCGGAGCCAGCGATCGAGGTGAGTCCGCTGGCGGACGCGACCGCTCCCACTTCAGCGATCGAGAACGGAAGGAGTACGAGTCCGCAGACAGGACCATCCATGCTCGCACCAACTTCACGAAAAATGACGGTCATGGCGAGAGGTCGGGGAGCGCTGACTCGTACGCGAGCAAGGATCCGGACGGGAGGTCGAGGATCGAGACCGAGGTCAGAAACAAGGAAGGCAACGTCGAAAAGAGATCCGACTCGGTGACCGAACACAAGAACGGAAAGGACTACACGCATACGGATAAATATGGCGGGGCTGGTAGGAAGGCGGTAGCTCCGATTCCGTGACGTCCACTTCGAAGGATGGCAAGACCTCCAAGTCCCACACCGACAAATATGACGGCGACGGAAAGAAGACGGGCAGTTCGGACACCACGACCGCAACCGGGAAGGATGGAAGAAGCAACACTCACATCAACGGCAACGAGGTGGCATAGGAGCCAGCCCGGTATGGGTACCTGACGGACTACTACGAAGGCGCCAACTGGAGAGGAGAAGCCTGTCAAATGATAGATCTCGACGTGCTTGTTATCGGAGGCGGCGCGCAGGGCCTCTGGCTCCTGAACGATCTGAGCAAGCGTCAGTACAGGACGGTGCTCCTCGAGCGTGGCGAACTGGGCGGCGGCCAGACATGTCACTCGCATGGCCTCATACATCGGGGTCATTACTACGACGACACGGACATGATGATAATTCTTAATGCGGCCGCGCAGTTCTGGGAGGCATTTGTAGATGAGAAGGGCATTGCCAAGCTAAACAAGTCCCGGGCGCTTGCCGGTTTCGGGCCGGGAACGGCGGTTCAGCGACACACATATTTTTGGAGCACGGCCGGTCTAAATTTTGACGAATGTCCGGAGTGGCCCGAGGCTCTGCTGGGGGGCAAGGTAAAGCATCTCTTCGAGACGGATGAGTTTTCGCTTGACGCGAGTGAGGTGGTGAAGGGCCTTTCTCGCGATGTCGACCATGCGACATACAAGCTGGATGAGGGCGACGATGCTATCCGATTTATTCACGACGGGAAGTCCATCAGCAGTGTGGAGGCTTCGCTCTCGGGTACGCAGGTCGAGCTCAGGCCGAAGTTCGTGGTCATCGCCGCCGGGATCGGGAACTGCGGCCTGCTGGGAAGAATCGGAGCCAATCGGAACCCGAGCGCAGGAGAAACATTCGTTCAGGCGCAGCGTAAGAACCAGATGATGGTCCTGCGCGGTGACCATCTGCCGCTCATGACCGCGGTTTTTCCAATCCGCGGTGGGCTCCAGGGCGTCTTCCTCTGCTCCCGTGAGGACCCGGAGACCGGGAGGCCTGTCTGGCTCGTTTCCGATCACAACAGTGTGCCGTTTCCCATGGGATCCGACGGGACGCCCCAGACGAGCGCCTTCCCGTCTCAGGAGTGGGTGAAGCGCATGCTGATATCGCTGTCATCGGTCGCTCCGGGACTGTTCGTGGACGACGACTCCAGCAAATTGGAGGTTTCCGTCTACACAGGCCTTACCTCCGAGCGCAGCTTCGGAGTCGGACAGCACATGACTGACATGTACATCGATCCGCTCGGGTTCGACAACGTCCTGACTGTCTGGCCCACCAAACTCACCATGACTCCGTTCGCCAGCAATGTCGTCATGAGGTTCATCCGCCCGAAGGTGCCGGAGCCGGCCGGCGGTTGGCCCAGGGTCGAGCGCGAGATCACCGCGCGGGCGCCCCTTGTCGCGAATGAGATGTGGCAGCGGACACGAGTGAGCACGCCCTACGAGGTGAAGACCCCGTGGCTCCCCTTCCGTCATTTCCTCGAAGAGTGGCGCGCGGAAAAGGAGATCGGATGACGGACGAACTCGGCAGGCTGGCGAGCGAGCTCCGGGAGCAGACGGACAATACGCAGAGGCGCGTTGCGGCCAAGCGCCTGCGAGAGTTGGCGTTCGCGAGGAGAAGAAGCCTCGAAAAAAGGGGGTCACTAGATCACCCGGCTAACGGAGAAATGACCCTGGGTGACCTGGACTCCCTTCGTTCGGCAATTTACGCCACTGACCGCTCGGTTCGGCTTGACGCAATAGTTGCCGCTGGTGACCTCGGCGATGAGACCTTCGTCGCGGACCTTGCCGCCCAATGCGAGAGCGCCGACCAAGAAATACGCCTGGCAGCAATAGACTCACTCGGCGACATCGGCGGTCCTGAAAGCGTCTCCGTTCTCATTCCACTCGCGACCAATCCGGAGGAGGGGGCGGATATCCGTCTGGCGGCGATGACCGAGTTCGAGGAGCTTGCGGCAAAGAACATCACATCGGGCCCCGATCGCCGGATCGGTACAAACCTTCAGGGGACCACCGAGGCTTGGCCGGTGTTCTCGCGTCTCGTCAGGTCGAAGCTCGTCGGCGCGATGCGCGCTACCGAGGCCGACCCCTCGGCGGACGAATTTCTGCGGTTGAAGGCCGCCGATATTCTTATGTATCTTCGCGAGCGTGTCGTCTGACATGAGAATTTACGCAGGACCTCACGTTGTTCCCGCTGACCCGCGAGCATCGTGCAACGTGACCTCGCCATCGGTTTGACTTCTTTTCATGGAGGTCTGACGACATGGGAAAATCACCTGAAGGTGGCTCCGGCGCCGGGCGCGGTCTTAGATTCTGGAGCCTCACACTGGCCACAGGTGCAGTAGTAGCCCTGCTGGGAACCTGGATAGTGGCAGCGATGACCGTCCGGCCGACAATAACCCTGAGCGCGGCGAGCACACTCCTTGAGAACTTTCACCGCGACGCCGCTGATCCGGCGAAGGTGAGAGATGCCTGGAACACGATGACGACGACGAACTACCGTCGATATGTGGGGATTACGTATCCGAAGTTCAGAGAATTTTGGCAGAACGAGACGCCGCCTGATATCGTCCATGTGTCGAAGGACGGAGATCAGACGTTTTCCGTCCTGCTTGTGTATCACCCGAAGGGCGGCGGCAATCTTCAGAATCAATTCGCCGCAGTCCTTGTCTGTGATGACTGGCGAGCGCGATGGACCTTCGGTGACTGTGGTGCCGAGTCGTTGCGACTCGATGACATAAAACACTACGACTATCGAGTCGTGCAGGGATAGGGTGCGCACCCGGTCAACCCCGGCGTAAGTTCCCGGCCTTGTATCTGGGAGATGGCGAGGTGTGTTTGGTATGCCTGCTGCTGCCAGGTCCAATATACGCCGAGCCGGTCGCAGGTGTTCCAGCCTGGGCATTCTGGGTCGTGGGTGCCGATGCCGAAGATATTGACGCGATATGTCCTCGGCCGGGGTCGGCGGCAGGTCGGTCCCGATGTCGCGGTTCGCGTCATATCGCGGCGTCCGGCAGATGGCCGGTCATTCGGTTGCGTACTTACCTGAGGATTGGGAACTGTAATCGGCACCTCTGTTGTCGATGGAGTGGGGATACCGATGCCTTCTCGTTCGATCTCCGGGATCGGCTGGTTCTGTCTGGCTGTATTCCTCCTGCTGGCCGCGGCTGTGGTGCTGGCTCTTGACTCCGTGGAGTTTCCACCCGAAGGCGGGAGGCAGAGTCAGATCGTTGCCAGCTGCTACCAGCTCCCAGACGGGAATGTGGTGTGTGACAGGTAGGGCCCATGATGCGTGACATCCAGGGCGGTCGGGGGCAGGGGCGCCATTGCCGGCGTTGCGCGCCTGCCCACCGCGCCCGCGAGCGACCCTCTGATCCGCCGCTCCACACCGCCGGTCGCCGTCGCGCTGGTCAGTGCTCCGCCGGGGTCAGCCAGGCGCCGATCTGGCCGAGGACGTCGGACTCGTAGTCGTGGGCCACCGAACGGCTCAGGTCGGCGATCGATACCTCGCGCAGGGCCGCGCGCCAGGCGTGGTCGGCGGCGAGCATCGTGCGGGTGATGGCGCAGGGCGCGGTGCACGCCTCCGGCGGGGCGGCCAGTGGGCCCCGCTGCCGGATCTCCGCGCACACGAACGTCGGCTGCGGTCCCTCGACGGCCTCGACCACGTCGAGCGCCGTGATCTCCTCCGGTGGGCGGGTCAGCACGTATCCGCCGGACTTGCCCTGCACCGACCGCACCAGCTCCGCGCGGGACAGCGCCTGCAGGTGCTTGGCCAGGTACGTCGCCGAGACCCCGTGCAGCTGCGCCAAACGGGCCGCGGGGACCGGTTCGCTCGCCGCGGTCAGCACCACGCAGCAGTGCAACGCCGCCTCGACCCCACCGGACAACCGCACGGGTTCAGCGTATAGACGGCGACTTGACTCGGACAACATGTGTCTGGGTAAGGTGTAACTCGGACATGATGAATCCGAGTTATGAAAGGCTGACACCATGAAGATCGCGGTCATCGGCACGGGCCTCATCGGATCCCAGGTCGCGCGCAAGCTCGCGGCGGCCGGCCACGAGGTCGGCGCGCACTCGCGCGCCACCGGCGTCGACCTGCTCACCGGCGCGGGGCTCGACGAGGCGGTACGCGGCGCCCAGGTCGTCGTGGACCTGACCAACTCCCCGACCTTCGACGAGGCGTCGGTGGACTTCTTCCGGACGTCGGTCACCAACCTCCTGGCCGCCGCCTCCGGGGCTGGCGCCAGCCATGTCGTCGCGCTGTCGATCGTCGGCGTAGACCAGGTGCCCGACCTGGTCTACTACCGGGCCAAGACGCTGCAGGAGGACCTGGTCAAGGCCGGTCCCCTCCCGTACTCGATCGTTCGCGCGACCCAGTTCATGGAGTTCGTCCCGGCGGTGCTGGCCTGGACCACCGACGGCGACGTCGTACGCCTGCCGGCCACGCCGATCCAGCCGATCGCCGCCGCGGAGGTCGCCGACGCCGTCGCCGAGGTCGCGGCCGGCGCCCCGCTGGCTGGCACGCGCGAGGTCGGCGGGCCCGAGGTCTTCCCGCTCGACGAGCTGGGCCGCGTCACCCTGGCCGCGACCGGCGACGGGCGCCGGGTCGTCACCGACGAGACGGCGGGCATGTTCGCCGCGGTCAAGGGCGACGTGCTCACCACGTCAGAGGGTGCCCACATCGCGGCCACGCACTACCGCGACTGGCTGCGGTCGCGCTGACCCGGTCGCCCCGCCCCTGTCCCAGATGCCGCCCCTGTCCGCGATACCGCGTACGCCGGGGGTTTTCACATCTGCGAGCGCCGCGCCGTCTAGACAGTGTGGAGACGGAACAGATCGAACAGGGGGCGCCATGCGCAGGATCCTGATCGTCGGCGGCGGCTACGCCGGCTTCTACGCGGCCTGGAAGCTGGAGCGGAAGCTCCGTTCGGGCGAGGCCGAGGTCACCCTCGTCGACCCCCGCCCGTACATGACCTACCAGCCGTTCCTGCCCGAGGTCGTGGCCGGCTCGGTCGAGGCGCGGCACGCCGCGGTGTCGCTGCGCCGTCACCTACGCCGCACCCGGGTCATCGCCGCGACAGTGACCGCGATCGACCATGCCAACCGGGTGGCCACCGTCCAGCCCGCCGACGCGGACACGTTCGAGCTCGGCTACGACCTGATCGTCGTCACCGCCGGCGCGGTCACGCGGAAGATCCCCGTGCCCGGCATCGCCGAGCGGGCGATCGGCCTCAAGCACGTCGAGGAGGCCGTCGCCATCCGGGACCAGCTGCTGACCGCGTTCGACCGGGCCGCCGCGCTCCCGCCCGGTCCGCGGCGGCGCAAGCTGCTCACGGTCACCTTCGTCGGCGGCGGCTTCTCCGGGGTGGAGGGCTTCGGCGAGCTGCTGTCGCTGGCGACCGCGCTGTTCAAGCGCTACCCGGAGCTGCGCCGCGACGAGCTGGGGTTCCACCTGGTCGAGGCCTCGGGCCGCATCCTGCCCGAGGTCACCGACCGGCCGGGACGCTGGGTGGTGCGCTCGCTGGAACGCCGCGGCGCGCACGTCCACCTGAACACCCAGGTGACCTCCGCCGTCGACGGGCACGTGGTGCTCTCCACCGGCGCGGAGTTCGACTCGGAGCTGATCATCTGGACCGTGGGCAACGGCGGGAACCCCGTCATCGGCAGGCACACGGACCTCCCGGTCGACGAACGCGGCCTGGTCGTCGTCCGGCCGGACCTGCGGGTCGGCACCGAGAGCCATCCCGTGCCCGACGCCTGGGCGGCCGGCGACGACGCCGCCGTGCCCGACCTCGCGTCGCCTGTCCCGGGTGCGCGCACCGTGCCCAACGCCCAGCACGCCTATCGGCAGGGAAAGCTGCTGGCCCACAACCTCATCGCCACCCTGCGGGGCCGGGAGCCGAAGAAGTACGTGCACCACAGCCTCGGCGCCGTCGCGACCCTCGGCCTCGGCCACGGCATCTTCCAGTACCGGCGCATCGTCGTCACGGGGCTGCCGGCGTGGCTCATGCACCGTGGCTATCACGTGCTGGCCGTGCCGAGCTGGGAGCGCAAGGCGCGGGTCTTCGTGATCTGGCTGACCGCCGCGCTGTTCGGCCGCGACGCCCTCTCGCTCGCGGCCGTGCAGCACCCTCGGGACGCGTTCGTCAGCGGTGGTGAACCGTCCGCCCTTCCGGAGTAGGCGGAACGATGCCGGATGCCGGAGCCCGCGTCCAGACTTGCTCTGAGCTGCCGGAACGGGGTCGGGTGGATCTACACTTGCGGGAGCTTGGGGTGCCATAGGGGAGAGGGACGCTGATGACCGCGCCAGGGCAGCCGACCGGGAGTTTCAACTACGCGCCACCGGGGTCGACGGGCGGAGCACCGGTTCCACCTCCGTCGGGCCCCGTGGCGCCGACGGCGCCGCGAGGCCCCGTGGCGCCGGGCGCCCCCGTACCACCGACGCAGCCCGGGGGGACCAGACGCCGGCTGCCGGGGAGGCGCCAGCGTGGCGGCGGGGTCAGCTGGGTGGTCTATGCCGTGACCGTCCTCGTGCTCGTCCTCGCGATCATGGTCGTGCTGTTCGTCGCCCAGAACGACCAGAAGGTCACGATCTGGCTGTTCGGCACGCGCAAGTACATGTCGGTGGCCGGAGCGCTGAGCATCGCCGCGGCCGCCGGGCTGGTCGTCGGTCTGTTGATCGGTCTCATCACGCAGATCCCCGTGCGCCGCAAGCTGCGAGCCGCCAAGCGCCGCCTCGAGGGCTGACCGACCCGCTCCGCACGCCTCGCCGGCCAGGCCCGCCCCGCCCGGCGGTCTCGGGCGGCCGCAGGCGGCCTCGGGCGGGCCGGACCGAGGTCGGACCAAATGAGAGCTGGGTCGCGAACGGCCTGATGACGGTGACGGGTTGGATATCGTCCGGCTCGTGACGGCGTCTCGAACCGATCTTCCGGCCGGCGCGGCGGTGCCGGCGCGGCATCCGGACGCGCCGGCGCCGGGAACCGTCCTGCCCGCGCACTACGCGCACTGCTTCGGTTGCGGGCCCGCCGAGGAGCACGGCCTGCACCTGACGATCGTGGCCGGCGAGGGTGTCGAACTGACGGCGACCCTGGAGGTCACCGAGCACCATCAGGGCGCCCCGGGGCTGGCGCACGGCGGCCTGCTGGCGTCGGCTCTCGACGAGATCCTCGGCATGCTCGGCCATCTGACCCGGATGAGCTGTGTCACCGCTCGGCTCGAGACCGACTTCCGGCGGCCGGTGCCGGTCGGCACGACGCTTCACCTGCGGTCTCGGGCCGACGGGGTCGCTGGGCGCAAGCTGTACGCGAGCGCCGAAGGATGCCTCGGCGCCCCCGACGGTCCGGTCGCGGTCCGGGCCCGCGCCCTGTTCGTCCAGGTCGGCCTGGAACACTTCGCCGAGCACGGCCGGGCCGAGGAGCTCGAGGCGATCGTTCGCGACCCGGGCCTGGTCAGCGTCCCGGACTACCCCGTCAACCCGTAGCACGCCCGTGCCCTGGCCTTCGCGGTCACCGTCATCGCGGGCCGATCTGGCGTCGCCCGCCGCCGCCGCGGGCGGCGGCCTGGAAGCGGCGTGGGGACGCCGCGTGCCGAGGCCGGGTCGACGGCCGGCGGGGCAGGTGGTAAGCGGAATTGACGGATGCGTGCGACACGCCGTGACGGGGCCACCCATAGCCGCTTACGGCCCGTCTTGTCGGTACGCTCCAATCGCGGCCAAGGTCTGCTGCTGGACCAGCGGCTGGTGCTGTGCCACCGGCCGTGCCGCCCCTCGCGGAAATGGCAGGTTCATTCGTGGCTGGTTTCTCCGACGCGCCCTCGGCGGGCGGCGCTTCCCGGGTGCCCTTCGGTGAGGTCACCATCGAGAAGCCGCGTATCCCCGAGGAGGGCCGCCTCGAGCTGGCCCCCGCCGACGACAAGGTCGGCCAGACGGGTCCGACGGGACGGCCGATGCCGCTGTTCCCGGTGCCCGAGCCCCTGACGTCGCACGGTCCCGCCTGGGTGCTCGCCATGTGCAACCAGAAGGGCGGCGTCGGCAAGACCACCAGCACCATCAACCTGGGCGCCGCGCTCGCCGAGTACGGCCGCCGCGTGCTGCTCGTCGACTTCGACCCGCAGGGCGCGCTCTCCGTCGGCCTGGGCATCAACCCCAACCAGTTCGAACTGACCGTGCACGACCTGCTGCTGGGCGGCGGTGACACGGACATCGACGATGTGATCATCGAAACCCAGGTCGAGAACCTGGACCTGCTGCCCAGCAACATCGACCTGTCCGCCGGCGAGGTGCTGCTCGTCAGCGAGGTCGGCCGCGAGCACAGCCTGACGCGCACCCTGAAGCCGGTCCTCGACGACTACGACGTCATCCTGGTCGACTGCCAGCCGTCGCTCGGCCTGCTCACGGTGAACGCGCTGACGGCGGCCGACGCCGTGATCATCCCGCTGGAGTGCGAGTACTTCGCGCTGCGGGGTGTCGCGCTGCTGCTGCAGACGATCGACAAGGTCCGGGACCGGCTCAACTCCCGCCTCGACCTGGCCGGGATCCTCGCGACCATGTACGACGCCCGCACCCTGCACGCCCGCGAGGTGCTCGCCCGGGTCGTCGAGCGTTTCCCCGACGAGGTGTTCCACACGGTGATCAACCGGACGGTCCGTTTCCCCGAGACGACCGTCGCCGGCGAGCCGATCACCACCTACGCCCCGACCTCCGTCGGCGCGGCCGGTTACCGCCGCCTCGCCCGCGAGCTCATCACCCGCCGGGGAACGCCGCCGGCCGTCGGGTAGCGCTCCCCGCACGCCTCGCGGGCCCGGGCCGCCCCTGCCGACGGAAGTTCGATTCGACAGTGGGAGAATCGGCGCCTACTGCGGCGTTGTAGGGACGACGGAGACGGACGAACTGGAGGCGGACGACCTCTCGTGCTGTTCCACCTGGCCGAGCCCGCGGCGCTGCTCGGGATCTTCCTTGCCCTGGTCATCGGGGTCTACGCCCATGACACTGCCCAGATCTTCGCCGCGCGGCTGGCGCGTGACCCGACACCGCTGCGGTCGGGGCGGCTGAAGGCTCGACCGCTACCGACCCGGGTCAGCCCCTTCAGCGCGGTCGCGATGCTGATCGCCGGCAACGGCTGGACCGAACCGATCGGGATGAACGAGGTCTGGCGCAAGCGCCGGTTCCACGTCAGCGCGGCCATCCTCGCCGGACCACTCGCCTACCTGTTGCTCGCCTTCGGGGCGGTGGCGGGAGTCGCGGGCCTGTCCGACCCGGCCACGCTGGTCATCGGCGACCGGACCATCGAGTACGACAGCATCGACAGCTTCCCGGCGGAGCTGCTGCTCGCGATGGCCGTCACCTTCGCCGCGATGTTCATCCTGAGCCTGATCCCCATCCCGCCGACCGATGGCGGCCGGGTGCTCTTCCTGCTCGGGCCACAGTCACCCGGCTGGCGCAACGCGAACTACAAGCTCACCGAGACCCACCTCGGCGTCATCCTGCTGCTGGTGATCCTCCTCGTCCCCATCCTGATTCCGAGCCTCCCGTCGATCGTCGGCCAGCTCGCGCCACCGCTCCTGCGGGGACTGGGCAACATCGTCGGGATCAGCCTCTAGCGGTTCGACGGCCATCCGTCCCGGCAGGGCCGCCGCGCTTTCGACGCATCGATCACATGCCTCGTCGCTTCCGGCTGTCTGGCTGAGGGCCAACCGGTACCACCGTGGGTTAGCAGACGAGGCGCGGGCTGGACCGGCTCGGGCTCGTTGCTCCATTCGCCGTTGGCGCACCATCTTTCGCGGCTAGGGTGACTTTGTCACTTTCCGTGCGCTCCGCGAGCGCACAGCGGCGCGCCGGCACGGGGGACCGGATCAGGTGAGCATGGTGGCGACGCGGGGCGGCGCATGACCGTGCCCGCGCGACCTCTCCGGACGGCGGAGGGTGTGGTGCGCCGTAGGCGTGCCTCGGCGGAGATGGCGATCGCCGAGCTGCTGGCCACGGCTCCGGTGCTGCACGGTGAGCAGAGCCGTCGCCTGTTGCTCAGCAGGCTCTCCCAACGGTCCGAAACGCGGCTCGACGTGTCCGACTACCCGACCGGCCGGCAGTGGTTCCTCGGGCTGGTCTCGGTCTGCGACAGCTCCCTCGTCGGGTTGGCCCATCTACCCGCCGCCGCGGGCGACCTCGGCCTCGCCGACGCGACCCTCGCCGAACTGTCCCGCCTGGCCGACCGCTGGGAGGCCAGCGAGGCACTGGCCGACGCGTCCGACGACCTCCTGGCCCGGCTCGAGACCGCGCTGACCACGACGGCGCCCGCCACCGTCGCGCACGCCTACCGCCTGGCTCTCGGCGGGTTGGCGGTCAGCCCGCCGACGCACTGCGACACGGCCTGGGCGGTGCTGCTCCACCTGGCCGGTCGCAATGCCCCACTCGGCGCGCTGCCCCCGTATCTGGCGTTCCTCGACCAGGTGGGTGTTCTGCTCACTCCAGCGATCACGAACCAGGTCGGCCGGTTCCTCCGCAGGCAGGTGAATGGTGCCGGCCTGGCCGACCAGCTCGCGGACGCTCATGGCCGACGCACCGCCCAGGTCGGCCTCGTCCACCTCATCCTGCAGTTCGAGCGCAGCGAACTCGTCGATGGCCAGGTCGAGATGACCTGCTGGCGTCAATGGCCGGGAATCGAGGGATTCGAGCCATGTGGGACGCGGCTCGGCTCCAACGACGACCTGGAGGCGATGGCCGAGGACGCGATCGGGGAGCTGGAGGAGCTGCTCGCCGAGGGCGAGCAGCTGGTGGCGTTGGAGTTCATCCTGCCGCGCCCGCTGCTGGACCTGCCGGTCGAGCACTGGCGTACCGAGAACGACACCACGCTGCCCCGCCCCATCGGGCTGCGCTACCCCGTCGTGCTGCGCAGCCTCGAGCGCCAGCGACGCCGACGCGGGCAGCGGGAGTGGCGGCTGCGCTGGCGGGCGCTGACGAAGGGGGCGACGGGGTTTGCGCACTGTGACGCGTTCGGGGTGGGCGGCGGCGAACATGACCACGACCGTCTACAGACGAGGTTTCTTCGGGAGGACGCCATGGTCGCGCTCGTGCTGAGCGGCCCGCCGAGGGAGGACCTGGCCGCCTCCGAGCTGGACATCGCGCTGAACTGCGGGGTTCCGGTCGTGGTGTGGCATCGAGGTAGCCGAACCGAGGACGCGATCGCCGCCGCCATCCAGGCGTTCCTGGGGTCCGCGACCGGCGGTGCCGGCCTGACGGACCTGCGGGAACGGGCTCGGCGCCTGCGGGTGGACGCCCACCTCGCCAGACCTGATTGGCCGGACCTGGGCCGGCATCTCGCGCTGATGTGGGAGGACCCCGACCGTCAGCCGGAGCAGGGGCCCGAGATCGCCGCGCCGATGGCCAGGAGGCGATGACGGTGACCGAACCTCATGCGCCTGGGCCCGAGCAATCTGGCCCCGAGCACCCCGGCCTCCAGCAACCCGGCGCCGATCTGGCGGACGGGGGTATGCCTGTCCGCGACATGTCCCGACCGGTCTGGTGGCTGTTCCGTGGGACGGGGGAGCCTCTGCTGGTCGAGGAGCGCGACCGCCGCTGGCCGCCGGTGCCGCCCTGGCGGGACTTCGACGGTGGGCCTGACCTGCCGCCCCCGCCGGACGACGAGCACGAAGCCCGTCGCCGGCTCGGTCGCCGGCTCGTCGGGGGCGCCACCCGTCAGCTGAGCCACCGGCAGCTGTCGGTGATCAACACGGCGATCTACCTGCGCCGTCCGCTGCTCGTGACCGGAGGGCCCGGCTCCGGGAAGTCGAGCCTCGCCTACCTGATCGCCCGAGAGCTGGGCCTCGGCCGGGTACTTCGCTGGCCGATCACCAGCCGCACCACCGTGCGTGCCGGTCTGTACGAGTACGACGCGATCGGCCGGGCCCAGGCGGTCGTCGAGTCCGGCGCGGATGGTTCCGCAGGCATCCATCGGCAGGCGAGGCACGGCAGGGTCAGAACGGCCGGGCGGAGCTCGCGCGCCGCGCCCATCGGCGACTTCGTGCACCTGGGGCCACTGGGTACGGCGATGTTGCCGTACGCCTTCCCACGGGTGCTGCTCATCGACGAGCTCGACAAGAGTGACTACGACCTGCCCAACGACCTGTTAACGATCTTCGAAGACGGCGAGTTCGACCTGCCCGAGCTTGTTCGGGTGCGCAACCTGCAGCCCGAGGTCACGGTCTACACCGCGGACCGCGGCGCCACCGCCGTGATCCGGGGAGGGGTGGTCCGGGTGCATGCCTTTCCCATCATCGTCGTGACCAGCAACGGTGAGCGCGAGTTCCCCGCGGCCTTCCTCCGCCGCTGCGTCCGTCTCGACGTACCCGACCCCGACTCTGACGCGCTCACGAACATGGTCGCCGCGCACTTCCCGGAGGCCAGCGAAGCCGGCTACCAGAGCGTCGTCGAGGAGTTCGTGGCCCGCCGCCGCCACGGCATGCTCGCCGCCGACCAGCTGCTCAACGCCGCGCACCTGGTCATGTCCGGCGTTCTCGACGGCGACGAGCGGGACCGAGGCGAGCTGCTGGCCACAGTGTGGCGCCGTCTCGACCCAGGGGGTGACGGGGGATGACGGCCGGGGTCGGACCCGACGGTCACACCAGCTGGTCGACGGATCCCATGGACCTCGCGGACACCGTCTGGCTGGCGCTGTTCGCCGACGACCTGCCAGACCGGGCCGCCGGGCTGCCCCGGGCGGACAGCGACCCTCTGGACGAGGAATCCCTGGCCGACCTGGCGGCGCCTCGTCAGCCGCCCAACCCGCGCGAAGAGTCCGGCGAACCGGCTGGGGTCGACGGTGGCGGTCCGCGCTCGTCGCATCTGCCGCCGTCCTCCGGCGAGCCACTGGATACCGGCGATTCGGTAACGGGGGAGGCCGCCGTAGGCGGGTCGGGCGTCACTGGCTGGGACCGGCCGGTCGCCAGCAGCCGGCCCCGGCGCCGCGGCCGGTCCTGGCTGGCCCCTCGGCCCGCGACCCTGACCGCCCTGCTCGAACAGCCACGCGGGCTACGCCAGGCTCTGGAGCCCATTCGCCAGCTGGTCCCCTCTGCGGGCGAGACCGTGCTGGACGACGAGGCGACGGCCGAGCACCTGGCGGACGGGCGCTGGCGGCCCGAGTACCAGCCGGTTCTGGAGCGCCGCTATGCCCTGACCCTGGTCGTCGACGACAACTGGACGATGACGATCTGGTCGGCGCTGGTGCCGCGGCTCGTCGGCGCGCTCGAACGGCTCGGAGTGTTCCGCGACGTCCGGGTGTGCTACCTCGACACCGACGTGGCGGCGACCCGGGCGCTGAGGCTGCGTGGCAGTCGCCGCCGCGCCGCCGGGTTCTCGCCGGCCCAGCTCCTGGAGTCGCCCGGCCGCCGGATCATCTGGGTGCTGACCGACGGCATGGGCGCGGCCTGGCGACGAGGGCTGATGGAACCCGTGCTGTGGTCGTGGGCGCGGTCGCTGCAGGTCGCGCTGCTGTCCACGGTGCCGCGATCCACGTTGCGCCATACCGGAATCGACCAGTACCAGGACAACCCTGCGGAGACGGAGGCCGTGGCGGTACCGGTGCTGTTGGCGCATCCGGTCTCGATCGGCCGCTGGGCCGACCATCTCGCTGGCCAGGACGTCGGGGAGCCCTGGCTGCCCGTGCTACCGGCTCTGCACGTCGGGCCACGACGGCAGGCACCCGCCGATGCACCCGACATGGCGCCCGAAGCCGACCGCGACGCGGAAGGCGCGGACGTTCTCGACCGGCCTGAGCCGCCGCGCACCCTGGTTGCCCGCCTGCGCTCGGCTACGAGCCCCGCCGCGTTCCGGCTGGCGACCCGGCTGGCCGCCGCGCCGATCACCCGTTCCACGATGCAGCGGCTCATGGCCACCATCGAAGGGCCGGTGGGGACGTCCTCGGCCGCGCTCGCGGAGCTGTTCGCGCATGGCGTGCTTCATCCAGTCGCCGACTGGCCGACGGACGACGGAGCCATCGCCTATGACTTCGCGCCAGGGCTGCGCGAGCACCTTCTCTCGTATGGCAGCAGGGCGGAGACCCTGCGAGTGCTACGGATTGTGGACGCCGAGCTGGGCGGCCGAATCGAGGCGGTGCGTCACCTGAGCCGGGCACTGACCGACCCAGACGACACGCCCCTACCGGCCGTCACGGCCGCGAGCGTCGACTACCTCACCGTCGAGGCGACGGCCCTCGCCGCCCTGTCCGGCCGCTACCTCGCCCGTGCCCGTCGCCTCCAGGCAGCTCTTCGGCGGGGTCCGGCCTCGGGGCACGGAACCACCCGCCCCTACATCCTTGGCAATGTCCCGCCGAGGAACCCCAGATTCGTCGACCGGGAGGCGCTGCTGGATACCCTCCGCAACCGGCTGGCGGAGGGCGGCTCCGCGATGCTGCCCGAGGCGCTGCATGGCATGGGCGGGGTCGGGAAGTCGCAGGTGGCCGTCGAGTATGTGCACCGGTACGGACGCGAGTTCGATCTGGTCTGGTGGGTGCCCGCCGAGCACTCGGCGCAGATCAGCAGCTCGCTGGTCGAGCTGGCGCAGCGCCTGGACCTGCCGGTCAGTACGGAGGTGAACTCCGCGGTTCCGGCGGTGCTGGAGGCGCTGCGCCTCGGGCAGCCGTACGCGAAATGGCTACTCGTGTTCGACAACGCCGATGATCCGCAGGTGGTGCGCGACTACATCGTGCCCAGTGACTTGGGGCGTGTGCTCGTCACGACACGTAACTCTGACTGGGCAGCGGTGGCGCGGTCACTCGAGATCGGCGTGTTCACGCGGGCGGCGAGCATCGAGCTGCTACGACGACGCAGGCCCGAGCTGACGGCACGGGACGGCGACAGCCTGGCCGAGGTGCTTGGGAACCTGCCGCTCGCGGTCGAACATGCGGCGGCCTGGCTCGTCGCCACGGGAATGGCGGTCGAGAGCTACCTGCGACTGCTCCGGGAGAAGAAGGAGGAGCTGCTCGATGCCGGATCGCCGGCCGAGGATGAGCTGCCCATCCTGGCGGCGTGGAACGTCTCTCTCGACCGGCTCGGGAGTACCCATCCGGGCGCGCTGCGCCTACTGCAGCTGTTTGCGTTTCTGGCCGCGACGCCGATTCCCATGAGGATTCTTCGAGGCGGCCGGGCCACTGGGACGACGCCGGAGCTCGACGCCGTACTGCGTGACCCGACCGAGCTCGACATGGCGCTGCGCCAGATCTCCCAGTACGCGCTCGCCCGGATCGACCGCTCCGCCGACACGATCGTGGTGCACAGCCTCGCGCAAGACGTTGTCCGCACCCGGATGACGCCGGACGAGGACGCGGCCATCCACGGCGAGGTGCTCAACCTGCTGGCGGCGCACGATCCCGGAGTGCCCGACGACCCGGCGACCTGGCCCGCGTACGCCCAGCTCTATCCGCACGTGATCTCCAGCAGCGCGGTGGACAGTGACGCGGCCGGGGTTCGGGCGCTGGTCGTCGACGAGATCATCTACCTGTACAGGTTCGGTGACCACCGAAGCGGCCTCGAGCTCGCGGAACGCGCCCACCAGACATGGACGGTCGCCTCGGGCGAGGCGGCTCCGTCCACTCTCCAGGTCGCCGGCTGGCTCGGCTGGCTCTATTTCATCGTCGGCCGGTACGCCGATGCGGCGCGTACCAATGCCCGCGTACTGGAGCTGTCCACCCAGGTGAACGGCGCCGATCACGCCGAGACCCTGCTCACGATGGGGAACTGCATCACCGACCGGATCGTCGCCGGGGATTTCGAGGCCGCCCTGGAGATCGCGCGGGAGCGTCTCCGCCGGGCCGAGCGCGCCCATGGGCCCGATGACGGCGACACGATGCTGGCCGCGCATGACGTGGCGGTGGGCCTGCGGCTCGTCGGTAGATTTGCCGATGCCCGAGCGCTCGACGAGGTGACCTGGCGCCGCAAGGCCGAACTTTTCGGCGAGGGAAACCTGGAGACGCTGCGTACCTTGCTCAGTCTCGCGCTGGACCAAGAGGCGTTGGGTGACTACCACGGTGCTCTCACCCGGTGCGAAGAGCTGGTCCGACTTCTTGAGCGAGCCGTCGACAGGCGACCTGACCATTTCCAGCTGTTGCAGACGCGGGGGCTGCGAGCTGTGGTTCTACGGAAATCCGGAAGATATGCGGACGCGCTTGCGTCTAGTAGGCAGGTCACCGTAGCTTCGGAGCGACGCTACGGTGAAAATCATCCGCGTGCGATTGCCGCAGCGGTTGCCTTCGCCATCGACCTGCGGGATGCCGGAATGTTGGACGAAGCGCGAGAAATATCCGAAGCGGCGTGGCGGCGTTACGTACGTGTTTTCGGTGGGGACCAGCCGTACACGTTGGCGGCGAGTGTGCAGCTGGCCATTGTCACCCGACGGTCCGGCGATCCGGAGAGTGCGCTCGACTGGGACACGGCCGCGCATACAGGCCTTCGGCGGCGGCTCGGCGAAAATCATCCTTGGGTGTTGGCGGCGGCGACCAACCTGGCCAGCGATCGCCATGCGCTCGGGCGGATTGTCCTCGCTCACGAACTGGACGCCGATACATATGACCGGTCGCGCCGTGCCCTGGGGGACAATCATCCGTCGACCCTGTTGGCGGGTGCAAACCTCGCGATGGACGTCCGTGAGCTCGGTCGGCTGGAGGAGAGCGAGCGGATGCTGGAGAGGACGATGCAGAGCCTATATCGCGTATTAGGTGCCCATCATCCGCTGGCCAGGAGTGTTGGCGAGCGCCGGCGGGTCGACATCGACATCAACCCGCAACCTCTCTAAAGTTCTCAGCGCCCGAATGCGGTGCAACCACTAGCCGGCATCGGCGCTGAGCCCATGACCGATCCAGGTGGCGAGTTCGACCGGTGTGGGGCGGTGGTCGCTCCTTGCCGCGACGGTGGTGGCGATCGCCCGTACGAGTTCGGGCCGGGTGAGGAGGGCCTGGGCCGCCACCGGTTCTCCGGTTGCCGCCAGCGCTCGTCCGAGGCCGGTCCAGGCGCCGGCTCGGCCTGGTTCAGTCGCAAGCTCATCAAGGTAGACTGCGCGTGCCTCGTCGTATCGACGGGCGACAAGCAACAGGTCGGCCTTCTCGGCCCCCGGTATCGAATGTGGTATCAGTGCGTCTGCCATCTCGGTCGCGCTCACACGGCGACCGAGCCACCCACGTGTGGCAAAGGCGATCGCGTCCAGATGTCTGGCCGACGGGTCCGGCTTGACGACTGTCTCCGTGAGGTCGAGAACGGGCGGTGGCGCCTCAGGCCGCCATGCCTTGGCCAAGGCGGCGACAACCGTCGTCGGCGGGTGCAGATGGTGCAGCCGCCATCGGCCGTAGTGGTCAGCGGCCGCCAGGCGCGCCAGCTCCTCGACCGCGTCCGGCACCGGCTCATGCATCCACTCGTCGATGACAGCGGAGACGCCGACGAAGAAACGTGCTCCGACCGCCGTCAATTCGGGCCTACCACGCACTCGCCGCAGCGCACTGTGTACTCGCCGCCGCCACAGGGCGAATTCGAAGAAGGAAGAAGCTCCCGCCTCGGCCCCTGCCAGTCTGGCTCGGCTCCTCCAGAAGCCGGCCACTCCGAAGAACGCGAAGGTACCCTGCATCAGTCCGCGTAGGGGACGAGGATCATCTCGCCAGGGTGAGTAGAAGCATCGCTCGTCCCCGGCTTCGCTGGCGAGGACGATGTCGGTAAGGTGCATGAGCACCCCGAGCTGGGCATGGTAAAATTCGTGTACAAGGGTCGCAGCGAGTTGCTCGCCATCGCGAGGCTCGGAGATTAGGACCTTGCCGAACGCATCCCCCGCAGAGGCGCTAAAGATTCTGGTTGATTCGTCGGCGGGTAGCGGAACGACGGTCGAGGTTGCCAGCGCGAGCGCGTCGGCCTGGTTGGCATCTGTCTCACGCAAGATGCCCCAAGCCTCGTCCAGGGCATTTTCCCAACGCCGCGTGGCGCTGTTGCTCAGTCTGCCCGGTGAAGCGGTTCCGAGTAGCATGCGGTAGGGGTTGGTGTCATCTAGGTCGACGATGAGCTGCGCCTTTGGTGGGCCGACTCGAACCCAGGTATGCTTACGCCAGGTCGCGGTCGTGTCCGCGGAGAGCCCACCCGGATCGCGATCCGGCCCAGTGAGCCAACCATTCGCCCTGACACTGACGGTTCCATCGCCGGTCGCCACGACCGCCGGCTCCCAGGGTTCGGAGTACGGCCCCCGCGCCCAGCCGACAGTCGGTAGCGTAACCTCGCCGCATCGTGCGGGAACTCGCAGCCGCGCTCGAACATTCGCCCGTGCTGCCACTGAGGCGGCAATCGCGTGTAGGTAGCCGACATCGACCCACAGCGGCTCGCGCCAGGTTTGTGGGTCATCGGGACGACCTGAGCGCAGTCGTCGCAGGACGTGCGCGGCCCATGCTCCGGTCTCTGGCAGGGTAAGGACCACGCTGGTCTGGCGAGCGTTTACTCGCTGCGCGTCGACCAAAAGATCCCACGCGACGTCGACATCCTCCAGGGGGCCTGTGGCCTGAGCGCCCGCCGCGCGCGCGACATCAAGGACGGCCCGCAGCAAGACGGCACGGTGACTCCGCTCGGCGTCGAGGAGAGCGGCCCCCGTTGCGGCATCGGCCTTACCTGCAGCGATCTGGTCGACAGTCGACCAGGACAGCGCGAGACGTTCCAGCTGCCGACTGCCGGATGGCGACGCCGGCTGATCGGCATCAGTCAAGGCGTCGACTTGCGGAACCTAGCCGGTCGTCACGATCGATAGCCCGCGCGAGTATGCGCTCGATGCCCGCCCGCAGCGCATCGTCGTCGTTGGTCCTGAGCTCCGCCAGCGGAATGTCAGCGATGTCGGGGAGATCGGACTGGATAACGGCGTCCAGCGCGGGCACGCCTGGCTCCTTCCTGGGGACCTGTCGAGCGCGAGCGCATGGTGCGCTCCGACGAGGTGGCAGCCTCGGTCCCGGCTAGGCGGTGAGACTACCGCTCGACTGTGTCGCCTCCAGCGGCACGTGATGTGGCCACGCCCACTCGGCCGGTCGGAGGCGACGTCTGGTCCTCACAGGCGGCCATGGTGTCCCAAAAGTACTGTTTGGTCGCGGTCGGGTGGCGAGGGCAGGCTCGATGGCTGAGCACCGATCGGCGCCCCTGATCCGGTTGGTAGTCAGGACTGCGGGCATTGGCGCAGATAAGGTGATCGAGGGTTGATAGTGTGACCCTGAGGGTCACTGCGGGCCGGGACGGGGACCGGAGGCAGGTGAGCGTGGTGTCCTGCTTGCCCATGGCTGTGGGTGGACCTGGCGTGTTCACCGAATGTAACGGGCCTGCGCGCTCGCTCTGGATCGTGTGTTGAACGAACAGGACAGACGTACGACGCGGCGGCGTGCGGAGGTCGAGCGTGAAATCGCCGACGTTCTCCGTGACTGCCCGTCGCTGCAAGGCGAGGTCGCCCATCACGTGCTGGTCGGTCGACTACTGCGGCGTGGGGGTGTCTCGTTGTCGGTACCGGCAGCGGCGACGGACGCCATCTGGTTCCTGGGGCTCATCGGAGTGTGTCAGCGTGCGCTGGGCGGCTTCGCGGAGCTGGCATGTGCTGTCGAGGACCTGCGTGTGGAACAACCGACCGTGGACGCTCTCGCGCGTCTCGCTGATCGTTGGGAGGCCTACGGCGAGCTGGGCGACGTTCCGGACGGGGTGTTGCATCAACTGGAGGTTGAGCTGCGGCTTCTCACACCAGTCGACGTCAGCGGCGCCTACCGCCACACCGCCGGCGATAGTGCCCGCACAGTGCCGGCCTATTGCGACACGGCTTGGGCCGCGCTGCTCTGGCTTTTCTGCCAGAACGCCTCGCCGCCCGACCCCGCGTCGGACTCGGTCGCGGGACCGGGCATGCCCACCTTGCCGGCCCCGTCGCTGCCGCCGTCAATGACCTTCCTCGAGGCCGTAAAGGACGCACTGAGCCCCGCGACGGCGGGCCAGGTCGACGCGTGGAACCGTCGACGTGCCCGGGACGCCGGCCTGGTCCGACAACTGGACGAAATCCGCCTACGCCGCGACCCACAGACACGTGAACCTGGCGTAGTCCACCTGATCTTTCAGTTCGAGCTGCGCCGGGCGGCCGACCATGCTGCCGGGCAGCCGATGACCCGATCGCAAGAGATCGAGGTGGCTTGCTGGCGGCAGTGGCCCAGGTCGGAACGCTTCGAGCGGGTCGCGGCGACGGTGTGCACGGCAGGCGAACTGCCGCGGCTGACCAGCGAGGCGGTCGTGGGACTGGAGGAAGAGCTCCGGGACGCCGAGGACTTGATCATGATCGAGTTCATCCTGTCTCACGAGCTACTCCATCTGCCGGTGGAACACTGGCAGATGGAGTACGACGACCGACTGCCCAGCGCGATCGGGCTCGGCTACCCACTTGCGTTGCGCTCGCTGGAGAGACAGCGCAGAACGAGTTGGCACCGCCGGTGGCGCCGTCGCTGGCGGCGGCTGGCCGAGGGGGACGGACACGGCGTGCACTGGGACGCCGACAACGCTGGTGGAGATCTGTCTAAGTTGTACGCGTCTACCATCGAGGACGAGAACACCGTCGCGGTGGCTCTTTCCGGTCCGCCGAGAAGACGTGGCGGCCGGACCGGACGGGAGCTGAACATCGCCTTGCAGTGCGGTGTGCCGATCATCATGTGGCACCGCGGCGAGCCGACCCACGCTGCCTCCACAGCACTACGTGCCTTCCTCGACGGCATCGAGGGCGAACCGATCGTCCACGTGGGCCACGGCGGTGTCGCCGTTGCGCCGGCTGACCTGGATGAACGGCCCGACATCGCCGGCGTCGTAGGGGTCCGGCCGGCCGTCAGTCAGCTCACTGACCTGCGCGACCGGGCTCAGCGGCTGCGGGCGCGGGCCTATCGGATCTCCGCCGCGAGTCAGGATCTGGGCTGGCACCTCGCGCTGATATGGGATGATCCCGACCGGCAGCCAGAGCGGGTGTGGTGACGGCCATTCTTGTGGAGCGGAGGCGGGTAGGTAGTTGACCGAGCGACCGACGTCCGTTTCCGGGCAGAACCCACCTCGGTGGTGGTTGTTCCAGGGCACCGGCGAGCCCCTTTCCGCGGCCGAGCGCACACGGCGGTGGCCGAAGCCGCCACCGTGGCGGGCGTTCGGCGGCGGTCCGGATGTGAAGACTCCCCCGGCCGACCCGGTGGAGAGCAGGCGCCGTCTCGGCACGGTCGCCGCTCGTCAGCTAACGGCCGCCCAGCTGTCCGTCATTAATGCGGCGATCTACCTGCGCCGGCCCCTTCTGGTCACCGGCAGGCCGGGTGCGGGGAAGTCCAGTCTGGCCTATCTGATCGCGCTGGAGTTGGGGCTTGGGCCGGTGCTGCGCTGGCCGGTGACCAGCCGCACCACGGTGCGCGCCGGTCTGTACGACTATGACGCCATCGGACGGGCGGAGGCGATCGCGCAGGCCGGCCACGAGCTGGTCTCGCCCAGCGCGGGGCCTCGGGACGGTACCCATCTGGCCAAGGATGCCGTCCCGGCGGTACGCCGCAAACTGCGCCCGTCCGCGGCTGGTCCGGTCGTGCCGCCGCCGGTGGGTCGATTCGTCACCCTGGGGCCAGTCGGGACCTCGCTGCTGCCGAACACGACGCCCCGGGTGTTGCTGGTCGACGAGTTCGACAAGAGCGACTACGATCTTCCGAACGATCTCCTCACCATCTTCGAAGACGGCGAGTTCGACATCCCGGAGCTTGTCCGGGTGCGTGACGCCGAGCCGGAGGCGCAGGTCTACACCGCCGACCGGGGCGAGACCGCCCCCGTTCACGGCGGCATCGTGCGCGCGCGCGAGTTCCCGGTCGTGGTCATCACCAGCAACGACGAGCGGGAGTTTCCGGAGGCGTTCCTGCGGCGCTGCCTGCGGTTGGAATTCGACATTCCGGATACTGAGGCGCTCGCGGATCTGGTCGCGGCTCATTTCCCACGCGGGTCGGAGGCCTACCAGCAGATCATCGACGAGTTCGTCGCCCGTCGCCGGCAGGGCCTGCTCGCGTCGGATCAGTTGCTCAATGCGGCGCACCTGCTCGACGCCGGCGCTCTCGACGGTGACGAGAACCTGCGCAAGGAACTGTTGGCCGCAATCTGGCGGCGCCTCGATCCCGTGGCCGACGCGGAATGACCGGGTTTGATCCGGCCGGCGACCAGCCGCGGCGCTCGGTGGATCCGCGGGAGCTGGCGGATGCCGTGTGGCTCGCGTCCTATCTGGATCCGGTGCCGTCCCGTCGCGCGGCCGCCCGGCCGGTTTCCGACCGGACCCGGCCGGCCAGACCGGGCCCGGTCGGCCGGACGCCCGCCGTGCCGAAGCCGGGCGCGGACCACGTCGCCGATCTTGCCGTCGTGGGAGACGTCCCCGGCGGTTCGGTCGCCCCCGATGGTTCCGGCGGTCCGGGCAGCCGGCGCTCTCCGGACGCCACGGGCGGGTTGGGCGGACTTGCCTGGGCAGTCACGGAACGAGGCCCGGACCCCGGGGAGGTCGGCGCGGACACCGCTGGCACAGCCGCTGACACTCCGGATGCGTCGAGTGGAGCCAGAGGCCGTGCCCACCGTGGTTCCCGTGGCGCCGATGACGATCTGCTCGACGCATGGTCGGCTGGCCGAATCGGCCCGGCGGCCGACCGGGTCAGCCGATCACCGACCGGTGGTCCCGTGCGGAGAGAAACCGTATGGTCGCCTGCGGTTTATCCGGCTCTGACCGAGCTCACCGGGCAGTGGCGCGGTCTGCGCCGGGCACTCGGCGGTCTGCGCCGGATGGTGGCATCGGCGCACGACGCCGAGGTGGACGACGAGGCCACCGCAGAGTGGCTGGCCAGGGGCAGACCCCGGCCGGTGTACCGACCGGTGCCGGAACTGCGCTACGAGCTTGCCCTGGTGGTCGACGACAACTGGACGATGGCGATCTGGCGCGACCAGATCCGCCGTCAGCTGGCGATGCTGGAGCGGCTGGCGGTCTTCCGCGACGTCGGCGTCTACTACCTCGACACGGACGTCGCCGAGGGATCAGCTCTGCGGTTGCGCGGCACCGCCGGGAGCGCAGGCGAGCCTGGTTTCTCCCCGGCTCGTCTGCACGACCCGTCCGGTCGTCGGATCATCTGGTTGCTCACCGACGGCCTGGGAACAGCCTGGCGGCGCGGTGTCGTGGACCCGGTCCTGTGGGCCTGGGCGCGTCGGCAGCCGACGGCCGTGTTGTCGGTGCTCCCTCGCTCGACGTTGCGTCATGGCTGGCTGGAGGTGTGCCAGCTCGAGGAGTATCAGGATCTTCCCCGGTCTACCGCCGAGGCGGTGCCGCTGCTGGACGCCGATCCCGGATCGATCCGGCGCTGGGCCACCCGGCTGACGGATACGTACCGGGGCGATCCGGAACGGGACGACCTGCCTGTCGTAGTCGTCGGTCCGGTGGCTGAGGATCGTGACGACCGCGGCTTCGACGGCTGGGACGGCGAGAACGAGACTCCGGCCACCCGGAACGGGTCACTCGCGCGCCGCCGGGTGGAGCGGTTTCGCGCGACGGCCAGCCCGGCGGCCTTCGACCTCGCCACGCACTTGGCCGCCACGCCCATCACCCGGTCGATGCTCGGACTGCTGCTGCGCCGAGCGGGACAGTCCCATCGCTCGGCGCTGGCGACGCTGGCCGAGCTGTTCGCGCACGGGCTACTTCGGCCCGTCGAGGGTCTCGGCGGCGACGAGTGGGTCGTCGCCTATGATTTCCTTCCCGGCCTGCGGGAGAGCCTGCTGTCGTTCCTGCGCCGGTCGGACACGATGCTGGTGATGCGTGCCGTCGGGGAACATCTGGGCGCACGGGTGCCGGCGGTGCGTCACCTGGACGCGGCTCTGGACAATCCCGAGGATGCGCCGTTGCCGGATGTGGTCGCCGAGACGGAGCATTTCCTTGCCGTCGAGGCGGCCGCGCTCGGCGCCCTGTCGGGGACCTATCTGCCGCGCCACCGTCGTCTGCGGCTGGCGCTGCTGCGGTATGCCCACGCCGACGGTGCGGGCATCAAGACATCAGGCTCCAGACCACATACCCTGTCCCAGGTGAGCCCCGATGAGGCGTCCGCGCCGCCGCGTCCGCGTACAGGTGCCGCCGAGGACACCCCGGTCTCTGTCACGAGACCTGCCCCCACCATAGGAGAATCCTTGACCTCGACCACCCACGCGCCCTCGCAGGTTGAACGGCGGACGCCTCGTAGGCCCATTATCTGGGGAAATGTCCCGCCGCGCAACCTGCATTTTACGGGTCGGGTCGAGCTGCTGGAGAACCTGCGGGCGCGGATGGCGGAGGGCACGACGGCGGTGCTTCCGGAGGCCCTGCACGGAATGGGCGGGGTCGGCAAGTCCCACCTGGCTCTCGAATACGTACACAAGCACGGCCGAGAGTACGACCTGGTCTGGTGGATAGCCGCGGAGCACGCCGCCCAGATCGGTGCGTCGTTCGTGGATCTCGCCCAGCGGCTGAACCTGCCGGTGAGCAACGAACAGAACACCGCGGTGCCCGCCGTGCTCGACGCGTTGCGGCTTGGGAAGCCGCACGAACGGTGGCTGCTTATTTTCGACAACGCGGAGGACCCGCGCGTCGTGCAGTCCTTCTTCCCGGAGAGCGAGACCGGACGGATCCTGGTCACCTCCCGCAACCCGAACTGGGACGAGGCGGCACGCCCGCTGCGGGTCGACGTGTTCGACCGCGCCGAGAGCGTCGAGCTGTTGCGCAAGCGCATTCGCGAGCTGACCGACGAGGACGCGGACAAGCTGGCCGCCGCGCTCGGCGACCTGCCGCTGGCCGTCGCGCAGGCCGCGTCCTGGCTGGCCGAGACCGGGATGCCCGCGCAGGAGTACCTCCGGCTGTTCGAGGAAAAGCGCGCCGAGCTGCTCAGCACCTCGCCGCCGGCCGGGTACGACCTGCCGGTCCAGGTGGCCTGGGACGTGTCCCTCGACCGGCTCGCCGAGACCAATCCTTCGGCGATGAGGCTGCTGCAGGTGTGGTCCTTCTTCGCCCCGGAGCAGATACCCCGGCAGATCTTCCGGGGCGGCCGTGCCGTGACGACCGTGCCCGACCTGGACGCCGCGCTGCGCGATCCCATCAGGCTGAACGAAGCCATCCGCCAGATCAACAAGTACGCGCTTGCGCTGCTTGATCCGCAGCGGAACACCATCCAGATGCATCGCCTGGTTCAGCGCGTCGTGCAGAGCAGGATGACGTCCGACGAGCAGGCGATGATGCGTCGCGCGGCGCACCTGCTGTTGGCCGTGAACGACCCCGGCGAGCCGGGCGACCCGCGGAGTTGGCGGGACTACGCCGAGTTGTATCCGCACCTCATTGCCAGCAACGCGGCCGAAAGCACCGATCCATGGACGCACGACCTGCTCATCAACGAGGTCATTTACCTCTACAAGTGGGGTGACCACGAGCGCAGCCTGGAACTCGCCCAGAAGGTTCATGACACCTGGGTGACCACGCTGGGCGAGAAGGCGCCGGAGACCTTGCGCCTCGCCGGCTGGCTCGGCTGGATGTACTTCGTTCTCGGGCACTACGAGGACGCCGCACGCACCAACACACGCCAACTGGCGCTCTGCACCGAGGTGCACGGCAACGACCATGTCGAGACTCTGCTCGTGATGGGAAACGGCGTCGTCGACCGGTTGGTGTCCGGTGACTTCGGCGACGCGCTTCGGCTGGCTGAGGACCGGATGGCCCGCGCGATGCGGGCATACGGTGAAGACAATGAGGAAACCCTGAAAGCGGCGCACGACAGGGGCGTCGCACTGCGGTACGTCGGGAGGCCGGAGGAGGCGCGGCGACTCGACCAGGTCACCTGGGATCGCCGCGTCCGGCTGCTCGGCGAATATCATCTCGACACGCTGCTTACGCTGTCGTCCCTCGCGGTAAACGAGCGTGAGCTGGGGAACTACCTCGGGGCGTTGCACCGTCACGAGGAGCACGTAGATCTGCTCATCCAGGCCGTCGAGGGCCGACAGGATCACTACCAGGTGCTGCTGGCACAGGCCCTGCTGGCGGTGGCGCGCCGCAAGGCCGGCCGTCATAGTGAAGCGCTCGAGCTCGCCGAAGATGTCCAGTTCCGTCTGAACCGTCGCTATGGCAAGGACCATCCGCGCACGATCGCCGCCTCGCTCGCCCTGTCGGTGGACCTTCGCCATGCAGGCGAACTGGCCGCGGCGCAGGAAATGTGCGAGGCCGCGCACCGCCGCTACGAGCGTGCTTTCGGTGAGGCTCACCCGTTCACGAGCGCGGCGACGCTCGGCCTCGCGATCATCTTCCGGCTTTCGGGCCGGCCCGAAAAGGCCCATGAGCTCGACGTCGCCGCACTCGCCGCGCTCGAGGCCCGGCTGGGACCCGACCATCCCTACACGCTGACAGCGGCCACCAACCTGGCCAGCGACCTGTTCGCGCTGGGCGATTTCACGCAGGCGCAGGTGAAGGACGTCGACACGTTCGAGCGCTCGCGCCGGGTGCTGGGTGACGAGCATCCGGCGACGCTGGTGCTCGGGGCGAACCTGGCCATGGACCTGCGCGCGGTGGGCCGATCCGAGGAGGGCGAGGACCTGGCCGGGCGCACGGTTCTCGCGCTGGGCCGGGCGCTGGGCACCGATCATCCCGCGACCCGGGGCGCCGCGAGCGCAATACGTAGCGACTGCGACATCGAGCCGCTGCCTTTGTAGGGCCAGAGGCGCGACTCGATTCCACGAGAGTCGCGCCTGGTCTCCGTGCGCGGTCGGCGCACGAAGCTCGACTTGATCAGGACAACTGTCGGCCGATCCACGCTGCGAGAGCCACCGGCGGGGGGGCCGGGGCGCCATCGGTGGCGATGACTCTTGCCACCGCGGCCACCACCTCCGGCCGCTCCCGCAGTGCTTGCGCGCCGGCAGCCGCGTCCTCATCGCCTCGCACAGAGCCCAGCACCCGCGCCAAACCGGTCCAGGCGCCGGCCCGGGGGCGCCGGTGGGCGAGCTCGGCCAGGTAGGCGGCGTGGGCCTGGCCGCGCCAGCCGGCGAGCAGCGCGAGGTCGGCCGCGGCGGCGCCGGGCACGCCTGGGGGTTTCCGCGCGGCCAACGAGCGCAACCGCTCGCGGTCGGTCAGCCAGATCCGCGTGGCCGCGGCGAGGCCATCGAGATCACGCGCCGTCGGATCGGGCGTAGTCGCCTGCGGCGCGTACCACGTGCCGCGGCTCGCCGCGTATGGTCGCAGCGGTGCTGGAACTCCCGCCCTCCAGGCGTCGGCCAGCTCCGCGACGAGCTCGCCCGGCGGAAGCAGGTGGTGGATCCGCCAGCGGTCGTGGTGGTCGCGCGCGGCTGCGACGGCAAGCTTTTCCAGGTCGTGGGGAACGGGCTCATGCAGCCAGCCGGCCACCGTTGCCGCCACGCCGTCGAAGAATCGCGCGCCAAACGACGCGATCCGGCCGTCCGCGCGCAGCCGGCGAAGCGCCGAGTGGACCCGGCGCCGGCACAGCGCGAATTCGAAGTACGCCCTGGCTGCCTGCACCCCCGTTTCCTGGTGGGCCCGCCGGCGCCAGAATCCAGCGACACCGTAGAAGGCGAAGGTGCCCTGGGCGAGGCTGACCAGTGGCCGCGGATCGTCCCGCCAGGGCGCGTAGAACACCTGGTCGTCGAGGGAGTCCGCGTCCGCGTCGACCAGGTCCGCCAGGTGCATGAGGACGCCGAGCTGGGCGTGGTGGAACTCGTGCACCAGCGTGGCGGCGAGCGCCTCGGCATCGTCCGGCTCGGATACCACCACGGCACCGAACGCGTCGCCCGAGGACGCGCTGAACGACCGGAACTGTCCCTCCCCGGGGAGCGGAACGATCGTCATGGTCGCTGCCGCCAACGCGCTCGCCTGAGCTGGGTCGGTCGCGCGCAGCAGCTCCCACGCCTCGTCGAGCAGCGACTCCCAGCGTCCCAGCGTCCTGCGCGGCGTGGGCGCCGGGCGGGCACGAACGCCGGCCAACATGCGATGCGGACTGGAGTCGTCGAGATCGATCAACAGTCTGTCCGTCGGCGGACCGAGCCGCAGCCACGACGTCGACCGCCAGGTCGCTCCGCCCGAGTCGTTCGGCGGTGCCTTCCGACCAGTGGTGGGGCCGGCGCGCCACCGCGGTGCGGCGACCCAGAACGCCCCGTTCTCGGTTCCGACCACCACCGGTTCCCACACATCGCGATAGGGACCGCGGGCGCAGCCGAGCGTCGGCAGCGGCACGTGCCCCAACCAGGCGGGAACCGCCAGCCGCGCGTGAATACCCGCCCGCACGGCCGCCGCGGCGGCGATCGCGTGGAGATACCCAACGTCGGCCCACAACGGGGCATCGGCGGGGAACCCGAGTCGCAACCGGCGCAGCACATACGCGGCCCAGGCGCCGACCTGAGGGCGCTCGATGACGAAGGCGACCTGGTCCGAATCCGCCTGTTCCGCCGCTGTCAGGACATCCCAGGCCTCATCGACGCCGAGCAGTGGGCCGGCCGCCGTCTCGCCGTTGGCCCGCGCCTCGTCCAGCGCGGCGCGCAGCAGGACGGCCCGGTGGTTGCGCTCGGCAGCCCGCAGCAGCGCGCCGGATACCGCGTCCGGCCGGCCCGCCGCAATCTGGTCGACCATCGCCCAGGGCACCTGAAGCCCTACGACGGCACGCCCCTGAGAGAGTGGCGGGGCTGGCGACGGTTCGACCATCGTCAGTCGAGCCGCCGGCTTGCCGTGCTCAGCCGGTCGTCCGTTGTCCTGATCCGTCTCGTGATGCGGGTGAGCCCGGCACGCAAGGCCTCGTCGTCGTACTCGCGAAGCTCGGTCAACGACAGCTGCGTGAGGTCAGGGATGTCTGACGTGACGACGTCGTCCACCACAGCCACAGCCGGCTCCTTTCGCAGGCCTTGGCCCGAGATGTGGGCGCCGCCGCTCTCTCGACGTGAGCCTGATGACAGGCAGTACTGATGGAACGGGCGGCTGTGTCACGAAGTGTCGCACATCGTGTCGCTAGGTGAGATGAAATGTCGCGGCAGAGTCGCGGTTAAACGCGCATGGATGGGACTCGGGAGATCTACGGTCATGTGCGTTGAACCGGTGCGTCGACGCATTGCGATGGATCGCCCACAGCGTTGTCGGAACGTCCCACCAGGTCCGCCGAGGTCCTTGGCCGGTCGGGCGTGTCGACGGATGGCGGGTGATCGGCGGTAGCGTGGCGCTGTGACGTCCGGCCGCGCACCCATCTCCGCGGGTGCCGTGCTGCGTGCTGTACCTGACGACGCTGGCCGAGGCGATGAGGCCGGCGAGATGGCCAGCACCGTGCCACCCGGCGACGGAATCTCAGAGCAGGACGCGCCGGCCACCGCTGGCGGGGCGTCTGGTCGTGCCCCGGACGGGCTGCTCACCGGTCGCAGTGGCCGCTCCGACGCGTTCGTCGTCGAGCTGGAGAACTTCAGCGGCCCGTTCGACCTGCTGCTCTCGCTCATCGCCAAGCACAAGATGGACGTCACCGAGGTGGCGCTGGCTCAGGTCACCGACGAGTTCGTGGCGCACATCCGCCGGCTCGGCGACCGGTTCGACCTCGGGCAGGCCACCGAGTTCCTGGTGATCGCCGCGACCCTGCTGGACCTGAAGGCGTCCCGGCTGCTGCCTTCGTCGGGCAGTGAGACAGACGACGAGGATCTGGCCCTGCTCGAGGCACGTGACCTGCTGTTCGCCCGCCTGCTCCAGTACAAGGCCTACAAGGAGGCCGCGGCGATCTTCCAGACGTTGATGACGCTGGAGGCGCGGTACACCCCGCGGGCGGTGCAGCTGGAGCAGCGCTACGCCGCGGCGCTGCCCGAGGTACAGATCACCATCGGCCCGTCGGAGCTGGCGGCGCTGGCGGCGAAGCTGCGGGAGCCGGTGCTGCCGCCGCTGGTCGCCACCGACCACGTGCACGCCCCACGGGTGAGCGTCCGCGAGCACATGCTGGTCGTCATCCAGCGGCTGCGGGAGCTGGGCGTCGCGTCGTTCCGGACGCTGTGTGTCGGCTGCCAGGAGACGATCGAGGTCGTCGCCCGGTTCCTGGCGCTGCTGGAGCTGTTCCGGGAGGGTCGGATCTCCTTCGAGCAGGACACGCCGCTCGGAGAACTGCTGGTGCGCTGGTCCGAGCAGCAGCCGGAAAATCCAGATGTGGGCGGCGGTCTGGCCCCGGTCGCGGAGCTGGTCGCCCGTAGCAGCTTCGACGAGGACGAGGACAACGCGGACGAGGATCGCGTGGACGACGAGGAGGGACGTTGACCGAGGGCACCGGCGAGACCGAGGACGGCATCCCTCGGCCGCGGATCACTTCTGAGGAGCTCCCCGAGCCGTCAGCCGACGTAGCAGGCACCGGCAGCGGCGTCGGCACTGCCGAGCCCGCCGGCACCGCCGATGCGCCGGACGGTGTCGAGGAGGTGACGGCCGACACGCCGGCCGCGGTCGACCCGCCGGTCTCCGGCTCGGTGGAGGCGGCAGGCGAGGCTCCGGCTACGGACGTCACGGACGTCACGGACGCGGCGGGCATCGCGGACGACCTCGACGCGGCTGGCCGACCGCCGCTGCGGATGCTCGTCGAGGCGGTCCTGATGGTCGCTGAGAAGCCGGTCGGTGTAGCCGAGCTCGCGACCGGCCTGGCGGCGCCTGCGCTGGACGTCGAGCAGGTGCTCGCCGAGCTCGCCGGCGAGTACCGCCGCGACGGGAGGGGCTTCGACCTGCGCCACGTCGGCGGCGGCTGGCGCTTCTACACGGCGGAGGACTGCGCGCCGTGGGTGGAGAAGTTCGTGCTCGCGGGGCAGATGTCACGGCTGTCGCAGGCCGCGCTCGAGACCCTCGCGGTCGTCGCCTACCAGCAGCCCGTCAGTCGCGGCCGGATCTCGGCGGTGCGCGGCGTCTCCGCCGACGGCGTGATCCGGACGCTCACCGCTCGGGGGCTGGTCGAGGAGGCCACCACCGACCCGGAGACCGGCGCGATCCTCTACCGGACGACCGACTACTTCCTGGAGCGGATGGGCCTGCGCTCGCTGGACGAGCTCCCGCCGCTGGCCCCGCTGCTGCCCGGCATCGACGACCTCGAGGACATCATCGCCCCCTGACATCCATCACCCCATCGGTGGGCGGGGCGCCAGCTATGGGGAACGCCGTGATGAACTGGAAGGGGTGACCCGCGGGCGACGAGGCCGGCGGGCGCGGTGAAGGACTGTGGTGGAAGTGGAAGCGGTGGCGACGGTGGTCGAGACGGACAAGCCCGAGGGGATCCGGCTGCAGAAGGTGCTGGCGGCGGCCGGGGTCGGCTCGCGCCGGCACAACGAGGAGCTGATCGACGCCGGCCGGGTCCGCGTCGACGGGAAGGTCGTCCGTGAGCAGGGCCGCCGCGTCGACCCGGAGACGGCGGTCATCGAGGTCGACGGCCAGCGGGTCGTCACCAGGACCGGGCTGATCCATCTGGCGTTGAACAAGCCGCGCGGCGTGCTGTCGACCATGTCCGACGACCAGGGGCGCCCGACGGTCGCCGACCTGCTGACCGAGTTCGGGTCACAGGCCGGCCTGTTCCACGTGGGCCGGCTCGACGCCGAGAGTGAGGGCCTGCTGCTGGTCACCAACAACGGCGACCTGGCGCACCGGCTCACCCATCCGTCCTACGGCGTGCCCAAGACCTACCAGGTCGAGGTGAACGGCCCCCTCCGCAAGGAGACGCTGCGCTGGCTGCGGATGGGCGTGCAGCTCTCCGACGGGCCGGTGCGGGCGGACAACGTGCGCGTCATCGACCAGGCCGGTTCCCGGGTGCTCATCGAGCTGGTGCTGCACGAGGGCCGCAACCGGGTCGTGCGCAGGTTGATGGACGAGGTCGGCCATCCGGTGCAACGCCTGCTGCGTACCGAGTTCGGCGTGGTCCATCTCGGCAACCTGCGCTCGGGCCGTGCCCGTCACCTCACCCGCTTCGAGGTCGGCGCCCTGCACAGCGCCGTCGGCCTGTAGCGGTGACCGGTGGTCCCGCTGTGCCCGCCGAGCCAGCTGTGCCCGGCGAGCCGGTCGCCGGCCGGGCGACGGCGGCGAAGCCACGCGCGACCGGCGTCGCCGCGGCGGAGCTGCCGCGCCGCGTCGGCATCGTCGGGTCCGGCCTGATCGGCGCCAGCATCGGGCTCGCGCTGCGCCGTGTCGGCGTGGAGGTGCTGCTGCGGGACACCGACCCCGAACAGGTCAAGCTCGCGGACGCGATGGGCGCGGGCACTCTCTGGCAGGGCGAGCACGTCGACCACGCCGTCATCGCGGTGCCGCCGCACGCGATAGCTCCCGAGCTGCGCGCCGTCCAGCAGGCCGGCCTCGCCGTCACCCTCAGCGACGTCGCGAGTGTCAAGAGCCGGCCGATCGCGGAGGCGGTCGTCGCCGGCGTGGACCTGACGACGTGGTGCCCGGCGCACCCGATCGCCGGCCGGGAGCGAGGCGGCGCCGCCTCCGCGCAGGCGGACCTGTTCGCCGAGCGGACCTGGGTGCTCTGCCCGATCCCGCACACCTCGGCGGCGGCCGTCGCCGCGACGGAGGCGCTCGCCCGGGCCTGCGGCGCGCTGCCGGTGCGTGCCACCCCGGACCGGCACGACGAGGCGATGGCCACGCTGTCCCACCTGCCGCAGGTGGTCGCGAGCCTGCTCGCCGCCGCCACCCCGCGGCTGGCGCCCGGCGAGATGGCGCTGGCCGGTCAGGGGTTCCGGGACACGACCCGGCTCGCCGAGTCGGACCCGGCGCTGTGGTCGTCGATCCTGGAGGGCAACCGCGGGCCGGTCTCGGCGCACGCCCGCCGGCTCGCCGCCGAGCTCGGCGCGCTGGCCGACGCCCTCGACCACGCCTCCGAGGCCAGTGTGACCAAGGTCGTGACCGACATCATGGAACGCGGCCGGACCGGGCGGGCGCAGCTGCCGAGCAAGGCGGGCGGGCGCGCGGGGCGGCCGTGGGGCTGGGTCGGCGTCGTGCTCGACGACCGGCCGGGGCAGCTGGCCGCGTTGCTCACCGCGGTCGGCGGCTGGGGGGTCAACCTCGAGGACGTCGCCCCGTTCGAGCACAGCCTCGAGGCGCCCGCCGGCGTCGTCGAGCTCGCGGTCGCGCCCGACGAGGCTGGCGAGCTGGTCGACCGCCTCACCGCGGCCGGCTGGGCGGCCTATCGCCGCTCCTGAGCCAGCCCGGCCCGGTGAACCCCCGACCCGCGAACCCCCGGCTCCTGGGCCTTCTCCGGGAGGCGTGGCGGCGGCGTGGGTCTTGTCACCGGCACGCCGCCTCGGGACGTGCCGCCGGTCATGATCCGGCCAGGCCGAGTAGCCTGATCCCGGCCACGGCGAGTATCGGCGGGTAAGGCGGTACCGGCGGGCGTGGGCGCAGATGCGCGAGGGACGTCCGGACGGAGGGCACGGGGTGGAGCACGACCACGAATCCGGTTCGCCAGCAGGCGGCAAGGCGGCGGCGGCCGGGCGTGGCCCAGGGTTGGTGATCGCGGTCGACGGCCCCGGCGGCTCGGGGAAGTCCACCGTGGCCAAGGCGGTCGCCCGTCGGCTCGGCCTGCGCTACCTCGACACCGGCGCGATGTACCGGGCGGTGACCCAGCTCGCGCTCGAGCAGCGCGCCGACCTTGAGGACACCGAGGCCGTCGGCCAGCTCGCCGAGCGGGCTACGATCACCCCGGGTACCGACCCCGACGGCCCGACGATCGCGGTCAACCAGGTCCCGGTCGACGCGGAGATCCGCACCCGGGCGGTGACCAACGCCGTCAGCGCCGTCAGCGCGGTCGCGGCGGTGCGCCGCAAGCTCGTCGCCCAGCAGCGGCAGATCATCGCCGACGCGGTCGAGGCCGCCGGCGGCATCGTCGTCGAGGGCCGGGACATCGGCACGGTCGTGGCCACGGACGCGCCGGTGAAGGTGTACCTGACGGCGTCCACCGAGGTGCGGGCGCTGCGCCGTTCGCGTGAGCTGGGGGAGAAGGGCGTCGACGACGTCGCCCGCACGCTCGCCGAACTCGGTCGGCGCGACGCGCTGGACAGCACCCGCACGGTCGACCCCTTGCTGGTCGCCCCGGACGCCATCGTGCTCGACTCGACCGGCATGTCCATCGACCAGGTCGTCGTCGAGGTGCTGCACCGCTGCGACGAGGCGGGCTTCGTCGTGCCCACGGTCGCCGGCACGCCCGGAGCGGCGTCATGAGCACCGACGACGACGGCGTGCCCGCCGATCCGGCGCCCACCTTCGTCACCGAGACCGCGGAGCAGACGGCGCTCCCGGCGGCCGGCACCGAGCCGTCACGCGCCGGCGCCATAGCGCCGGCGAACGTCCCGGCCAGCCAGGTGGCGGTCGCGGTGGAGCCGGTGCCGGCGGTCCTGCCGCCGTCGGCCGGCGAGAGCCGGCTGACGACCGGGAAGGCGCCCGCTCTCGCCACGGCGAAGCCAGCGCATCGGGGCGCCGAGTCGCCGCGGTACAACGACATCCTCCACCGGCTGCTCAAGCCGCCGGTACGCTGGGTACTCAACCACGTGGTGATGCGGATCCGCCTGGAGGGCGTGGCCAACGTCCCGAAGGGTGAGCCGCTGATCCTCGCGGGGAACCACTCGAGCTGGCTCGACGGGCCGCTGGTCGTCATCGAGTCGCCGCGCACGGTCCGGTGCCTGACGAAGGTCGAGATGTACAAGGGCATCGTCGGCTGGCTGCTGCGCCTCGTCGGGCAGATCCCGATCGACCGTGGCAAGGCGGACCGGGTCGCGCTGCACACGGCGCTCGACGAGCTTGCCCGCGGCAACGTCATTGGGGTCTTCCCCGAGGGCACCCGCGGCAGCGGCGAGATGGCTGCCGTGCAGCACGGCATCGCCTACCTGGCGGTGCACGGCCGCTGCCGGGTGCTGCCGGTGGCCTGCCTCGGCACCAGCGACGCGCTGCCGAAGGGCGCGCGCTGGCCGAAGCGGTCGGCGCGGGTGCGGGTGGTCTTCGGTGAGCCGTTCGCCGTGGAGATCCCGGCGAACCCGCGGTCGCGCAAGGCGCTGGCCGCCGTCGCGGAGGACATCCGGGTGCGGCTGGCCGACCATCTGGCTGCCGCCCGCGCCGGCGCCGGGGAGCAGGAGATCGCCGCCGGGAACACGGAGGCCGGGCAGCCGGCTGAGTAGACGAGGCGGCACGGGACGGACGACGCGGGAACTACAGGAAGCAGTACGACGGTGACGACACAGGACGACCCGAGCCAGGACAGCCCCGCCCCGGGCACCGCTTCCGGGGGGCAGCCGGTGCTCGCCGTCGTCGGCCGGCCCAACGTCGGCAAGTCGACGCTGGTGAACCGCATTCTCGGCCGGCGGGCGGCCGTCGTCGAGGACGTCCCCGGCGTCACCCGCGACCGGGTCGCCTACGACGCGACCTGGTCGGGCCGCCGGTTCACGATCGTCGACACCGGCGGCTGGGAGCCGGACGCGAAGGGTCTGGCGGCCCGGGTCTCGGCCCAGGCGCAGTCCGCGCTCGCGACCGCGGACGCGGTGCTGTTCGTGGTCGACGCCGTCGTGGGCGCGACCGACGCGGACGAGGCCGTCGCCCGCGTGCTGCAGCGTTCCGGGCATCCGGTGGTGCTCGCCGCGAACAAGGTCGACGACCAGCGGCTGGAGTCCGACACCGCTGCCCTGTGGAGCCTGGGGCTGGGGGAGCCGTATCCCGTGTCGGCGCTGCACGGCCGGGGCAGCGGCGACCTGCTCGACGCTGTGCTCGTCGCCCTGCCCGAGGCGCCGCCGGAGCGGTTCGAGGAGGAGGACGGCCCGCGCCGGGTGGCGCTCGTCGGCCGGCCCAACGTCGGCAAGTCCAGCCTGCTCAACAGGCTCGCCGGCGAGGAGCGCTCGCTGGTGCACGATGTCGCCGGCACCACCCGGGATCCGGTGGACGAGGTCGTGAGCGTCGCCGGGCAGCCGTGGCTGTTCATCGACACGGCCGGCCTGCGCCGCCGGGTCGGCCACGCCAGTGGCGCCGAGTACTACTCGTCGCTGCGCACCGCCGCCGCGATCGAGGCCGCCGAGGTCGCGATCGTCCTGCTCGCCGCGGACGAGCCGCTGACCGAGCAGGACCAGCGGGTCGTCCAGATGGTCGTCGACGCCGGCCGGGCCGTCGTGCTCGCCTTCAACAAGTGGGACCTGATCGACGAGGACCGCCGGCTCACCCTCGAGAAGGAGATCACCCGCGACCTGGCCCGGGTTTCCTGGGCGCCCCGGGTGAACATCTCCGCGCGCACCGGCCGGGCGACTGACAGGCTCGCTCCCGCGCTGCGCACCTCGCTGGAGAGCTGGGGCACCCGCATCCCGACTGGCCGGCTCAACGCGTGGCTCGGTGAGGTCGTCGCCGCCACCCCGCCGCCCCCCCGCGGCGGCCGGATCCCCAAGATTCTCTTCGCCACCCAGGCCGGCGTGCGCCCCCCGCGCTTCGTCGTCTTCTCCACCGCCTTCCTGGAGCCCGGCTACCGCCGCTTCCTGGAGCGCCGCCTCCGCGAGGACTTCGGTTTCGTCGGCTCCCCGGTAGAGGTCTCCGTCCGAGTCCGCGAACGCGGCGACCGCAACCGCGACCGCTGACCCCAGCCGGAGCTCCGCCCCCAGTCACCACGCCGTGGGAAGCCACTGATTTCCAACAGAAACGGCAAGGGCCGCTGGTCGGCCGACCAGCGGCCCTACCCATGTTGTCGGCTCATGGGCGGGAGTCCCGGCCCGACGCTGGGGCTCAGCGGCTCGCCCCGGATCACCATCGCGCCTTCCGGGAAGCGAGCCCGAAGGGCAGCGACCGCCCCAACCACGCAAAACAGTGAGGGCCGCTGGTCCACAGACCAACGGCCCTGCACATCTCATCCGACCCCAAAGGTGGGGGCGCAAGCCCCGACATCGGGGCCCGGGGGTCACCCCCCGGAGCAACATCGCGGCCTACGGGAAGCTGCTCGAAGAGCAGCGAACAGCGTTCCCCAGCCCGTCGGGACGACAGGATTTGAACCTGCGACCCCTAGACCCCCAGTCTAGTGCGCTACCAAACTGCGCCACGTCCCGAGTGCACCGCCGCCGGCCCGGAAACCGTTCCGGCGACGAGGAACACCTTACCTGATCTGCGGGCTCTGTGGTTCACGGGGGCCCGTGGAGCCCGGCGGTTCGGGTCCGTGGCGGTGGGCGCCCCGACAAGGTCGGGGCGCCCACCGACGGTGGTCACCGTGGGCCGCGCGGTACCGGTCCGGCCAGGCGGAGTGGGCGTTCGCCAGGCCGGAACCGGCGCGCGCGGCGGTCTGTCCCGCGGCGGTCCGGACCACTAGGGCCGGATCGGCCGGGACAGCCGACGTCTACCGTCGGGCGGCGCCTCAGCGGGGCCGCTGTGGACGGCTGGGTCAGATGGTGCCCTGGTTGCGGCGACGGTTCGCGACGCCGACGGTCAGCAGGATGGCGCCAAGGCCGGCGCCGGCCAGCGGGAGGACGGGGGTGGAGTTGGCGGCCATGCCGCCGCCACCCGCGGCGACGCCGCCGGCGCCAGCGCCGCCGCCGCCCCCGACTCCCACCCCGACGACCCCGACGCCGACCGCGCAGCGGTCCCTGTCCTTGTCGTCAAGGATGCCGTCCTTGAACCAGTCGTCATCCTTGTCCCTGTCGCCAAGGATGCCGCCGTCCTTCCCGTCCTTGCCGTCTTTCCCGTCCCTCCCGATGCAGTCCCTGTTGTCCTTGTCCTTGTCGTTCAGGATTCCGTTGTCCTTCTTATCGCCGTTGCCGTCGTCCAAGGCCTGCGCGATCCCGAGGCCGGGCCCACCGATAGTGAGGATGAGGCTCGCGGCGCCGGACAATCCCAGCAAGGCCGCACTACGTCCCAGGCCCTTCATCAGGTCCCCTCTCTCGCAGATTGTGACCGTCACATGACTGCGAGCGCCACCATAGCTACTCCGTGGCCGAATCCTGAGCAGCCCGCATGGGCGTGGTGGGTCTCAGGTGACTGGTCCCCAGAATGAACGCGAGGTTCGGGCCGCTGGCGGTAGTTGCCTGCGGCGCCGGGGTCCGTCACGTTCCCGCCGGTTTACTCCGAAGCATTTCTCGCGATCCCGGCCGGCTTCTCCGGAATTCGGGACCACGGCGTTGGCCCAGATTGTCGCCCCCGGGCCGGCTGTCCCATTTTCCGGTAGCGTCCGGCGCGCCGTTGATTCACATCCGGATACGGCGTCAGTAGCACGGAGAACCGGCTTCGGCGCCTTAGCATCCCGGCCGTCGGGTTCCGGTCGTGCGGGAGGGTGCGGGCGTCGTGGGCGGTGCGTCAAAGCGCGGCGGACGGTCAGCTGGTTCGCGGACGGTCGCGGCGGGCGGTACGCCCGGACGGGCAGGTCTCCAGCCAGCTGGCCGCGGCGCGAGGCGCGAGCCGGCGGCCGGCTCCGGGCTTCCGCCGAACCAGCGGAACCAGCCGAACCAGCGCGTCTCCGCGGGCGAGGGCGGGCGGGCGGGGGCACCCGGCACCGCGCGCGGCCGGCAGGAACCCGCCGTCGGCCGCGCGGACGGGCTGGAGTCGCTCGAGGGCCCGGCCGAGCCCGCCCGCCTGGGCCCGGCCGGGCCCAGGCCAACCGTTCGTGCCGGCCGCCGTGGCGGCTCCTCGCCCGCCGCGCCGTTCGCGGGGCCCACCGCCGCGCCGGCCACCGGGCCGCCGGCGGGGCCTTCGGGCCGTTCCGGGCGCAGGGCCAGGCTGACCTGGCCGCTGGTGATGGCCGGGCTGGCGCTGGTGGTTCTCAGCGGGTACCGGCTGGCCGCGCCCGAGTTGTCGGCTGTCGAGGCGCCGGCGGCGGGCCGGGTGCTGCCGGCCCCGGTCGTCGCGACGAGCGGCGCGACGGTCTCCGGGCCGCCGCCGGCCACGGCGAGTCCGGTGCCGATGGTTGCGCCGCCGGTGGTGGCCGACCCGGTGCGGCTGCGGATCCCGGCGATCGCGGTGGACGCGCCCGTCGTCGGCCTCGGGCTGACCCCGCAGGGTGCCATCGACGTGCCGACCCAGTGGGGCGATGTGGGCTGGTACGACCCGGGAGTCGCCCCGGGCGCGGTGGGCCCGGCGGTGCTCGTCGGCCACTACGACTCGAAGAAGGGGCCGGCCGTCTTCTACCGGCTGCGCAGTCTGCTGCCGGGGGACCAGATGACCGTCGTCGGCGGTTCCGGGGCGAGCGTCACGTTCGTCGTCGACCGGGCGGAGACCGTGTCCAAGGCGACGTTCCCGACGCAGCGGGTCTACGGCCCGGTCACCCGCCCGGAGATCCGGATCATCACCTGCGACGGCGGCTTCGACGAGCACACGCACCACTATCTGGACAACCTCGTCGTGTACGGCCACGCCATCCCCACGCCGGTCGCCCCACCCGCGCCGGTCGCCCCACCCGCCCAGGGTTCCCCGGCCGCGCCGCTCGGTGTCGCTCCCGCGGCCGTGCCGCCGCCCACGGGCGTCCCGTCGGCCGCGTCGCCCCCTGGGGGCCCGCCCACGCCGCCAGCGACCACCTCCGCGGCCGTGGCGCCCACCGCGTCCACGAGCGCGGCGGGCGGATCCCCGCCGGCCGGGACGGCGCTGCCCCCGCCGGCCTCGTCCGCGTCCGTCGGGCCGTCCGCCGCCGTCACGCCGCGCCCATCCGGCTGACGGCGCCGCCCCCGCCGCGCCTCCTTCGTTCTTCGCCGGCCTGTCCGCCGTCCGCGTCGGTCGTCCGCTGCCTGTCCGCCGGTGTCGGGCTGATCGTGATGCCGCGGTCGCGGCGGCCGGTCGCACCGGTAGACAAGATAGTCAACGCTGTTGACGCGCCGACCCCGGCTTGGTGATCTTCGTCGGGCGGCGGCTCTTTGGTGTAGGGCGTGTGGGGAAGAGCCTGCCCCCACGGGGTGATCGCGGGGTGTGGCGATGTCGCGGCGGCGCACGTCTGTTTCGCCCCGCTCGCCCGCTAGGGACTTTGGTCTCTAGCGCGCATCGGGACTAAAGTCCCGGCGGCCCTGGGCTGGGCGTCGCCTGATGGTCGATTTCTCTCAGTCGACGCAACGAGACATCAACCACTGCGCCCGCGCTGGCGTGGAGTCGCCGGTCTTCGCGCCGTGCCGACGCCGGTTACTCCTGGCCAGGGCGCATGTGCAGAACAGACCGGAACGAGGTGGACATCTCATCGAAACGCGCGGCCGGGTGTCCAATTGTTGTGTTTATGGTGGTTGGAGGCCCCGCTGGGGGATCGACTATGGTCAGCGGTGCAACATTCTTCACCTAAGGCAACAAACCGCCAGGCCAAACGCCGAGTCCTGCCCCTGGTCTGACGTCCCCTCCGACACGCCGGGGCAGGAGCGGGGGACCCAACGTCCACCGGGCAACGCCGACATTCGGCCGCGCCCTCGGGGTGAAGCGGCCGCAAGGCGGCCGGGCAGCGTGAACCCTGCCCGAACCCGACAGCTGACCTCGCAGGCGTCAGGGAAGGACGCGCGTTGTCCCGTCGTGGCATGGCCTGGCTCCCGGACGACTGGGACGAGCTGGTGCGCGGTCGGCATCGCACGGACGGCGCTCCCAGCGGGGCCCGCCGGCGCAACGGCAACCAGCCCCGCCGGGTCAGCACGATCGCCGCGTTCACGACCGGCACGCTCGCCGTGTCCACCGCCGCGTTCGCCGCGACGGTCCCGTCCCAGGATTCGCCCTCGACGGTCGACACGAACCCGCAGAGCAACAGCACCACCTACGAGGCGAGTGCCCTGGGCGCGGCGCTCGGGGGCGGGGACGGCGAGGGCGGCTCCGGCGGCCTGGGCAGCGCCCTGGCCGGAGGTTCCGGCTCCGGCGGTCTCGCCGGGGCGCTGGCCGACTCCGGCCCGGTCTTCACGAACCTGGCGCTCACCGCGGACCACACCACCGTCCAGCCCAACGCCCCGGTCGTACTGACCGTCAAGGCGACGGAGGCGCTCGACGGCTCGCCGCTGGCCCGCCAGAAGGTGAAGATCGTCGTGGTGGACGGGCCGAAGTGGCAGGCCACCACCACTCTCACCACCGACGACCAGGGCCAGGCGAGCATCACCGCCCGGCTGCTGTCGACCACCACGCTCACCGCCGTGTTCGACGGCGGCAGCTCGCTGCGGCCCTCGGTGGCCGGCGCGACCACGATCACGATCCAGCAGCGCAGGGCCTCGGACTACCTCGACACGGGCGTCCCGTCCGTCATCCCGGGCAGCTCCATCGGCGAGAAGGCCGTCTACCTCGCCTCGCTGCAGAAGGGCAAGCCGTACGTCTACGGCTCCGAGGGCCCGTACTCGTTCGACTGCTCCGGCCTCGTCCAGTACGTCTTCAAGCAGCTGGGCCGCAACCTGCCGCGGACCGCCGAGGCGCAGTACTGGGCCACGTCGCACGTCGCCCAGTCGGGCAAGCAGCCCGGCGACCTGATCTTCTACGGCAGCCCGGGCAACATCTACCACGTCGGCATCTACGCCGGTAACGGCTACATGTGGGCCGCTCCGCAGACCGGTGGTGTGGTTTCCCTGCGCCCGATCTACAGCTCGACGTACCTCGTCGGCCGGGTCATGTGACGAAGGTGCGGCAGGCGCTCCGGGCCTGGCCGCGCCGCCGTCCGCCGGACGACTCGACCCCGGTCCGCCTGGACCGGGGTTCTTCATGTTCCGTTTCCGTCGGCGGCCAGGCCCGCCCCTCGTCCGCCCTCGCCGCGCTCAGGCGCATGGTCATCGACTAGCGTCTTGCTTTCAGGGGATGCGCCGGTCCTGAAGGCCGCGCCGCGGTACGCGCGTGCCCGACCCGGGCAGGACGTTTCCGCGTCGCCAAGTGCCCGTAATCTTGCTGGCAGGCCGCCGCTGAGGGGAGGAAATGCCGCATGACGAGCGCCGCCGCCCCCAGCGACCGGATCTGGACGATCCCGAACCTGCTGTCAGCGCTGCGCCTGCTCGGCGTACCCGTCTTCCTGTGGCTCGTGCTCGGCCCGCACGCCGACTGGGTGGCGCTGGGCATCCTGGTCTTCGCCGGCATCAGCGACTATCTCGACGGCCGGCTCGCGCGGGCCCTGGGTCAGACCAGCCGCCTCGGCATCCTGCTCGACCCACTCGCCGACCGGCTCTACATCCTCGCCACCATCGTCGCCCTCGCCGTCCGGGGGATCATTCCCTGGTGGCTGTTCGCGGCGATCGTCGGCCGCGACGTGTTCATCACCCTGCTGCTCATCCCGATGCGCCGGCTGGGCCTGGGTACCGCGCTGCCGGTGCACTACCTGGGCAAGGCGGCCACCTTCAACCTGCTCTACGCGTTCCCGCTGCTGCTGCTCTCCGACGGCCACGGGGCGGTGTCGACCGTGGTCCGCCCGCTCGGCTGGGCGTTCGCGATCTGGGGGGTGGCGCTGTACTGGTGGGCCGGGCTGCTCTACGCCTTCCAGGTCGCCGGTATCGCGCGGGCCCGCCGGCAGGCCGCCCGGGGGCGGCCGGCCCCGGCGGGGGGCTCGCCGTGAGAGCCGTGGTGATGGCTGGCGGGGAGGGCACCCGGCTGCGGCCGCTGACCGCGAACGCGCCCAAGCCGCTGCTCCCGGTCGTCAACCGGCCGATCATGGAGCACGTCCTTCGGCTGCTCAAGCGGCACGGCTTCGACGAGACGGTGGTGACCGTCCAGTTCCTCGCCGCCATGGTGCGCACCTACTTCGGCGACGGCGACGAGCTCGGCATGCACCTGTCGTACGCCACCGAGTCGACGCCGCTGGGGACGGCGGGCAGCGTCAAGAACGCCGAGGCGGCGCTGCGCGACGAGCAGTTCCTGGTGATCAGTGGCGACGCGCTGACCGACATCGACCTGACCGAGCTCGTCGCCGAGCACCGCAAGAACGGCGCCCTGGTCACCGTCGCCCTCAAGTCGGTGCCCAACCCACTGGAGTTCGGCATCGTCATCGCCGGTGAGGACGGCCGGATCTCCCGTTTCCTGGAGAAGCCGACCTGGGGCCAGGTGTTCTCCGACACCGTCAACACCGGCATCTACGTCATGGAGCCAGAGGTGTTCGACCACGTCCCGGCCGGCGAGCCGGTCGACTGGTCCGCCGACGTCTTCCCCCGCCTGGTCGCCGCCGGCGCTCCCGTGTTCGGGCACGTCGTGTCCGGCTACTGGGAGGACGTCGGCACGATCGCGAGCTTCCAGCGTGTCCAGGCCGACGTGCTCAACCAGCAGGTCGACGTCGAGATCGGCGGGTTCGAGGTGTCACCCGGGGTGTGGGTCGGCGAGGACGCCGACGTCCATCCGGACGCGGTGCTCAAGGGACCGCTCGTCGTCGGCGACTACTCCAAGGTCGAGGCCGGCGCGGAGCTGCGCGAGTTCACCGTCGTCGGCAGCAACGTCGTCATCAAGCAGGGTGCCTTCCTGCATCGCGCGATCGTCGGCGACAACGCGCTCATCGGCCCCCGGACCAACCTGCGCGGCTGCGTCATCGGGAAGGGCACCGACGTGCGCCGTGCCGCCCGGGTCGAGGAGGGCGCCGTCGTCGCCGAGGCCTGCGTCGTGGAGGAGGAGGCGTTCATCTCCCACGACGTACGGGTGTACCCGTACAAGACGATCGAGGCCGGCGCCGTCGTCAACACCTCGGTCATCTGGGAGTCACGCGGTCAGCGGTCGCTGTTCGGCCCCCGCGGCGTCTCCGGCCTGATCAACGCCGAGATCACCCCGGAGCTGGCCGTCCGGCTCGCCGCCGCATACGCGACCACGCTGCGCAAGGGCGCGACCGTCACCACCGCCCGCGACGGCTCCCGGGCCGCCCGGGCGCTCAAGCGTGCGGTGATCAGCGCGCTCACCACCAGCGCGATCAACGTCCGTGACCTGGAGGTCGCGGCGATGCCGGTCGCCCGGTTCGACGTGCGCACCTCCGACGCGGCCGGCGGGATCATGCTGCGCACCACCGAGGGCGACCCCGAGCGCATCGACATCGTCTTCCTCGACGCCGACGGGGACGACCTGTCGCCCGCCATGCAGCGCAAGGTGGACCGGGTGTTCTCCCGCCAGGAGTTCCGCCGCGCCTTCGCCGGCGAGATCGGTGACCTGCGGCTGCCGGCGCGCACCGCCGACCGCTACACCCAGGACCTGCTCGACCAGGTCGACACCTCCGGCGTCACCGAGGCCGACCTGAAGGTCGTCCTGGACCCGTCGGGTGGCGCCGCCTCGCTGGTGCTCCCGACCCTGCTCGGCCGGCTCGGCGTCGACGTGCTGACCGTCAACAACCGCCTCGACGACACCGTCACCACCCACTCCGAGGCGCAGCGCCGCCGGGCCGTCGAGCGGCTCGGCGAGCTGGTGGCGAGCTCGCGGGCGGCCTTCGGGGTCCGCTTCGACCAGGTGGGGGAGCGGATCACCATCGTCGACGAGCGGGGCGACCTGATCGACGACGACCGGGCGCTGCTGGTCTTCCTCGACCTGGTCGCCGCCGAGAACCGGGGCATGGAGGTGGCCGTGCCGGTGACGACGACGCTCGTCGCCGACCAGGTCACCCAGTTCCACGGGCTGACGGTGCGGCGAACCTCGCTGTCGGCCGCCGACCTGCCCCGGGTGGCGCGGGACCCGCGGGTGGTGTTCGCCGCCGACGGGCGGGGCGGGTTCGTCGTGCCCGAGTTCGGCGCGGCGCTCGACGGGCTGGCGGCGTTCGTCCGGCTGCTCTCGCTGGTGGCGCGGACCCGGCTGACCCTGTCCGCGATCGACGCGCGGATCCCGCCGGTCGCGGTCGTGCGCCGCGCGGTGCCGACGCCGTGGGCGGCCAAGGGGACCGTGATGCGTCGGGTGGTCGAGTCGGTCGACGTGGCCGCCGGACACGTCATCGACACGACTGACGGGGTGCGGGTGGTACGCCCGGACGGGGCGTGGGTGCTGGTGCTGCCCGACCCGGCCGAGGCGGTCACGCACCTGTGGGCAGAGGCCGGGGACCGGGACGAGGCCCGCGCCCTGCTGCGCCGCTGGGCCGCCGTCGTCGAGGCCTCCCCGCCGATTCCCTTCGGCTAGTTCCGGAGGCGGAGGTTCGGCCTGGTTCCGGCTCGGGGGAGGAATCGACGCTGACCCCGGCAGTCGGGCTGGCGTGGCGCGCGGGGTCTTGGTTGGTGGTGGCTGATGGTCGGGGGAGGAATCGCCGGGCCTCGGCGGTCGGGCTGGCGTTGGTGTGGCGAGGGCCCCGGCGGTGAGAGCGCCGACACGGCGGGGCGCCGGGGCGGGTGCGCTGCGCGCCAGGGGCTTCGGTGTCAGTGAGAATGCCCGGTGTGCGCGCGCCCGGATCCACTCTGACCCCCGGACCGGGCGGCCGGGCCCGCGAGAACCTCCCAGCGTCTCCGGGCCTTCGGGGGTTGTCCCCGCTCGCCGCCGTGGCGGCGGGCGCGCTGGACCCGGCATACCGCGCCGCGGCCGCCGCGCGCCGGGCCGAGGCCGCCGCCCCAGCCGGGGCCGGCCGCGCTTCCGGCGCTTTCCGCGCTTCTGGCCTGGCCCGCGCCGCCGCGGTCCGCCGCCGGCCGGCGCGGCTGGCCACCGTCGCGCTGGCCGCCACCGTCGGGCTGCTGCTGGCCGGCGCGGCCGGCACGTGGCGCGCCGGGGACGCCTCCAGGGAGCACGTCGACGCGGCACTGGCCGTCGAGCGGGACCTGCGTGCGGCTGACGTCGTCACGCTGACCGGCCGGGCGCGGACGCTGAGCGCCGACGTCGACGCGGCCAGGGCCGCGCTCGCCCTGGCCGAGGGGGAGCAGCGCGCCGTCGCCTCGGCGCTCGGAGTGCTCGAGCCCGCGGCGGCCGCCCGCCCCGCCAACGGCCCCGGCCTGCGCGTCGAGATCGTCGACGCCACGCCGGGCCAGCCCGGTACCGGGCCGGCGGGCGAGGGCGGCGCCGGGCGGCTCACCGACCGCGACCTGGCCGAGCTCGTCAACGCCCTGTGGAGCGGCCACGCCAGCGCGATCGCCGTCGGCGGGGTGCGACTGGCGCCGACCAGCGCGATCCGCACCGCGGGACAGGCGATCCTCGTCGGCTTCCAGCCGGTCGCTTCGCCGTACCGCATCGATGCCGTCGGCGACCCGGCACGGCTGCTCGCGGCCCTCCTCGGCTCGGACACCGGGCGCCGGCTCGCCGCAGGCCACCTGACCGGCGCCCGGCTGCGCGCCACGACCACGATGCGCGACCTCACCGTGCCCGCCGCGCTGGTGACGCCGCCCAGACTCGCGAGGAGGCAGAGCCAGTGATGGCGCCGTGACCCGCCCCGACGCACCGGACCTGCCGGATACCCCCGAGGACGAGACCCCCAAGCACGGCGCTCCCGAGGATGACGTTCCTGACGGAGCGCTGCCGCCGGGCGCCGGGCGAGCCGGCGGGGCAGGCGGCGACGTCGGCGACGCCGGTGGGGAGGTGGCCGACGGCCCGCCTCCGGACCGCCGGTGGGCGGTGGCGGGCGGGGCGGCGCCGGCGCTGGCGCTCGTCGCGGGGCTGGTCGCCGGGTTCCTGCTGCTGCCGTCGGCGCCGGGCTGGCTCGCGCCCTACCTGCCGGTCGCCGTGGTGGCCGCGCTGGACGCCCTGGTGGGCGGGCTGCGCGCCGCCCTGGAACGGGTCTTCGACGATGTGGTCTTCGTCGCGTCGTTCCTGACGAACACGACGGTCGCCGTGCTGCTCGTGCTGGTCGGTGACCGGCTCGGCGTCGGCGGCGCGCTCACCACCGCCGTCGTCATCGTGTTCGGAATCCGGATCTTCACCAACGCCACGGCGCTGCGCCGCCACCTGTTCGGGGTGTAGCCGTGCCCGACGAAGCGCCCGTCCCGCCCGCCGAGCCGTCCGTGCCCGCGCCGCGCCCGCCCTCGCGCCCGCGGGCCGCGAGGGCCGCCGTGGCGGCGCTGCTGGCCGTGGCCGGGTTCGCGATTCCGGTGACGGTCTCGGCGGCCCGGGACACGGCGCCCGCCGGCACGGGCACGGCTCGCCTCGTCGACCAGGTCGGCGCGCTCGGCGCCGACGGCAGGCGGCTGGCCACCGAGATCGACCGGCTCGAGCGGGAACGGACCGCGCTGGCCTCCGCCACCCCGGACAGGGTGACCCTCGCCGCCGCCAGCGCCCGCGCCGACGCCCTTGCGGTGCTCGCCGGCACGGTGCCGGTCGCCGGGCCAGGCGTCGAGCTGACCGTCACCGACCCTCGCGGCAACATCGGCGCCGACGTCTTCGTCGACCTTCTCCAGGAGCTGCGCGACGCGGGGGCCGAGGCGATCGAGCTGTCCGGGGTGCGCCTGGCCGCTGAGAGCTACATCGTCAACCGGCGAGGCGGCGGGCTGACCGTCGACGGAACGGCCGTGGCCGCGCCCTACACGGTGCGGGCGATCGGTGATCCGCACACCTTGGCGGAGGCGATGCGGTTCCCCGGCGGGGTGCTCGATACGGTGGCAACCCGTGAGGGCGCCACGGCGCGGGTCACCGAGCCCGGCCGGGTCGAGATCCGCGCGGTGAGGTGAGACGACGCGGCGCGACCGGGCCGCGTCGCTGGACTGGCGGGAGGGGTTGGGCTCATGGAAGGCGACTCGGTGTATCCGGAGGACCTGAAGTACTCGCGTGAGCACGAGTGGGTCCGGGTGGCCGGCGCGACGATGCGTGTCGGGATCACCTCGTACGCCCAGGAGGCGCTCGGCGACATCGTGTACGTGTCGCTGCCGGAGGTCGGGGGCCAGGTCTCGGCCGGCGAGCCGTTCGGCGAGGTGGAGTCGACCAAGAGCGTGTCGGACGTGTACGCGCCGGCGTCCGGCGAGGTGGTCGCCCGCAACGACGCGCTCGACGGCTCGCCCGAGCTGCTCAACTCCGACCCGTACGGTGACGGCTGGCTCATCGAGGTCGCGGTCGCGGACCTGTCGGCCCTCGACGAGCTGCTGGACGCCGCCGCCTACCAGGAGCACGTGAAGAGCCACTGACGCTCCCCGCCGATTCCGGTTCGGCCGGTTCCGGAGGTTCGGTCTCTTTCCGGGTCGGGGGCGGAATCGGCGGGGACCCCGGCGACCGGGCTGGCCTGGTGTGGGCGGGGTCTGGGTAGTGGTCGCGCGCCGGAGAGACCGTCGGCGCGCTGGGCCGGGTGACGGACTGTCGGATGGGCGACAGTCCGACCACACGGCGGCGCGGTGCATGCGTCCGGAGGGCCTCGGTGCGGCTGGTGGTGGCCCGGCAGCTCGTTGTGGATGATGCCGTGGCGGTCCGTAGAGGTGGCGGTACGATACTCTCGCCGCCGAGGCCCTCGACGGGCCATTTTCGGGGCGCCACGCCGGTAGCTGTTGTCGCACCCTTTTCACGAGCCTGCCCCTGATGCACTAGCCTCGGTTGCATCAGTTGGCGGTGGTGGCGCCACCCGCGGTTGGCGCGGGCGGTGACCAGGCCCGGGGTGACGTGTGTGGGGGTGGGCGGCTTGGTTCGGCGACCCCCGCGGATTGGGAAGACGACGTTCTCGCCACCAGGTCGGTGGCCCGAGCGGCCGGTGGCCCGTGCCCGCGGGCGTCGGCAGGAGGCGGACGCGACGGTGTTCTGCACGAAGTGCGGACAGCACAACCCGCCCGACGCGCTTTATTGCGCGCGGTGCGGGTCACCCCTGGTACGCCCGGGCGAGCCGGTGGCGCCTGAGCGACCGGGGGACCAGACGTCCAGCCTGAACCTGGCGACCGCCGCCCTGCACCGCGTCGACGGCGACCACTCCGACGAGGCCAACGAACGGGACGCGGTGGCCGCGGTGGACGCGCTACCGCCCGGCTCTGCGCTCCTCGTCGTCAAACGGGGCCCGAACGCGGGCAGCCGCTTCCTGCTGGACGCGGACCTGACCACGGCCGGCCGGCACCCGGAGAGCGACATCTTCCTCGACGACGTGACCGTCTCCCGCCGGCACGCGGAGTTCCTGCGCTCGCCGTACACCAAGGGCTTCACGGTCCGTGACGTCGGCAGTCTCAACGGCACCTACCTGAACCGGGAGCGGATCGACTCCGCCGACCTCACCAGCGGGGACGAGGTGCAGATCGGCAAGTTCCGGCTGGTGTTCCTGACCGGGTCCCCCTACTCGGGGGGTGGTCCGTTGTGAGGGCGGGGGGACCGCGGTGAGCGCGCGACTGTCGGCGGCGGCCGCGATCGCGGCGCCGGCTCCGGGCAGCCTCGGCCCAGGCCAGTCCCGCGTTGGCCGGCCCGGGCGCCATTCTGGCCGCCCGGTGCCCGACGCCGAGGCGGATGCCCGGCACAGCGCCAAGGTCCTCAACATCGGCGAGGTGCTTGACCGGCTGCGGGTCGACTATCCGGACATCACCCTGTCCAAGATCCGCTATCTCGAGGCCGAGGGCCTGGTCGAGCCGGCCAGGACCAGCTCGAACTACCGCAAGTACTCGGCCGCCGACGTCGCCCGGCTCGGGTACGTCCTGCACGCCCAGCGTGAGCGCTACCTGCCGCTCCGGGTGATCAAGGACGAGCTGGCGGCGATGGACCGCGGCGAGGTGCCGACCGCGCCGCCGCCAGGCCCGCGCGCGGTTCCCGCGACGCCGCCGGCGACCGGCCTGGACGTGCTGCTCGGCGCCGAGCGGGTCCGGATGTCGCGCCGCGAGCTGCTCGCCGCCAGCGGTCTCGACGAGGAGGCACTGGCCGAGCTCGAGCGGCACGGCCTGCTGCGGGCCGTCTCCGGCGGCGGTTACTACGACGCGGACGCGCTGGTCGTCGCCCGCACCGTCGGCCTGCTCGCCGCGCACGGCGTGCAGGCCCGCCATCTGCGGGCCGCCCGCGCCGCCGCCGACCGGGAGGCCGGCCTCATCGAGGCCGCCGTCGCGCCCCTGCGCGCTCCGCGTAGCGCCGGAGCCGCTCCGGACGCCGACGACCTGCCCCGCGACTCTGTCGACGAGCTCGCCCTGCTCCTGGTCCGGCTGCACGCCGCCCTCCTGCGCGCCCGCCTCGGCTCCCGCAGCTGACAGAGGCGCGACCGGCGGGGGTGGTCGCGGCCCCTTCGGGACCCATGGAACTCACGGGCGCGCTGACGGGTGGGTCGCCGCGGAGATACTGTCTCCAGAGTGGGGTTTCCGGGCCCGGCGCTGTTCAGGCTCACTGCTCTGAGGTGGATGGTCGGGGCCCAGCGGTGGGGTGGCCGTCCGGGCGAGGCGGGGTCGACGGGGTGTCTCCCGGGGTCACCCGCGCGAGGAGGTAGATCGGTGCATCGGCTGGACATCGTCGGCGTGCGAGTCGAGCTTCCTTCGAAGCAGCCGATCGTCCTGCTCAAGGAGGTCGGCGGTGAGCGGTATCTGCCGATCTGGATCGGTGCTGTCGAGGCGACGGCGATCGCCTTCGCCCAGGAGGGGATCACGACCGCGCGCCCGATGACCCACGACCTGATGCGGGACGTGCTGCGGGCGCTGCAGACGGAGCTCTCCCAGGTGACCATCACCGACCTGCAGGACGGCGTGTTCTTCGCCACCCTGCGGTTCGCCAACGGCGTCGAGGTCTCCGCCCGTCCGTCGGACGCGATCGCGCTGGCGATGCGGATGGGCGCGCCGGTCTACGGCGTCGAGGCGGTGCTCGCCGAGGCTGGGATCACCGTGCCCGAAGAGCAGGAACAGGAGCAGGAGAGCGAGCTCGAGAAGTTCCGCGAGTTCCTCGACACGATCTCCCCGGAGGACTTCAACAGCCCTGGTTCCTAGCCCGGCTGCTCCGGTTCGGAGCGGGACGTTCGTCGTCTCCGTCGTCTCCGTCGGCCCCGGCCGCGTCGATCGCGGCCGGGGCCGACGCATGTCCGGGGCCGGTTCCGCCACCGCCGTCCGGTCTGCCGGCCATCGGCGGGTGGGGGTCGACCGCGTTTGGGCGGTGCCGAGCGGATTGCTGGCGTAGTCTGAAAATCCGGTTGGGAGAAGCTTGGGCGAGGCTGAAGGCGTTGTGCGCCGCTTGCGATGGTTTGCGCGGCAGATGGTGGGCGTTTGTGGTTGGCCCGTCCGGTAGGTGAGTTCTGTCGGCTGGACGGGAGACACGCCGAACTGGATCGTTGAAGGGACGGCGCGGCGCTCCTACGGTCGGGAGGTCCGCGCCGAGCTCGGGTGCCGCCTGTCCGATTGGGGGGACCGGTCTGGCGGCCGGGACGAGGTGACCGCGCCGCGGGGGAGGCCGGGTCACTCAGGCGGTGCGCCGGCCAGGCGCGCCGAGAGCGGCCGGCGCCCGCCGAGGGCTGGCGGCCAGAGGAGGCGCGGACATGTACCTGGCCCGCCACCTTCGGCGCCGTCGCGGCGACGTCCGCCGGCCGTGTGGCCGTCCGGTTCCCACTGGAGGCACGAGTGAGAGGTCGGGGGCGTGGCGACCGGGAACGGGACGGCAATGATCGAGCAGGGTGAGCTCTTCCCGGACGAGCTGCCCGGGCCGCCCGGTGACGACGTCGGCTACCGGGGCCCGACCGCCTGCGCCGCTGCCGGCATCACCTACCGGCAGCTGGACTACTGGGCGAGGACCGGGCTGGTGGTGCCGAGCGTGCGCGGCGCGACCGGGTCCGGCAGCCAGCGCCTCTACTCGTTCCGCGACATCCTCGTTCTTCGGGTGGTGCGCAAGCTGCTCGAGGCCGGCGTGTCCCTGCAGAACATCCGCTCCGCCGCCGAGCACGTCCGCACCCGCGGCGTCGACGACCTCGCCGAGCTGACGCTCATCAGCGACGGCTCGACGGTCTACGAGTGCACCTCCGACGATCAGGTCGTCGACCTGGTCCGCGGCGGCCAGGGGGTGTTCGCGATCGCCGTCGGCCGGGCGGTGCAGGACATGCGCGGCCAGCTCGCCTCGCTGCCCTGCGAGCGTCCCGGCCAGCCCCCGGCCAGCCACCCTGGCGACGAGCTCGCCGGCCGCCGGGCCCGCCGCAGCTCCGCCTAGAGAGCCAAAGGGCGTGCGAAAATGATCTTCCTTCGCACGCCCGGAGGCCGTGGTCCCCGGGAGCACCAAAGGGGCGGATGGGTGCGGGCGCCTAGGTGCGGCCCTCGACCTCCTGGGCGTTCTTGAGGGTGTCCTCGTAGGGCAGCCAGTCGGCGTGGACGACGGGCCAGCCGTCGTCCAGCAGGAGGGTGACCACGGCCGGGTCGTCGTCGACGACCACGGCGACGCGGCGGGTCCGCGCGAGGCGGCGCAGCTCGGCGCGCTTGAAGACCCGGGCCGAGCGGCGGTCGTTGTCGGGGCGCATCCGCAACGTCGCGATCGGCAGTCCGTGGGCGGCGAGCCAGCTTTCGGTGTCGGCGCGCGACCGCTCCGGCCGGCCGGTGAGCCACACCACGTCGTGGTCGGCGGCGAGACCCAGGACCAGTTCGACGCCCTGCGGCAGTGGGGGGTCGGCCGTCGCGGCGGCGAAGAACGCGTTCCAGTCGCCCGGGCGTTGGCGCAGGAAGCCGAGCCGGTGCCGGACGTCGGCGACCACACCGTCCACGTCGATCACCGCGACCGGCCGCTCCGCGCCCGCGTCGCCGGCCTCGCCCGCCTCGTCCACGCCCGTCCTCCTTCACAGGCCCGGCCACCGGCCCGGTGGCCCTGCCGGCACCGGGTGCCGCCGCCCGCACGCCCGTCTTGTTCGTTCCATACTGGCCGGTTGCGCCCCCGCCCCTCGGCCCCGGGGGTGCCTCGTCCCCGACGGGAGAGGTAGACGCTGGGACACGGGGAAGGGGGCGGCCGCTCGGTCACATCGCGGCGCTTTTCGATACGGTCCAGACGGCGCCGGCCGCGCTGTCCGGCAAAGGAGTCACGGCCGGAGTCCGGCAAAGGGTCACGGACGTCCGGCCTTTGTGGGCTAGCGTGAGTGTTGACGTTGGTAGCCACTATGGCGGCTGCCGTCCGAGTCGGCACCGGCGCCGCGTCGTCTACGTCACGCCATCGGCGGAGCGGGGAGGTTTGCGGTGTCGGGCAGCCGGCGGGCACGCACGCTCGCGGAGGCCGTCCAGTCCTCGCTGGCCGGGGCGCTTGCCGTCGCCGACCGGTTGGACCGGCAGGCCGACCGGCTCGCCGGCGCACCCGCGGGCGGCGCCGGGGCCGAGGGCGCAGGTGACCGGACGGGGCTCGGGGCGGTGTTCACCGAGGCGACCGAGCTGGTGTACGCGCAGGCCCGAGGTCTGGCGAGCGCGGGCTGGGGCACCTCGGCGTGGTCGGCCTTCAGCACCCCCGCCGCCGAGGGTTCCCGGGACCCGGCGGCCGGCGCCGCGGGGCGGTTCCGGCCGGGGCTGTGGCGGGTCGGGCGGGTGCTGGCGCCGGCGGGGACCCGGGCCGTGCCGTTGGCGGTGCCGCTGCTCGACGCCGGCAACCTGCGGATCACCGCTCCCCGGGCGCGGCGCGCCGAGGCGGTCGACCTGGTGCGCGGGCTGCTGACCCGGGTGCTGGCGTCGGTGCCGCCGGGGCGGGTGGAGCTCACCGTCTACGACCCGTTCGAGCTGGGTGCCGGGATCGCCGGGTTCGCGCCGCTGCGCGCGGCCGGCGTCGTCGGCCCGACGCTGACCACCCGTTCCGCGCTGGAGGCGGCGCTGGCCGACCTGTCCGGCCACGTCGGGCGGGTGACCGTCGACCGGCTCGGCGGCTCGTTCGCGACGCTGCGCGAGCGGGAGGACGCCGGGCTGCCGCGGTCCGAGCCGTGGCGGGTGCTGGTGCTGCTGGCCTGGCCGTCGCTGCCCGACGAGGCGTCCCGGTCGCTGCTGGGCCTTGCCGCGCAGGGGCCGGCGTGCGGCGTGCACGTGGTCGCGGTGACCGAGCCGGACGAGCCCGACGCGGCCCCCACCGGCCGGCCGGCCGCCGGCCCGCTGCCGAACGAGGTGGCGCTGCTCGCGGCCGCCCCCGCGCGGTGGCGCTGCTCGCTCGCGCCCGGCCTGGACTGCGCGCTCGACGCCGCGCCGCCGGCCGACGTGGTCGCCGCGGTCGCGGGCTCGGTCGCCGCGGCGGCCGCCGACGCGGCCGCCCGGGCGCCCGGGCTCGGCGCGCTGCTGCCCGACGGGCTGTGGGAGCACGACAGTGCGGCGGGGATCTCGGTGCCGGTCGGGTTCGGCGCCGACGGCCCCTGCCTGCTTGGCTTCGACGACGACACCGTGCACGGCCTGGTAGGCGGGCAGGCGGGCGCGGGTAAGTCCACCCTGCTGCTCACGATCATCTACGGGCTGGCCGCCCGCTATGGCCCGGACCAGCTGCGCATGCACCTGCTGGACTTCAAGGAGGGTCTGGAGTTCGCCCAGTTCGGGCCGCGCGAGCGGGATCCGTTCTTCCTTCCGCACGCCGAGACGGTCGGGATGGACAGCGACCGGGAATTCGGCGTCGCGGTGCTGCGCCACGTCCGCGGCGAGATGTCCCGGCGGGCGGTGGCGATGCGCGCCGCCGGTGCCCGGGACCTGCGCGGCCTGCGCGCGAACGACCGGCAGCCCTCAGCGGCCGGGGGGAGTGCGAAGGAAGGAGATTTTCGCACTCCCCCCGGCCGGGGCGCCTGGCCGCGGCTCCTCGTCGTCGTCGACGAGTTCCAGGTGATGCTCACCCCACTGGACGCCGTCGCGCGTGAGGCGATCGCGCACCTCGAAGCGATCGCCCGCCAGGGCCGCGCCTATGGCATCCACCTGTTGCTGGCCAGCCAGACGCTGTCGGGTATCGACGCGCTGGACGCGACCGCCGGCAAGCGCGGGTCGATCTTCGGCCAGTTCGCGTTGCGGGTGGCGCTGCGCACCTCGATCAGCGAGTCTCGGGTGCTGCTGTCGACGAGCAACGAGGCCGCTGGCGCGTTGTCCGGCGTCGGCCAGGCGGTCGTCAACCGGCGCAACGGGCATCCGGCCGGCAACGAGCTGATCCGGGTGGCGCGGCCCGACGTCGACACGCTCGCCGTGCTTCGCCCGCGGCTGGCGAAGGCGCTCGCCGCGACCGTCGACGAGCCGCGCCCGCCGCGGGTCTTCGTCGGCCACGCCCCCGCGCTGCTGGACGCGAACCCGGCGTTCGCCGCGCTGCGCGCCCCGGCCCCGGCACTGGGCCCGGCGGCGCCGGCCGACCCGGTGGCGCTCGTGGGTGCCCCGCTGGACCTGGCGCCCCCGGCCGTCGGGGTGCGGCTGTCGGCCCAGCCGGGCCGCAACCTCGCGGTTCTCGGCCCGCTGCGCCGGGAGGCGGTCGGCGTGCTGCAGGCCGCGGTGCGCAGCGTCGCCGCCCAGGCGGGTCCCGGCGGGCTGCGCGTCGACCTGGTCGCGGCGAGCCACGAGGCCCTCGGGGCGGTCGACGACCTGGCCGCGGTGCTGCGCGCCGCCGGGACGGCGGTGACCGTGACCGGGATGACGGGGCTCGCCGGCGTCGTCACCGAGACCGCCGCCGAGGTGGCCCGCCGCGAGGGCTCGGGACTTGCCGACGAGGCGCGTGGCGGCTACCCGCTGCGGCTGCTGGTCCTGTTCGCGGCGGACGCCGCCCGGGCGGCGCTGGAGGCGTCCAGCGGCTCCGGGCGGCGCACCGGGCTCGACGATCTGCGGCTGGTGACCCGGCGCGGCCCGTCGGTGCGCGTTCACGTGCTCGGCTGGTGGCGGGGCCCGTCGCGACTGCTCGACGACCTGGGACCCGGCCACCGTGACGACGTCGCCGCCTGGGTGGCGGTCGGGGTTCCGGGCAGCGACCTGTTCGCCCTGGCCGGGCACCGCTCGGTCGCCGCGGGGACGGCGGCGAACCGGGGGGTGCTGTTCGATCGGCACGCGCGCGCCGAGCCGCTCACCGTCGTCCCGTTTGCCCCGCTGGATGTGGGGGATGGCGACGACGCTGCCCGCGCGTTCGGCGCGGCGAAGGACCCGGCGGGCGCGTTCGGCGCGGCGGGCGAGCTAGGAGGGAGCGGGGCCAGTGGCTGACCATGACCGGATCGTCCCGTGGTTCCCCGACGTCGACCTCGACGACGCTGCCCCCGCCGCCCGTGCGCCCCGCTCGCCCGCTCGCCCGCTGGGCGCCCGCCGCCGCCCGGCCGCGGCCGACCTCGACCCGGCCGACCTCGACTACAGCCTCGCGGGCCACGGTCTCGTCGACGCCGCCGCGGCCGCCTCCATCGGCGGCGACGAGGGGCGTGGCGCGGGGGCGGGACACGCCGTGCCCACTGGAACGGGCGACCAGCCGGCCGGCGGTTCGGGAGCGCTGCTGCCGGCTCTGCCCGCGGTCCCGCGGCCGGTGGCGGCCCCCGCCGGCCCGGCGGCGTCCTACCAGGGCCAGCCCACCGGTCCGGCTGGCCCGGCCGGCTGGCCGGGCGGCGGTGGCGGGCAGGAGCTGCTCGACCCGCGGGTCGCGGCCCGCCGGTTCGCCGACCTGCTCGCCGACGAGGACCGCGCCCGCGGGGAGCGGGAGGCGCTGCTGCGGGCAGGCCAGGAGGAGGTGGGGGCCCTCGCCGAGAGCTACCGGGACGCCGCGGCCGGCATCCGTGTCCAGGTCCGCAGGGTGTGGGGGCAGGTCGCCGAGTCGCTCGCGCCGTTCGGCGTCGACGATCTGGACCAGGTGCGTGCCAGCTCACCGGCCACCGGGGCGCTTCCTGCGGCCGGGGCGCTTCCCGGCATCGGTCTCGGCGACGAGGGGGACGGCCGGCGCTCGTCATCGTCGCGGGGCGCCCGCCATGGCCTGGACCGCCGCGCCCGCCCGCCCGCGCCCCAGCCAGGCCGGCGCGGCGGCTCCGCGGGCAGCGGCATGGCGGCGACATCCGTGCCGACGGGCGGCGAGGACGAGGACGGGCGCCTGGACGTCGCCGCCGAGGTCGAGCAGGCCCGCCGGCTGTGGATGCGGGCGCTGGCCACGGCCGCGGAGCTGCGCGGCGTGCAGCGCGCCTCCTCGAGCCTGTCCGTGGGTCTGGTGACCGCGGGGACGTGCGTGCTGGTCGGCCTGCTCGCCGCCGCGGCGCGGCTGTTCCTCGACACGGACGGGCTGCCCTGCCTGGCGGCGGGGATCATCGCCGGCGCCGCGCTCGTGAGCGTGTCGACCGACGGCGGGGCGAAGGCGGCGGTGCGCTCGGCGCTGCTGTCGGCCGGGGTCGCCGGCGCGGTGGTTCTGGCGACGGCGCGGGTGGCGCCGACCGCGCCCGCGTCGATCATTTTGTCGCTCGCGTCGCTGGCCGCGGCGGTCCGGTTCGGTCTGGGTTTCGGAGCGTCGAAGCCCGAGCAGCCGGCCCCCGGCGGGGGCGCGGGGCGGCGCCGCTAGCCGACGCGGAGTTGGCCGGCGCCGCGGCGGGGAGCGTCGGTGACCGGCCTGCCCGACGGCTGGGCGGGGGACAGGCAGGCGGGGGCCGGGAGGAACGGGGCATGGGGTGTCAGGCTCGATCGCTGAGGTCAAGGCGCAGCTGGACGAGGCGTTCCGGCGGGCGGAGGAGGTCGCAGGCCAGCTCGAGGGCGCGCTGACGCTGCTCGAGGAGGCCCAGGCGATGGTGATCGCCGCGACGGACGGCAGTGAGCACCACGCGGTCGAGCTGCTCACCAGCGCCCTAGTCGACACCCGGGACACGCTGGCGAACTCGCTCGCCGCGCTCGGCTCCGCCGTCCAGGAAGTGCGCGACTATCGCGACAGCCTCTAGGCGCGGTCGCGCCGAGCGCCCCATCCGGTCCGACACGCCCGCCGGCGCGTGGCGCACCCGAATGTCGCCTGTGCCACAGGGGATCGCGGGGTGGGGGTCGGACGGTGGTAGTAACCGCGTGAAGGGTTGGGTAACAACCGGCTAGCGGGGTCGCAACCCGGTGCACCCCACGCCGGGATCTGGCTACAGTCCGAATCGACACCCGTGCGGTCGAGTGTTCGTCGTACGAACATGCCCGGGCCGTCCGTCGGTCCCGGGTCGTGTGGACCTGACACCGAGTACCTCGCGCGGCACCGGACGAGGCCTGACGCCTGGGCAGCGCGAGCGCGCGGCGAGGTCACTCACCGGAGGGAGGAAGGACGGGTACCTGACAGGACACGGCCTTTCCCGGCCGGGGCTCCCGGGAAGGCGTCCGGGGCGCGACCAACCAGATCGCGCCTCTTTCGGCATATCCGGGATTTTTCGAGGCCCAGGGCAGGCGGGACCGCCACCCGAGGGCCGCCGGGGCACGGGCAGGAACCACCGTGCTCCCTCATGCCGAAGAAGCGGAACTGAACAGAGACCACCAGGAGGGCCTCCTTACGTGGCGCACATCGATGTGCTTGACCTGCCGCTGGTGCTGTTGTCGAACCGAGGCCCGGTCACCTTCGACCGGGACGCCTCAGGCCGTACCGTCAACCGGGGCGCGGGCGGACTGGTCTCCGCGCTGGCGGGCCTCGCCGAACATCTCGAGGACGCGGTCTGGGTCTGCGGGGCGGCGACCGACGAGGACGTCGCGGTCGCCAGGGAGTCGGCCGGCCAGGCGCTGGTCGTGCAGACCCACCCCATCCCGCACCTGCTCGATCCCCGCCTCGGGGAGGGCGAGCCCGACGGCCCGGCGATAAAGGTGCGGGTGGTCGTCACCGACCCGGCCGCCTACGCGGACTTCTACTCGGTCTGGTCGAACCCGATCCTGTGGTTCGTCCAGCACGGCCTCTACGGCCGCTCACTGTCCCCGGTGCTGACGCAGGCGGAGCACGACGCCTTCGAGAACGGTTACGCCGCCGTCAACCGGGTCTACGCCGACGCGGTCGCCGACGAGGTGCGAGCCCGTGGCGGCAAGGCGCTCGTACTGCTGCAGGACTACCACTTCTACCTGGTGGCCGAGCACGTCCGCCAGCAGTGCCCCGACGTCGTGCTCACCCATTTCGTGCACATCCCGTGGCCGGGGCCGGACGAGTGGCGGGTGCTGCCCGCGGGCATCCGGGAACGGCTGCTGACGGGCCTGCTCGGCAGCGACGTAGTCGGCTTCCACACCCGCCGTTACGCCCGCAACTTCGTGCTGTGCGCGAGTGAACTTCTCGGCCTGCCGGCCGACCTCGACGCCCTGACGATCACTGTTGGTGACCGGACGGTGCGTGCCCGCTACTACCCGATCTCGGTGGACCCGGCGGCGCTGGACGCGACGCTCGCCAGCGAGCAGGTCAACGCCCATGTGGCCATGTTGCGCTACATCTTCCTCGACGAGGACCGGCAGCTGATGCTGCGGGTCGACCGGACGGACCCGAGCAAGAACGTGGTGCGCGGTTTCCTCGCGTTCGGCACGCTTCTCGAGCAGCACCCGGAGCTGGTCGGCAAGGTCAGCTTCCTGGCGCTGTTGCAACCGAGCCGCACCGACGTGCCCGAGTACGCCGACTACATCGCGCTGATCGGCGGGGTCGTCGCCGAGATCAACGCGAAGTACACCAAGGAAGGCCGCCAGCCGATCGACCTGCGGATGGTGGAGGACTTCCCGCTCGCGGTCGCCGCGTACTCGATCTGCGACGTGCTGGTCGTCAACGCGATCGCGGACGGGATGAACCTGGTCGCGAAGGAGGTGGCTGTCGTCAACCGGCGTGGCGGGGTGCTGGCGCTGTCGGAGACGGCGGGCGCGCACGAGGAGCTCGGCGAGTTCGCCGTGACCCTGCACCCGTTCGACATCCAGCAGATGGCCGACGCCTTCTACACGGCGCTGACCATGCCGCTGGAGGAGCGTCACCGCCGGCTGGCGGCGGCGGCGGAGCAGGTCCGCACCCACGACGTGGCGCGCTGGCTGAGCGACCAGCTCACCGACCTGCGCCGCGTCGCCGGCTTCGCCTGATCCGCCCCCGCCCGTGCGCGCCCCCGGTCTCGCCCGGACCGGGGGCGCGCATCCGGCGGTACGTCCCTGCCCCGGTCCGTCCGTTGGGCCCGTCCGCCTGTCCTGCCTGGTCCGGCGCGGTCGGGTCGGGTCGGAAGGACAGGGCGGCTGCGACCGCCGGGCAGGTGCCAGCGGACGGCGAGTGGGGAACCATGACCTGGAGCGCGGGTCGCCCGGCGGTGGCCGGTTGGCAGGTCTCAGGTGACTTGGGGGTCGGTGGCGATGGTGGGAACGATGCGGGGTACCGAGGAGCAGGCGGGTCCGGCGACACGCCAGGAGGACCGGCCGGCGGGCCGGCGGGCCGGCGGCCGGGCTGGGCATCACCGGGCCAACATCGGTTCCTGGATCGCCGTCTCACTGATCATCGTCGGGTTCGCGGTGGGCGTGTTCGCGCTGGCGAGCCACTCGATGGCGCTGTGGATCGTGACCGGGGTGGCGCTGGTCGCGGGCGGGGCCATCGCCCTCGCCTCCCGCATCATGGACCAGGCCTACTGAACGGACCAGGCGTACTGACGGCCGCGGGCTCAGGGCCCGGCGAGGAGGCGGGGACGGCGGCCGTGGGCGGCTAGAGGGCGTGGCGCAGGCTGCGCGGGGTGACGAAGGAGTCGAAGCGAGTGCTGGCCGGGCCGAGCTCGGCCCACCGCCGGGTGCCCAGGTCCAGCACGGCCAGGGCGCCGGTCGGGAAGGTGGGGATCTTCACCCGGTCGGCCGGCGGGAGCAGGCCCACGGCCAGCGCGTGGATACCCGGGTTGTGCCCGACGAGCAGGAGGCTCGGCACGCCGTCGTCGACCTCGCGCAGCCGGGCGAGCAGCTCGTCCGGCCCGGCGAGGTAGAGCCGGTCCTCGGTGAGGACGGGAACCTCGGGCGGGAGAGCGGACGCCAGCCGCTGCAGGGTCTGGCGGGTGCGCAGCGCCGACGAGCACAGGATCAGGTCGGGGGCGAGCCGCTCGACGCTGACGTGCTCGGCGACGAGCTTGCAGGCCTCCCGGCCGTCGCGGGACAGCGGCCGCTCGGCGTCGGCGGTCTCCGCGTCGGCCCAGTCGGACTTGGCGTGGCGCAGCAGCATCAGCCGCCGGCCGCCGGTCACCACCTGGCCACCGGTCCACCGGCCAAGCGCAATGCCTGGCGAGGGGAGCGGCTGGGGACGCCCGGGGCGTCACCGGACACGGGTCCTCCTCGCGCGTGGTGACGGATCATTGCCGTGGACGCCGTCGCCACGGGGGCCGCCGACCCGGCGGACGAGTGCGTTCGGCCCAGACAAGGCTATTCCGAACGCGCAGGACACGAAAGCGGGGTACCCACGCCGGTGGGCGCGGATACCCCGCCTGGTGACGACGCGAGGTGCGGTGCCGCCGGCTGGCCCGCCATGTCGCGGCGTGGCCGGTCCTACCTCCCGGGGCATCGCCTCCGGGGGTCTGGGGGTGCCGGCTGGTTGCAGCCGCCGGGCCAGCGAGCGGTGGTGCTGATGGTGGCGTGGTGCTGGTCCTCGTGCCGACGGTCGTCGCGCCGAGGGTGTCGAGCGGTCAGCCGGCGACGGTGACCACGGGCAGCAGCCGGTCGGCGATCACGAGGGCCTCCTCGGCGGAGATCCGGCCGCGGGGGATGAGGTTGGCGCGCTGGTCCGAGGTCAGCCCGCCCCACACGCCGTGCTCCTCCTGGCGGAAGATGGCGGTGGCCAGGCACGGCCGGCGTACGGCACAGGTCGAGCAGATCTTGCGGGCGCGGGTCTCGGCGGCGGCGCGGGCCTTGGTGTTGCGGCCGTCCGGCGGGAAGAACGCGTCCGGGTCGCCGTCGCGGCAGGCGGCGTCCTGCCGCCAGTAGGCGGGCCAGCCCGGGCCGAACGGCTGGGGCGGCAGGTCACGACCGGGAAGGACAGGGACGCCGGCGCTCATCGGGCTCCCTCCGGAAGGACGCACTCCGTGCGGGGCAGGACAACCGGGTTACTGATGAGTAGCACGGTGGGCTGACTGGGCATACCGTCTCCTGCGAGTGCAATGCGGACAGGCGTGCGGGGGACCGTCGAAGCTGCCCGAAAAGGGCGCGCCAATGGACGGTCCGACCAGGGTGAGCCGAGTAGCCCCCGGGCGATCCGTGCAGGTCCGGGGTGTGTGGCCCGGTCTATGACCGGTGCCCCGCTGCGTGGAAACGAACCCGTCTCGTCTCGTTAACGGGGAAACGTAGACGTCTCTCGACCGGATAGCAAGGGTTCCGGAACGCGGACGTCCGAATACCCGAGAGGCCTCTTGATGTTCGTCTGTCGGGCCTTGCGGGCCCGGATCGCACCCCTCCGGATGGACGGGTGGTCCCCCGGCGAACGAGGGTCAGACCCCCTCGCCCGGCCGCTGCACCGACTCCGTCTCGGGTGCTGAAACCCCTGCTGTGCAGGCACTTCGGCGCGGCGACCGCGCACGGCCGAGGCGTCGGTGCGCGGGGTGGTACCCGGAGCGCGGGCCGGCCGCGGGGGATGTTCGGCGGGCGAGCGCCGCCGTGTTTCGTGCTCGGTGCGCGCGGTCACCGGCCCGGCGGAGGCCGCCCGCCGCATCGAAGTGTGCGTAGTACCACAGCGGTCCGAGCCCCCTTGAAATCACCCCCCATTCCGGATAATGGCATCCGGTGCCGTACTGCGGGCCAGGCCCGCTAGCAGGCTCGTTTCGGGGACGTGTCCGGAGCCGGTCGCCGAGGCGGCCAGAGTACGGACGAGGCAGGGCGAGGCGGCCGCCGGACGGTGTCCAGCCGCTGTCCGGGCGTCGGTGGGCGGCGCGGTTCGCCGGTGGCGTGCGGCTCGCCGTGACCGGCGTCGAGCCGGCCGGCGGGCCGGTCGGTCAGCCGGGCTCGGCCGGCGCGACGGTGGGCAGGCCGGCGGCGGCCCAGGCGTGGTAGCCGCCGACGACGTCGGTGGCGCGGTGCAGGCCCAGCTCCCGCAGCGAGGCCGCGGCCAGGCTCGAGGTGTAGCCCTCCGAGCAGATCACGATCACGCGCAGGTCGTCTCCGGTGGCGACGGGCAGCCGGGCGTCGCTCGTCGGGTCGAGCCGCCATTCGAGCACGTTGCGCTCGATGACGAGGGCGGCGGGGATCTCGCCCTCGGCGGCGCGCTGCGCGGCGGGACGGATGTCGACGAGCAGCGCCCCGTCGGCGACGGCCGCCGCGGCGGCGGGCGGGTCGAGCCGGCGCAGCTGCGCGCGGGCGCGGGCCAGCATGGCGTCGACCCGGCTGCCGTGGCCGGTGCCGTGGCCGGCCGCGGCGGCGGTCACGGGGCCACCGCCGCCGCGGCGACGGCCGCCACGGCCGGCTGGAGCAGGGCGGAGGTCGGGATCCGGGTGGAGCCGGCGGGCTCGTAGCGCAGCGGAAGCTCCGGTGGGGAGTAGGCGTGCACGGTGGTGGCCGCGACGTCGCCGCGGTTGACGATCTGGTGGACGTGGTCGGCGCCGAACCTGACGACCTGGCCGCGGGTGTAGCGGTGGGTCTCGCGCCGGTGCCAGGACTCCCGGCGCAGGTCGTGGATGTCCTCCTCGACGGCGCCGTCGGCAACCGCGAGCGCGCCCAGCGCACCGCCGTGGTCGTGCACGGCGGTGTGCTGGCCGGGTGCCCACCCGATCAGCCACACCTCGACGGCGCCGGTCAGCAGCAGCCGGGTGTACCAGCGCCGCTGAGGGTCGTGGCGCACGATCGGCCGCCACAGCCAGCTCGCGGCGGCGAGGCGCCCGGCGAGGTCACCCAGCGCGGCGTGGCCGAGCGGCGTGTCGTCGTCGCGCAGCACGGCGGCGCCGAGGCCCGCCGGCAGGAGACCGGCCGGTAGCAGGTCCGCGGACGGATCGCCGGGCGCCGTCCAGTCCCGTCGTGGTCGGGCGGTGGCCGGCGCGGGCCCGGTCTGCCAGGGATGGTCGGTCTCGCGGGTCGCGGACGCCGTCGTCAGGCCGAGGATCGCGGGATGGACGAGTGGCACGTGAGACTCCAGCGGGTGCGGCGCGCGCGACGCGCGCGTGGGTCAGGAGAGTCGGGTGGGCGGCGGGAACGGCTGGCGGCGAGCCACCTGGGCCGGCGCCGGGAGCGACGCGCCGGCGGCGTCGGCGCGTCCGGGCCCTGGCGGGCACTCCCGGTTGTCAGCTATTTCCGATCGGGAAGATGGGAAATGGCGCGCGGCGTGCCGCTGGAAGATCGCGAGGCGTGCGCTCCCGTCCGGGCCGGGTCCGGTCGCACCGCGGCGGCGATGCTCCGATGGCTCTCACCGGCGCTCGCGGCACGGGCTGAGGCGAGGCCGAAGGCCGGCAGGGCGCGGGGGCGCGCGGTGCGTGAGCCGTTCACCCGGCTGCCGGCGGCGGACGGCCGGGTCGTCGGTGCGCGGCTCGCCCCTCCAGGCGGACGCCGTCGGCTGTCCGGAAGCCGACCGGAGGTCAGCGGGCGGGGACGGCCGCCTCGGTACACATGCCGCTCGCCAGCCGACCCAGATCGGTGACGCGGTCGCTGTGCAGCAGGAGGACGACTGCCATGCGCCGATGGTATCCGCCCCGGCCGCCCGCCGTCGCCGATCTGGACCGCGCCCCGCAAGATAGTCAACGATGCTGACGACCCTGCTCCGCGCTGACGACCCTGTTGCGCCGTCCGGACCGGCGGAACCGGGCAGATCACTGTCGTGCCGGCTGTTCGTCACCTTTCCGCCACGCTTTGCCCCTTTCGGGTAGGTCAGAAGTGGCATCGCGGCCCTAGGGAACGCGTTGGTAGCGGTCTGTCGTGGTGGGCGGGACTTTCGACCCGGGCGGGCGTCGTATTGTGCAGCTCGGGGCGGCTGATCGTCGTCACCGCGAAAGCGGTTCGCCGGCACGGGCGCGGGCCGGCGAGGCGGTAGGAGGTGCTGGCGGTGACCAGTGAGGCCGGCCATGCGCGGGTTCCACCGTCGGCGTCGTCCGCCGCGACGCGGCCGCTCGGCGCGGCGCGGTCGTCGCTGCCCACCCAGGACAGGCCTGAGGCCGCGGCGCGCGACGCCGCGTCGCCCCCCGGCCCGGCCGTCCCCGCCACCTCGCCGGGCGTCGGTGAGGCCGCCGCCCCGCCGCCGCGGACCGGCCAGGCGGTCCACGCCGAGCCGGGCGCCCCGCTCGAGGAGCGGATAGAGCGGATGCTGTCCCGGCTCGGCGACCGGGTCGACGACGCGCTCGCCGGGCAGGGGCGGATGCGGGGCCTGGTCGACGTGGTCGTCGCCGCCGCCCAGGAGCCGAGCCTGCCGGCGACGCTGCGCCGCGCCGTCGAGGCCGCCTGCCGGCTCGCCGACGCCGAGTACGGCGCGATCGGCGTCCTCGGGGCTGACGGGCGGATCACCGACCTCGTGCAGGCGGGCGTCGAGTCGCAGGACGCGGCCAGCATCGGCTGCCTGCCGGCCGGGCACGAGCTGCTCGGCAAGGCGCTGCGGGAGACCTGGACGCTGCGGGTCGACGATGTCGCCCGCAGGCCCGAGGCGATGGGGCTCGCGACGGACGATCCGGCGTTCGACACGTTCCTGGGCGTGCAGATCGCCGTGCGCGGGGTCGCGTTCGGCGGTTTCTTCCTCGGTGGCAAGCGCGGCGGCGGCTCGTTCACGCGGGCGGACGAGGAGCTGGTGACGGCGCTGGCGGCGGCGGTCGGGATCGCGGTCGAGAACGCCCGGCTGCGCGACGAGGCCCGCCGCCAGCAGGCCTGGCACACGGCCAGCGGTGAGATCTCCGCGGCGCTGGTGTCGGTCGACGAGCCGTGGGCCGCGCTCGACCTGGTCGCCCGCCGCGCCCGCCAGGTCACCTCGGCGTGTCTGGCGGCGATCGTGCTGCCGGACGCCAGGACCGGGTTCGTGGTGACGAACGCCGACGGGCCGGGGGCGCAGGCGCTGCGCGGCCGGTCGCTGCCGATGGACCGCAGCCAGCTGGTCGAGGCGATGCGGGCCGGTCACGCCCAGGTCGTGTGCGCCGACGACCTTGGTGACCTGCTCGGGGACGCGGCCGACGGGCTCGCGCTGTCGTGCGTGATGGTGGTACCGATGGCCGCGGCGGGCCGGCCGGTCGGCGGCCTGCTGCTCGGCGTCCAGGCGTCGGCGGGCGCGGCCCCCGGGGTGTCGGCCTCGGTGGGTGCGCCGCTGGGCCGGGTGGGCGGCGTCGCGCCGTTCAGCGCGCTGGACCTGGAGATGGCGACCGCCTTCGCCGGGCAGGCGGCGCTCACCCTGGAGCTGACCCGGCTGCAGCGTGACCGGGAGCGCCTGGCCGTCTTCGAGGACCGCGACCGCATCGCCCGCGACCTGCACGACGTCGTCATCCAGCGGCTGTTCGCCACCGGCCTGTCGCTGCAGGGGCTAGCGCGCTCGGTGCCGCCGCCGGTCGCCGCCCGGGTCGCCGGCGCGGTCGCCGAGCTCGACCAGACCATCTCGGAGCTGCGGCACACGATCTTCTCGCTGACCTCGCCGACCCCGGACGGCGCCCACCTGCGGGCCGAGATCGACCGGATCGTCGGCCAGGCCGAGCACTCGCTCGGGCTGCGCCCGGCGGTGCGGGTCGAGGGGCCGGTCGAGCGGGTGCCGGTCGTGATCCATCCGCATCTGCTCGCGGCGTTGCGCGAGGCGCTGTCGAACATCGCCCGGCACTCGCGGGCGACCCGGGTGCGGGTGCTGGTCCGGGCCGGCGACGACCTCGTGGTGGTCGAGGTCCAGGACGACGGCGTCGGGCCTGGCGGCGCGACCGTCACCAGCGGCCTGGCGAACCTGCGCCGCCGGGCCATGGACCTGGGCGGTCACCTGGACTTCGGCCCTGGTCTGGGTGGTGTCGGGACCCGGGTCCGCTGGCAGGTCCCCACGCTGGGCCGGGAGTCACCGCCCGACTGGGCCGCCGCCCCCACCCCGCCGAGCCTTCCCCGCCCGTAGCGCCCGCGCGGGACGGCCGGCCTGTGTCCCGAGTGCCCTACGTTCCCAGCTTGGTGGCGAAGACGGCGGCCTGGGTGCGGCTCTCGAGGCCGAGCTTGGACAGCATGCTCGAGACGTAGTTCTTGACCGTCTTCTCCGCGAGGTACATGCGGTTGGCGATCTGACGGTTGGTGAGTCCCTCGGCGATGAGGGCGAGAATGCGCCGTTCCTGGTCGGTGAGGCCCGCGAGGCGTTCGTCCTCGGCCGGGCCCTGCCGCAGCCGGTAGAGGACCCGGGGGGTGACCTCGGGGTCGAGCAGCGACTGGCCGGCGGCGACGCGGCGGACGGCGTCGACGAGCGCCGCGCCGCGGATCTGCTTGAGCACGTACCCGGCGGCGCCGGCCATGATCGCGGTGAACAGGGCGTCCTCGTCGTCGAACGACGTCAGGATCAGGCAGGCGATGGTGGAGTCGTTGGAGCGGACCTGGCGGCAGACCTCGATGCCGCTGCCGTCCTGCAGCCGGGCGTCGAGGACGGCGACGTCCGGACGAAGCGCCATGATCTGCTCAAGGGCCTCGTCGGCGCGGCCGGCCTCGCCGACGATCTCGATGTCCGGCTCCTCGGACAGCAGGTCCCGCAGGCCGCGCCGGACGACCTCATGGTCGTCGAGCAGGAAAATACGGATCGTGCGGCCGGGAGGCGGTGCGGGCTCGCCGGTGGCCACCGCCGGTGCCCCGGTCAGACCCGCGGGAAAGTCCGCGGCTTTGCTCCGGGCACTCGCCGATGCGGGAATGTCCGCTGATACCTCTGACACCGTTGACCCCGCCAGACCCGCTGTCGTTGAAGACTCTCTGTGTCACGCGCTGTGTCACGTGATGCAGCGAGAGTATAACGCGGGAGTTCACTGACCTGGACCGACCGGGCCGCCAGCAGGGATGCCTACTGGCACGCAAGGGCCCGTGAGGTCAGGTAATTCGTCCCGGGTGATTATTCGACGGCACTGTGCGACGTCCTCGCCGATTCGCTGGCTCTTGGCCTCCCGTCGCATACCGGCAGTGGAGAACCGCCGCTCGCGCACCGCGATGCCAGGGTTGGTGCATGTCCTATGTGTATCTTCTGGGCGACCTGCCGGCGAGCCTGGCCGGCACCCGTTACCCCCGGTCGGCCGCGGCCGCCTCGGTGGCGGGCGGGCCGCCCGGCTCCTCGACGGTCTCCCCGGCCGGCGCCAGTCCCGCCGCGGTGCTCGGCGGGCCGGCGGACGGCGTCACCGCGCTGCCCGGCAGGGCCCGGCGGGCGCTCAGCACCGCCAGGCCGATCATCACGCCCGCGCCGGCGACGACGGCGAACCCGGCTCTCGGGCCGTGCCGGTCGATGAGGGCGCCGGCCAGGGGCGCCCCGGCGGAGATGCCGGCCACCAGCGCGACCTGCAGCCAGGCGAAGCCCTCGGTCCGCGCCTCCGGCGGCATGAGCCGCTCCATCAGCGCGTTGGCGCTGATCAGCGTCGGCGAGGCGGTGGCGCCGGCGAGCACCAGCAACGGCAGCAGCACCGCCGGGTTCGGCGCGGCGAGCGGCAGCCACATCGCCACCGACATCAGCGCGGCGGCGACCAGGAAGCGCCGGGTCGGGCCACTCGCGCTCGCCCGGGCCCCGTACAGCAGCGAGCTCAGGCCCGAGCCGAACGCGAACAGCGCGAGGGTGAAACCGGACAGGGCACCGAGCCCGGCCGCCCGGCCGTACGCGACCGAGGAGAGGTCGACCCCGCCGAAGGACACCCCGACGGAGAAGGTGACGAGGAGCAGCGCCCGCACCGCGGGGTCGCGGAACACCCGCGGCCTGGGCAGGCCGGCCGCGCTCGGCCGTGGCCCGGGATCGCTGCCGCGCTGCGCGGCCAGCGCCAGCGTCCCGACCGTCACCAGCACGCCGGAGACGGCAAGCCCCGACGCCGGCGTCACCCCGGTCACCAGCCAGGTGACGAGCACCGGCCCACAGATGAAGATCACCTCGTCGAGCGCGGCCTCCAGCGCGAACGCGGTCCCCAGCAACCGCGAGCCGCCCAGCCGGTGGCTCCAGCGGGTCCGCACGCAGGCGCCCAGCGGCGGGAACAGGCCGCCGGTCAGCGCCCCGGCGACGTACCAGAGCGGGCGGGGCGCGCCGAGGCCGACGCTGAGGAGCAGACCGACCAGGCCCACCAGATGGCCGGCCAGGCACCACAGCAGCACCCGGGCCTGGCCGAACCGGTCGAGCGCGCGCCCGAGCCGGGCGGCGAGCACCGCCTCGCCGATCGTGCCGGCGGCGACGACCGTGCCGCCGACGCCGTAGGAGCCGGTCACATGCTGGACGTAGAGGACGATCCCGATCCCGACCATGGAGATCGGCAGCCGGCCGACGAACGCGGCGGGCACGAAGCGGGCGGCGCCCGGGGTCGCGAACGCCTGCCGGTAGACACTGGCCAACAGAGGACTCCCGAGCCGCCAACACCGCCAACAGCTGCCGGCGACCGCCCGCGGCTGACCCCGCGGCGCACGCCCGGCTGCCGGGGCGCGGACCGACGGGCATGCGCCGCCCGTCGCGTGGTCCCCTGGCCGGTCCCACCCTGCCTGACCGGCGGCGCGGAAGCCATCGGATTACCGGCGAGCCCCCTCACACCGCGGCGGGCCGGACAGGGCCGGCCTGGGGGTCACCAGCCGGTGTCGCGAACCCAGCGGGCGCGCGGCGCGTGCCGGCGGGGGTGTGGCCCGGCGGCGCGCAGCCGGCGGACGAACGGCAGCACGGCCAGCGCGCCGAACACGAAGCCGACCACGTGCGCGCCGTAGGCGACCCCGCCGCCGGAGGAGACGCCGATTCCGGTGAAGTACAGGTACTGAAGTACGAACCAGAACCCGAGCACGATCCAGGCCGGTAGCCAGAACGGGATGAAGAACAGGACCGGTATCAGGCCGATCACCCGGGCCTGGGGGAACAGCACCAGGTAGGCGCCGAGCACGCCGGCGATAGCGCCGGAAGCGCCGATAAGCGTGTTCTGCGAGTCGGGTTGGGCGAGGGAGAAGCCGTAGGCGGCGACAAACCCGCAGGCCAGGTAGAAGAGCAGGTAGGTAAGCCTGCCCATCCGGTCCTCGATGTTGTTGCCGAACACCCCGAGGAACAGCATGTTGCCAAGCAGGTGCAGCCAGCTTCCGTGCAGGAACATCGACGTCAGCACGGACAGCACCGGGTTCTTGTGGAACGGCGGTGGGCTGGCGATCTGGCAGCCGGTGGTCCCGTCGGGCCGCAGCTGCAGGTCACCGGTGTCGGCCGCCGGCAGCTGCCTGCCGCCCAGCAGCTCCTTCGGGATGGCCCCCCACTCCTCGAAGAACCGGCGCTGCTCGCAGACGCTGGCGGCCTGCCCGTCCCGGTGCAGCCCCATCACCGCGGTGGCGACGGGGGTGAGCAGCACGAAGACCAGCACGTTGACCGCGATGAGCAGCCAGGTGATGACAGGCCGGCGGCTGAGCGGGTTGATGTCGTGGATGGGGATGACCACGCCCGACATCCTGCCGGGCGCCGTTCACCCCGGCGCCACGGGGGCGCGTCACAACGTCCCGACACGTCCCGCCGTCCGGTGCCGGGGATCGGCCCCGGTCCGGGAGGGACCTGGGCGCAGGGCGGCCGCGGCCGGTCAGCGCCTGGGCTCGCCGGTTCCATGGTGGTGGTCGTCACGGCGTGGGCGGGGAACGGGGGAGCGGTGAGCGGGCATTGTCCGTGAGGTGCGCGCCGCCAGCAATGTGCCGTCCCCGTCCCCGTCCGTGCTGACCGACGGGCGGGCGTCCGCCTGGCGGGCGGTCGGCGGTGGAGACCGGCGGGTGGCACTGGGCCGGGCGGCCGGGCTCGCCGTGGCGGCCTACGCGTTCGTGGTGACGATGGCGGGCACCACGCTGCCGACGCCGCTGTACCCCGCCTACCGGGCCGAGTTCGGCTTCTCGCAGCTGATGGTGACGGTCATCTTCGCCACCTACGCGATAGGGGTGATCGCGGCGCTGTTGCTGTTCGGCCGGCTGTCCGACCGGGTCGGGCGCCGCGCGGTGCTGCTGCCGGGCCTGGTGGCCTCGGCGGCGAGCGCGGTGGTGTTCCTGCTCGCGGGCGGGCTGCCGGAGCTGCTCGCCGGCCGGCTGCTGTCCGGCCTGTCCGCCGGGATCTTCACCGGCACCGCGACCGCCACCATCGTCGACCTCGCCGCGCCGGGGAGGGCCGGGCGCGCCGCGCTGGTCGCCACGGTCGCGAACATCGGTGGTCTGGGCTGCGGGCCGGTGGTGGCCGGCCTGGTCGCCCGGTTCGGTGAGCACCCGCTGCGGCTGACGTTCGTCGTCGACCTCGCGCTGCTCGTCCTGGCGGCGCTCGGGGTGCTGCTGCTGCCGGAGACGGTGACGCCGGCCGCGCGGGCGGCG
>NZ_KI912266.1:4411250-4414066 GCF_000235425.2 Pseudofrankia saprophytica
GCTGGTGGCCCGGCCGCGGGTCGCGGCGGCGGCGCGGCCGGTGTTCGTGCGGGCCGCGCTGGCCGGGTTCGCCGGGTTCGCGGTGCTCGGCATGTTCACCGCCGTCTGCCCGGCGTTCCTCGGCGAGGAGCTGGGCGTGCACAACCCGCTGGTCACCGGGCTGGTGGTCGGCGCGGTGTTCGGGGCGTCGGCGGCCGGCCAGCTCGTCGCCCGCCGGACCGGGCCAGTCCTGGGCCTGCCGCTCGGCTGCGTCGTGCTGGTCGTCGGGGTGGGGTTGGTCGCGCTGGCGCTGGTGTTCGGCTCGCTCGCGCTGCTGGTCGTCGGCGGGGTGACCGCGGGCGTCGGGCAGGGGTTGAGCTTCGCCGCCGGCCTCGGCGCGCTGCTGGCCGCCGCCGCCCCGGCGGCCAGGGCGCAGACCTCGTCGGCGTTCTTCGTCGTCGCCTACATCGCTCTGTCGGTGCCGGTCGTCGGTATCGGCGTGCTCGCGACGCTGACCACGCTGCGGACCGCGGGACTGATCTTCGTCGCCGTCGTGGGCCTGCTGGCTCTCACCGTCCTCGTCCTGCTGCGGCGGGCACCGCGCGGCGCGGGGGCGTGACGCGGCGCGCACGGGGCGGACGGCGGGCGCCAGGCCGGGGCAGGTCGGGCAGAGTGGGGATGTGGACCTGCTGAGCGAGCCGTTGATGGGCGGCCGGGACGGAACGACCAGCGGCGGCGCCGGGGCCGGCGCGGCGCGGCGGCTGGTCGAGCGGGACCGGGCCGTGGTGTGGCACCCGTACGCCGCGGTCGGGCCGGATGCCCGCGGGCCGCTGTTCCCGGTCGCGTCCGCCGCGGGCGTGCGGCTCACGCTCACCGACGGGCGTGAGCTCGTCGACGGGATGTCGTCGTGGTGGGCGGCGATCCACGGCTACCGTCACCCTGTCCTCGACGCCGCGGCGCACGCCCAGATCGACACGATGGCGCACGTCATGTTCGGCGGGCTCACCCACGAGCCGGCGGTGGCCCTCGCCGAGACCCTGGTGGCGATCACCCCGAAGCCGTTGCGCCGGGTGTTCCTGTGCGACTCGGGGTCCGTCTCCGTCGAGGTCGCCATCAAGATGGCGCTGCAGTACCAGGCCGGGCGGGGCCGGCCGGAGCGGACCAGGCTGCTGACGATCCGGCGCGGCTACCACGGCGACACCTCCGGCGCGATGGCCGTCTGTGACCCGGACACCGGCATGCACCACCTGTTCGCCGGGCTGCTCCCGCGGCACCTGTTCGCCCCGCCGCCGGCGCGCGGGTTCGCCGAGCCGTTCGAGGACGCCGACGCCGAGCCGTTCGCGGCCCTGCTCGCGGCCCACGCCCACGAGGTCGCCGCCGTGATCCTCGAGCCGGTGCTGCAGGGCACGGGCGCGATGCGTGCCTACGCCCCCGGCTGGCTCGCCCGGGTCCGCGAGCTGTGCGACGAGCACGGCGTGCTGCTCGTCGCCGACGAGATCGCCACCGGGTTCGGCCGGACGGGAGAGCTGTTCGGCTGCGACCATGCCGGGATCAGCCCGGACATCATGTGCGTCGGCAAGGCGCTGACCGGTGGCTACCTGACGATGGCGGCGACGCTGTGCACCGAGGAGGTCGCCGACGGGGTGTGCGCGCCGCCGGCGGGCGCGTTCATGCACGGCCCGACGTTCATGGCGAACCCGCTGGCCGCGGCGGTCGCGAACGCCAACCTCGGCCTGCTGCTGTCGTCCCCGTGGCGCGAGACCGTGCGGCGCATCGAGGCCGAGCTCGCCGCCGGCCTCGCGCCGGCCGCCGACCTGCCAGGCGTGGCGGAGGTCCGCACCCTGGGCGCCGTCGGTGTCATCGAGACCCGCGAGCCGGTCGACATGGCCGTCATCCAGCCCCTGCTGGTCGATCTGGGCGTCTGGATCCGCCCCTTCGGCCGCCTCGTCTACACCATGCCGCCCTTCATCACCTCGACCGCGGATGTCGCCACGGTGACGTCCGCCATGGTCGAGGCCGTCGCCCGTACCTCGGGATGACCACCGGCCACCACCACCGTCGGTCGGCCGACGACGTCGCCGGAACCCGCCACGGGAGCCCGACCGCGTGATCCCGGTACGCGCCGGGTAGCCCGGGCTGGCGCCGAGCCAGCGGGGGCTAGCTGGGCCGATCCGCCCGGAGGTGCCATGGCGCGCGGTCCCGCGGCCGGCCGGTGGGGCGCGGTGTGGACGTGCCGTGACCTTCTGGGGGGGAGGCCACAGTGCTCCCGCGGGCCGGGTCGGTGCCGCGGGAGCCGGGGGGTACGGGGTGGGGAGTGGGCGTTCGCGCAGGTCAGCGCCGAGGCGAGGTGGTCACTATGTTGCTGTGTGTATATAGATCGGAGACGGTGGTTACCTAAGGCGACAGATGACCGACATCGGCGAAGTAGTTGCCGATGCCCGCCCGACCTTCGTACTCTTTGTTCTCAGCAGAGCACAGGGAGTAGCTATACCCCAGGGGGGCCCTAGACCGGCGATTCCCGCCTGGACCTTGGACGAGGAAGGCCGATGCCCCATGGCCACAGCGACCGAAGCCGCCGCGTCCCACGGCGAGCGCCGCGGACGGGGCAGCGCCGTGGAGAACGTCGTCCCGGGCCGACGCCGCGACCGGGTGGGCGCCGCGCTGCGCGCGTGCTGGCCGGACTCGTGGCGGCGGACGAGTGAGCCCGCGCCCTTACGGCTCGACACGGCCATCGGTCCGGACAACGCCATGATGACACGACCGGCGGGCCCCCCGCGCCCGCCGCGGCGGGCACGCCCGCCCGTCCCGGTCCTCGACGTCCTGGCGGACGGCGGCTG
>NZ_KI912266.1:4414166-4452838 GCF_000235425.2 Pseudofrankia saprophytica
GACGGGAGCTGGCCGCCAGCCGGGTCCCCAGCCAGGGTGGCGCGCCGGTGCCGGCCGGGGACGGGCTCCGCGGGGAGGCCTGGAGCGCGGGCACGCCCTGGCTGGGCTGGTGGCGCGGGCCGGCACCCGCCGACGGGATGGGCCTGGGTGGGCACTGGCCCGGTGCGCGCCGGCCCGCCGTGGGCATGGCGGTCGCCGAGCTGTGTTCCGGGGTGGCGATCGCCGCGCTGTGGGCGGCGAACCCGCTGCTCATGCTCGCCGCGGTCCCACCCGCGCTGTTGCTCGCCAGCAGCCTCCCGCCCGACGAGCTGCTGGCCGCCGCCCGCACCGACCCGAAGACCGGGCTCGCCAACGCGGTGTGGTGGCGCGAGGTCGCCGAGGCCGAGCTTGCCAGGAGCCTGCGTGCCGGCCGGCCGCTGTCGGTGCTGCTCGTCGACATCGACCACTTCAAACGGGTCAACGACCGCCACGGTCACCTGTTCGGTGACACGGTGCTGGTCGCCGTGGCCGACGCGCTGCGGGCGGCGACCCGGCCGTGGGACCTGGTCGGCCGGTTCGGCGGCGAGGAGTTCGTCGTGCTGCTCACGGACGTCGACCTGCCCACCGCCGCCGACGTCGCCGAGCGGATCCGCCGCCAGGTCGCCGCCGTCCGCTGCCCGCTCGACGCCCCGTCCCCTCTCGGTCCCGGCGTGGGCGACGACGGTGACGGGGAGGCGGTGGGTGTCACCGTTTCGGTCGGCGCGGCGGCCTGCGAGCCGGGGGCCGGCCTTGCCTCCGCGCTTGGGCGCGCCGACGCCGCCCTGTACCGCGCCAAGGCCGCCGGCCGCGACCGTGTCCACCTCGCCCTCGCCGACCCGGCGGGCGCCACGGTGCCCGCCGCGCAGGCCGCCGTGGACGGGCCGCCGGTCCAGGACGGCGCCTGCTCCGTCCCCACCCAGGTCACCCAGGCCGACTAGGGGACAGCCTCCCGCCACGAGCTGGCCGCCGGGACCGCCCATAACCACCGCGGGCGGCCGGGGCATCGCGTCACGATGAAACGGTGTTGTCCACGGTGTTGACAGCCTCGCGTCGACGACGATGATCTTCGGGGTCGATGGGGGATCGGAGACGGGGGAGTGCGCCGGACGGTCAGCGAGCGGCGTGCAGGGCCGCCTGGACGGTGTGGCGAAGAAGGATCATCGTCGTGACCGGTCCGACACCGCCCGGAACAGGGGTGAGGACGCCGGCGACGCCGGCGATCGCGTCCGCGTCGACGTCGCCGACCAGGCCGGTGTCGGTGACGTTCGTGCCGACGTCGATGACCGCGGCGCCCGGGCGGACGAAACCCGCGCCGACCAGCTTCGGCCGGCCGACGGCGGCGACCACGATGTCCGCCTCGTGCGCGACCGTCGCCAGCTCCGTCGTCCGCGAGTGGCAGACGGTCACCGTGGCGTTCTCGGCGAGCAGCAACAGCGCGGCGGGCTTCCCGACGACCGCGCTGCGCCCGATCACGCAGGCCCGCGCGCCGGCCATCACCACCTCGCCTCGGCGCAGCACCTCGACCACCGCCGCGGCCGTCGCCGGGGCAAACGCCGCCAGCCCGAGCGCGAGGCGGCCGAGGCTGACCGGGTTCATCCCGTCGACGTCCTTGCCCGGTGGGATGCGGTCGCCCACCTCGCCCGCGGTCAGCCCGGCCGGCAGCGGCGTCTGCGCGACGATGCCGTGCACGGACGGGTCGGCGGCGAGCCGGTCCAGCGTCGCGACCAGCTCCGCCGGATCGTCGGTCAGCTGGTGGCGCTGGAAGGCGACGCCCACTCGGCCGGCGGTGCGCTCGAGAACGCGGACGTAGGACAGGGCCGCCGGGTCGTCGCCCGGCACCACCACCGCCAGCGTCGGTGTCACTCCTGTCCCGGCCAGGTGCGCCACCTCGTCGACGACGCCCCGGCCGATCTCGGCCGCCATCGCCCGTCCGTCCAGAAGCCTCATGCCGGCACGGTAACAACATGCCCACGCTCCCGGCCGAGATCTGATCCAGACCGGCGCGATCCGAGGGCATGGCCAGCCAGAGTCGGTCATGGTCGGCGAAACGGGCCGGCAGCACCGTCGTCGCCCCGAGCACCCGCTGAGCGCCGCCGCGCCGTCGCTGGGCCGGAGACTCACAAGATAGTCAACGGTGTTGACGCTCCGGCCGCGACGTAGTTGATCTGGTCAGACGTAGTTGATCTATCCAGGGGGAGGGGATTCGGCCTCCGGAGTGCGAAGCCTAGGCGCCGTCGAGCTGGCCGGTCAGGTCCGGGCGTGGCACCCGTTCGGCGAGCTGGGACGGTGCCTGGAGGCAGTAGGAGTCGGTGAGGAGCTCGCTCAGCTCTTCCCAGTCAGTGTGGTCATCCAGGAGCAGGCCGACCACGTTCTCGCCCCACGACGCCTTGAAGTACGGCGCGCCGAGGCGCTCGAACGCCATCACCTCGCCGAGCTCGGCCCGGAAGACGATCCTGAGGAGCTGGTCCTCCCCGCCGAACACGTGTGCCACCGTGGCCTGCCCGACGCGCCAGCGCACGCCGGTCCAGGCGTCCTCCTCGACGCAGTCGGGGAACCCGGTCAGCAGGGCGCCAAGGCGGCTGACCATCTCGCGCGGTACGGGTGGGCGCTCCGGCATGTCCGCAATGTGCCACAGGCCACCGACAGTTCGCCCGGCATGCGGCGGCGCCCGCGCGGTGACCGTCCACCGCGGGCTGGCGCCCCGGGCCGTCAGCCCGTCGTCGAGGTCGAGGCGGACAGGGGCTGGCCGACCTTGCAGCCGTCCCGGTAGACCGCGAGCGCCTTCAGCCCCAGCCGCCAGCCTTCCAGGTAGATCCGCTCGACGTCGTCCACCGTCGCCGACGCGGGCAGGTTCACCGTCTTCGAGATCGCCCCGGACAGGAACGGCTGGACGGCCGCCATCATCCGCACATGTCCCAACGGTGCGATCGACCGCGCGCCGACCGCGCAGTCGAACACGGTCAGGTGCTCGGGCGCGAGGCCGGGGGCGCCGGCGACATGGCCGTGCTCGGCGACGTGCGCGACGATCGCGGCGACGGCCGTCTCGCCGTGCCCGAGCGCCCGCAGCGCCCGGGCCACGGTCCGGTTCACGAGGCGCATGACGGAACCGGTCGCGCTGTTCTTGGTCTTGACCAGGGCGAGATCGGGTTCGATGCCCATCGTGTCGCAGTCCATGACCAGGCCGATCGTCCCGGTGGGCGCGATCAGGCTGACATGGGCGTTGCGCCAGCCGTGGCGCGCGCCGAGCGCCCGGGCCCGCTCCCACTCGGCGGCCGCCACGTCCAGGATCGCGGCGTCGGCCGGACCCGCGGGACAGGCCTGGGCGCTGGCCTCGGCGTGGCGGCCGACGACGTGGCGGTGTGCGGCCGCGTTGCGGGCGAAGCCCTCGTACGCGCCGAGCGCGGCGGCGAGCTGCGCGGAGCGCCGGTAGGCGACCGCCGTCATCAGCGAGGTGACGGCCGCCGCCGTTGCCCGGCCCTCCGTCGAGTCGTAGGCGTACCCCATCGCCATCAGCAGCGCGCCGAGGTTGGCGTACCCGACGCCCACCTGCCGATGGTCACGGGTCACCTGGGTGATCCGCGGTGTCGGGAGCTCGCCGAATCCGACGGCGATGTCCAGCGCCAGCAGGACGAGCTCGACGGCGGCGACGAACCCGTCGACGTCGAAGCCGCCGTCGGCTCGCAGGAAGCGCATCAGGTTCAGCGACGCGAGCGTGGCGGCCGAGTCGTCCAGGTGCATGTACTCGCTGCACGAGTTGCTCGCCGAGATCGGCCCGGACTGCGGGCAGGTGTGCCAGCCGTCGATCGTGTCGGCGTAGTGCAGCCCTGGGTCGGCGCACTCCCAGGCCGCCCGCGCGATCGCCCGGAACAGCTCACGGGCGCGCACCGTCTCGACGGTCCGGCCGTCCCGGCGCGCCCGCAACGCGAACGGGGCGTCGTCGAGGACGGCCCGCATGAACGCGTCGCTGACCCGCACGGAGTTGTTGGCGTTCTGGAACTGGACCGAGCCCAGGTCGCGCCCGCCCACGCCCAGGTCGAACCCGGCGTCCCGAAGTACCCGGATCTTGGTCTCCTCGCGGGCCTTGCACTCGACGAAGTCGACGATGTCGGGATGGTCGACGTCCAGGACGACCATCTTCGCCGCGGGCCGGGTGGCGTTGCCGGTCCGGATGGCGCCGGCGGTGGCGTCCGCGCCGCGCACGAAGCTCACCGGGCCCGCCGCGGGGCGGCCCGAGGACAGCAGCTCCCGTGACGACCGCAGCCGGGACACGTTCACTCCGACCCCGGCGCCGCCGCGGAACAGCAGCGTCTCCGCCCGGTACCAGTCCATGATCGATTCGAGGGAGTCGTCGACCGAGAGGATGAAGCAGGACGCCACCTGCTGGGGAGCCGGCGTGCCGACGTTGAACCAGACCGGGCTGTTGAAGCTGAAGACCTGGTGCACGAGCAGCCAGGTCAGCTCGTGCTCGAACGCCAGCGCGTCCTCGTCGGAGGCGAAGTAGCCGGCGGACCGTCCCGCTGCGGTGTGAGCGCCGACCACCCGGTCGACGAGCTGGCGCAGCGACCGCTCGCGGCCGGGGGTGCCGGGGACGCCCCGGAAGTACCGGCTGGTCGCGATGTCGGAGGCGTGTGTGGACCAGAAGTCCGGGAACTCCACGCCGCGCTCGACGAAATAGGCCGTGCCGTCCCGGCCGGTCAGAACCACGTCCCGCTGCTCCCAGGTCACCTCGTCGTAGGGATGCGCGTCCGGGGTCGTGTGGCGGCGGGATACCTGTATTCCGCGGCCCGTTCTGGGCTCGGTTTCCTGAGGGTTTCGCGGGGTCCGCCTGGCCTGCCGGGGAAGGCCGTCAAGGCCGTCAAGGCCGTCGACGCCGGGGAACTCGTCCGTGGCGGGTTCGACCATGCTGACTCCTCGAGAGCGTCCGGAGCGTCCGTTCGGGGCCGGGCGGCGACGGGAAGCCAGCCTCTGTCGGCGCCGGTGGGGCGGCCATCGGGAGGAGCCGCTCCCAGGCTCGCCGTACCTCCATCAGAGTAGGCGGGCGCGGCCGGGCGTCCGGGAGAATTCTCGAGTTCTCGGGCAGGCGTTTCCTCACGTTTCCTCGTGCGCCCCGCGGGTGACTGTCCGGGGGACCGGATTCGCCGCGTCCGGATGGTCGCCGCCCAGCCGCCGCGGGGAGGCCAACCCGGCCGTCAGTGGGTTTCTTCACCGGTCGGCCGTCCGGAATTCGGTTACGCCGGTATTGACGGTCGGTAACTGCTGGGTGTTTCCCTCCCCCCGTACGTCGGCGACATCGGCCGGTGTCAGGCCGGCCGCATACGGCGGATCGAAACATCGAAACGACGCGACATCGAAACGAGGTGCGGTCGTCACCGGTGGCCGCGCCGGGATTCCGGACCCGGGCAAGCGTGGCGGCGTCCCCCGACAAGATAATCAACACTGTTGACGAGCAGGCATCGGCGCACTTGATCTTGGTGATCAAGAAATCCGCATCGACCGGGGGAGCGGCTTGATCATCTTCTGGTTCTGGATCATCTTCTGGTGGTCGGGCTGCGTGACCGGTCTGTTTCGAGGACGGCCTGCGGGGCGGGCTGCTCGCGGGCGGTCTGTCTGGCGGGGTGGCGAGGGTCCGGCTCTACTCCCCTGTACTTGACATAATGTTCCTTATCGGCGCTTGGGGGAGAGTGGCGAAACCGCTGGTGGCGTGGGGTTTTTTCCGCGGTTGGGAACGGGCGTCGGTCTGGCGGTCTGGCGGCGCGCCGACGGCTCGGGCTCTCACCCGTGGTCGCCGCTGGCGCGGGACTGTGGGGGCACCGGAATGCGGCTCGGGGTGGGTTCGGGGATGAGAAGTGGTGCTGGCTGGCTGTTGTCGGGGTGCGACTGGTGGCACCGTGTTCGGGCGTCGGCGTGGTGTTCGGTGACGTGCGCGGTGGCCGGATCTGGTCGTTGGAGCTCGTGAGCGGATGGGAGTTGGTACTGGTGGCGGGCGTCGCGGGCGTCGAGGTGTTGCGGTACGCGGCATTCACGTCGTCGCCGGAGGGTGGGAATCCGGCGGGGGTGGTGTTGGACGCGGTCGGGTTGTCCGACGCGGAGATGCTGCGGATCGCGGCGGAGGTCGGCTATTCGGAGACGGCGTTCCTGGTCGGGCGGGGCGGCGGCCGGTTCGACGTGCGGTATTTCAGCCCGCAGGCGGAGGTGCCGTTCTGCGGGCACGCGACGATCGCGTCGGCGGTGGCCTACGCGGATCGGCACGGAACGGGTGGGTTGGTCTTCGACACGGCGGCGGGGCTGGTGCAGGTCGGTACGGCCGTGACGGACGCGGGGGTGGTCGCGACGTTGACGAGCGTGCCGCCGCGGGTGGCGCCGGTGTCGGCCGGGTCGTTGGCGGAGCTGCTGGCGGCGTTGGGCTGGGCGCCGGAGGATCTCGATCCGGCACTGCCACCGCGGGTCGGTTATGCGGGGGCGTTCCATCCGATCGTTGCGGCGGGTTCGCGGGGGCGGCTGGCGGCGTTGGACTACGACTTCGACCGGTTGGCGGAGCTGATGGCGGTGGAGGGCTGGACGACGGTGCAGCTTGTGTGGCGGGCGGACGAGGTGACGTTTCATGCCCGTGACCCGTTCCCGCCGGGTGGGGTTGTCGAGGACCCGGCGACGGGTGCCGCGGCGGCGGCGTTGGGTGGCTATCTGCGTGCGTTGGGGTTGGTGTCCCCGCCGGCGAGGGTGACGGTCCATCAGGGCCAGGACCTGGGCCGTCCGGGTGTCCTGGCCGTGGACATTCCGGTGGACGGGGGTGTGTCGGTCTCAGGCCCTGCTGTGGCGTTGGGTGGGTAGTGCGGCCACCTGACTACGGCGGCACTGGCTCCCCCGTTGGCGTGGCCCTGGCGCCGGTGGGTCTTGGTCTCCCGTCGGGTGCGGCGACGGTCGGGGGGTGGGGTTCCCGGCCTGGATGCCGCACGGTCGCCCACTTCCGGCGGGGCGCGGGGTCGGCGGGGGCTCAGTCGATGCCGGCGATGATGGCGCGCAGGGCGGTGACGTGTTCGCCGAGGGCGGCCCGGCCCGTGTGTGTGGTGGAGATCCAGGTTGTGCGCCGGCCGAGGTGGATGCCCTTTCGGCTGCGGGCGTAGTCGGCGTGGACGAGTGCGGTGACGTGCTTGGACAGGACGGAGTCGCTGACGTCGAGTTCGTCGCGGAGGGTGGAGAACTCCATTTCGGATACGGCGGCGAGCAGGCTCATGAGTTTGAGGCGTGCGGGTGCCTGTAGGTGGGGGTCGAGGCCGAGCATCAGCTTCCCAGGATGAGGAGAAGCAGCCCGGTGACCGCGAGGATGATCGCGGCGACGGCCCAGCGCAGCGACTCGGCCCGGGTGTTGGTTTGCGGGTCTGTCCTGTAGAGGCGTAGCCAGTGTGTCCCGCTGGCGGCGTAGCCGGCGCCTCCGGCGGCGGCGCACACGGCGCTGAGCCACCAGTGGCCGGCGTAGCCGGCCCAGAGCGAGCCTGCCAGGGCGGCTGCGTAGATCAGTGACGTGGTGGTGGCGCTGCCGAGGACGACGCGGCTGACGAGGCCGTGTATCCAGACGCCGTTGGTGCGGCGGAACCGGGCGACCTGGGTTGTGGCGACGAGGGCGAAGAGCAGGAGCCCGGCTGCGAGGGCGGCTCGGGCCTGTGTGGAGTCGATGACGAGGCCGGTCGCGGTGGTGAGGATCTGGCCGGCGATGGCCACTGCGATGGATCCGAAGAACCAGCTGGGGAGTCGGAGGTTGGCGGTGAGCCTGGCCTGGGACCGCAGTGCCTCGTCCAGTGCCGCCGAGGCCTCGCCGGGGTCGGGCGCAGAAGTGCTTTCCAAGATTGCAAGTAGCTGGCGTGGGTCGGGACCTGGAGGTGGGACACAGGTCCGGGTTCTGGAGTTTCGGCTTCGGTCAGCCTGGGCCAGCGGGCGGTCTGTGGCGGTCTGCGGACTGTCAGGGGCGGGATGCGGCGCGCAGTTCGGCGATGCGGTCGAGGAGGCGCTGTTCCTCGTCGTCGGTGAGGGGGACAGCGGGGTGGCGGAGTAGGTCGCGTAGCTCGGCGGTGTCGATGTCGCGGTGTTCGGTGGGCTGGCCGGGGCGGCGGACGGTGATGGTGCTGTGGGTGATGGCGGTGTGCTGGCCGTCGCCGTGTCGGGTGAGCATGAGGCCGTGGCGGAAGTGGCTGGTGGGGTGGGTGCTGGTGTAGTGGTGGCCGATCTGTAGGTCGGTGGGGTGGACGGGGAGCTCGTCGTGGGTGTGCATGAGTTCCCAGTCGCCGTCGCGCCAGCGGTGCAGTGCCCAGCCGTGGCCGTCGCCGATGGGTACCTGGCGGAGCTGGTAGGCGAGGCCGGCGTGGTCGTCGTCGGTGGCGCCGTCGGTGAGTGGGAGTGGGCGCAGCAGGCTCAGTCCGAAGCCCGGGTCGGCGAGCAGTGGTGTGTCGTTGAGGTCGTGGATGACGAGGACGCAGTGGGTGCGGGGCGCGGTGGGGTCGCCGACGCGGCCGAGGCGGCGCTCGACGTGGTAGCCGAGGCGGTCCAGGGCGGCGGCGAGCAGGGTGGCGTGTTCGAAGCAGTAGCCGCCGCGGCCTCGGCGGACGAACTTGTCCTGGACGGCGTCGAGGTCGATGCCGGGGTGCTGGTCGAGGAGCACGTCGATGTTGTCGAACGTGAAGGTACGGACGTGGGCCTCGTGGAGTTCGTCGAGGGCGGCGCGTGCCGGTGGCCTGGCTGGGACGCCTATGCGGGTGAGGTAGGCGTCGAGGTCGAGGCGTTCGGTGTGCCAGGGGTCGTCGGTCACTGTGTCCCCTTCGGCGAGATGGTCGTACATCCGGGTGTGTGGCGGTTCGATAGTCCCCCGGCGGGTCTGCCGCTCCCCCGTCGATGTGCGGGATACCTCGGGCGGGGTTCCGGTGCGGAGCCGCTTGGGGATACGGAGCCGTTGGGTGGTCGCGGCGAGCTGGTGGTCTGCTGGTCCGGGGGTCAGTGGATGCCGGTGATGGCGATGGCGGAGCTGGGTGCGGGGATGCCGGGGCGCAGGTCGGGGGCGTCGAGGACGGTGAGGGGTGGCGCGCCGAAGCGGACCTGGCCGGCCCAGGCGGGTCCGGTGACGTCGTCGGCGGGGTCGTCGGGCCAGTCGTCGAGGATGCGCATCGACCACTGCCGGATCGGCATGGCGAGCAGCAGCGTGGCGGCGAGTTCTTTGGCGGTGGGGCGGCGTAGCTCGGCGACGCGGCCGGGGATGATCCGGTCGGTGAGCACGTCGAGGGCGGTTTCCTTGTCGGTGCCGGTGAGGGGTGTGAAGGCGCCGAACAGGACGGCGCCGCGGTAGAGGAGCGCCGACTCGAAGGCGGAGCGGGCGATGAGCACGCCGTTGATGGCGGCGATGGAGACCGACACGGGGCAGCCGGCGGCGATCGCGCGCAGCCAGCGGGAGCCCGTCGAGCCGTGGATGACGATCTGGTCGTCCCAGTAGACGACCGCGGTGGGTAGGACGACGGGGTGGCCGTCGTCGATGAACCCGACGTGGCCGACGACGGTGGAGGCGAGCAGCCGGTCGAGGTCGGCGCGGTCGTGGGACATCAGCTCGGGCAGGCGGGTCGCCTCGGTCCGTGGCATGGCGGCCACTGTAGGGACCGGTCCCCCGGCGGGATGGGCCGCCTTGTCCGGGAGACCGGTTCGCTGGGGTCGAGGGTGGTCAGCCGGTGGCGGGGTGACGGTCCTCGTCCTCGTCGTCGAGGGCGGCGAAGGGATCGAGGGGGTAGTACAGGATTGGCTGGGTGTCGTGGGGCAGGACCCAGCCGGGTTCCCAGGGGAACTGGCCGGTGGCGTCGCACCACACGATCTGCAGGGCGTCGACGGGTGGGCCGTCGGGGGGCTGGTAGCGGCGGTTGGCGAACGTGAGGAGGTCGGCGGAGGCTCCCGGGTCGACGTCGAGGAGGGCGAGGCGTGGCCAGCCGGGGAAGTCGGCGCACTGGCGGCGGCCGGTGAGGCGGGTGCCGGCGCGGACCTGTTCGCCGAGGGTGTTGAGCAGGTGCGCGGCGGGGTGGGTGCGCAGGCCCACGACGACGAGTTCGGGATGGTCGTAGCCGGTCAGGCCAATGGTGTAGACGTGGCGCGGCAGGCACGGGTCGTCGCCGACTCCTTGGAGGGCCCAGCCGTGTTCGGCGATGGTGGCGTCCAGGACGGCGGTGTAGCGCTGCTCGAACTGGTCGCAGAGGCGGTCCAGTTCGTGTTCGGTGTTGATGAGCCGGTTGGGGCCGACGGCCGGGGTGGCGTTGTGGGTTCTGGCGGCGTGGGTGTGGCCGGTGGTGGCGTGGGTGATGGTGAGGGTGCTGCGCGGCCGGGTCCGGGGGCCGCGGTGCTTGCTCATTGGCGTCTCCCGCTGTGCGGTGGAACGCCCCCTGCGTTGCCGGCCGGGCGGGGTTGCCGGGCTGGCGGGTCGCGGCTCCGGGGTCCTGGGAGCCGGGTGATGGGTCGGTGCGCCTGTGTGGTCCTCCGGTGGGTCACGCTACGGACTGGCGTGGAGGTGGGCCGGTGCCGGCGAGCCCCGCTGTGGATGCCGGCGGGCCGTCCACAGATCCGGGTGCTGGTGGCGAAGGGCGCGACGCCGGGCCGAGGCTGGTGTAGGGGCTGCTGTGGTTGGGCGGCTGGGCTCAGGTGGTGTTGGTCGTGGTGTCGAGGTCGAGCGCGAGGCTGTTCATGCAGTAGCGCTGGCCGGTGGGGGCTGGGCCGTCGTCGAAGACGTGGCCGAGGTGGGAGCCGCAGCGGCCGCAGCGGACCTCGGTGCGCAGCATGCCGTGGGTGCGGTCTTCGATGTACTCGACGGCGCCCTCGGTGATCGGCTGGTAGAAGCTGGGCCAGCCGCAGCCGGAGTCGTACTTGGTGTCGGAGGTGAACAGCGGGTTGCCGCAGCCGCCGCACAGGTAGGTGCCGGTGTCCTTGGAGTAGGTGTAGGCGCCGGTGAAGGGCCGCTCGGTGGCGGCCTGGCGCAGGATGGCGTAGCGGGACGGGTCGAGCAGGGCGCGCCACTCGGTGTCGTCGCGTACGACCTTCTCGTCGGCGGCGCGCGGGGTGCTGCTCTGGCTGTCGGTCATGGTGCTCCTGTCGGTGGACGACGTCGCGTCGGTCGTCGGGACGGGTTGCCGTGGCCCTGCCGTTTGTGGGTACCCGCGGGGTGTCGGCGCGGTGCGCCGTCGTCGCGGCTTCTCCATCTTCTGGCCTTGGCTGGCGGGCGGTAGCTGACGGTCGCGGATGTCCTGGCGGGACTGCTCCAGTGCGTGTCTGGCGTGGTCGTCGACCGTCACATGGTGCAGCGGTCCCGCCATTACTGGCATTCCCGTGGTGTGGCGTCGCCGACGCGGATCCGGGTCGGGGGCGGTTGGGTCCTCGTGAGGGCGCCGGGTCGGTGGTGAAGGTCAGTGGTAGCACGCAGGACGGCCGGTGTCGGTCTTCTTGTGATCAAGTGCGGATGTGGCCGTGTGGGCGGTTCGCGAGGGCGGGGCCGTTCGCGGCCCGGGGGGTTGAGGTTCGCCGGTGGTGTCGGGCCTGCCGTTGGACGAGGACGACCCGAGGTCGGTGGGTCCGTATGACCTGCTGGGCCGATTGGGTGACGGCGGCATGGGCAGCGTGTAGCTGGCACGCCGCCGGGCCGCCGACGGTTCCGGCGAGGCCGCCGGCGTGGGCGGTGCGCTGGACGGCGTGGGTCCGCTGGTGGCGTTGAAGGTGATCCGGCCGGATCTGGCGCGTATCCCCGAGTTCCGGGAGCGGTTCCTGCGGAGGCGCGGTCGGCGCAGCGGGTGGCCAGGTTCCGCACGGCCGAGGTGATCGACGTCAGCTCTGCGGGGTGTCGGCCGTATCTGGTGACGGAGTTCATCGACGGGCCGACGCTGTTCGCCGCCGTGCGCACGGACGGGCCGTTGCCGCCGGCGGAGCTCACAAGCGGCTCGCGGTCGCGTCGGCGCTGACGGCGATCCATGCGGCCGGGGTGATCCACCGTGATCTGAAGCCAGGGAACGTCGTCGCGACCGGGGAGGAGAACGGCACGGTGTGGCTGTGGGGGGTTCCCTAGTCCGACGTCCGACGTCCGACGAGCGCCGGTGCCGCGTGCCTGGTGCCGATCACAGTGACGTTCCCCTGGTGACTGGCACGAAGATCGCCACATGTGTACCTCGATCCGAGTTCCGAGCTCGCGCTCGTTCGGATTCCGGTACACGACCGACGATCAAGCCCATGGCCAAGCCAGGGCGCGGGGGCACTGCCGGGCCAGCCGTGAGCCCGGTGGGGCTAGTCGATGACCGCTGTGGCTGGCTCGTCCGGGGTGGCGGTGAGGGCGGGTGCGGCCCAGGCGACGGCGCCGGCGCCGAGCAGGGCGGCGAGGGCGCCGGCGGCCGGGGAGACCTGGCGGCGGGCGGCGGCGGTGGTCAGCACGACGGCGTCGACGGTGTCGGACAGGGCGCCGGCCCAGACCCAGCCGCTGGTGGGGTGGCGGCGGGCGAGGGCGTGCAGGAGGCCGCCGCCGAGGGCGAGGTCGCGGCCGCCGAGGAGGCGGGCGGCCCAGGCGGTGCTCTCGGCGGTCACCCGGTCGACGCCGGTGGCGCGCAGGGCGGTGACGGGGCGGGTGAGCGCGGCGGCGCCGATGGCGCAGCGGCCGAGGGCGAGTAGGCCGAGATGCGTCCTGCTGCCGGCTTGCGGTGCAATCGATGTGAGCGTGCGAACACGCAGTGTGGCCACGGTCTCGTTACCGACCCTTCCGTTGTGGGAACGTCTCGGCTGGCTCCGACGTTCGGAGAAGTGAGACACCGGTAATCAACGCTCGGAGGGGTTCTATGGGCGAGCGCGTTCTGCGGGGCAGCCGTCTCGGCGCGGTGTCCTACGAGACCGACCGCAGCACGGAGCTTGCTCCGCGCCAGACAGCTTCGTACGACTGTCCGAACGGCCACCAGTTCACCATGCCGTTCGCGGCCGAGGCCGAGGTGCCCTCGGTCTGGGAGTGCCGGGTGTGCGGCGAGGCGTCGGTGATCGTCGACGGGGAGCGGCCGGAGCCGAAGAAGGCCAAGCCGCCGCGTACCCACTGGGACATGCTGATGGAGCGCCGGACGACGGCGGATCTGGAGGAGGTCCTGGCGGAGCGGCTGGCCGTCCTGCGTGGGGACAGCCGCCAGGCCAGCTGACGGGTAGCGAGGCCGTCCGTGGTCGGCCATCCCTTGGGGTGGCTGCCCGGCGGGTCGGGCCAGCTGACTGCCCCGGGGGGTGACCCTCGGGGCTTCTTCGTCGGGCACGGCCCTGTGCAGGGGTCAGCGGAGCGAGCGAGTAAGTACGTAAGTGTGCATCAGGTAGTAGCGGACGCGACGCGGCGGCCGCGGCAGCAAGGGGCGTGGCGCTGAGGCCACGCCCCTTTTGCTGTCCGGTGCGACGGGTCCGCCCGCTGTCCGCGGGGCGCGGCCCGGTCAGGGCGCCAGGCTGGGATCGTCCCGAGCGGGCAGTGTCGCCGCGTTCGTCGTGGCGCCGCCGGTGGCGGCCGAGGCTGGCGCCGGGCTGGCGGCCGAACCGTTGATCGCGATGCCGCCCGTGGCGATCGTGGGCTTGGTCGGCTGCGTGGGCGGGGTGGCGGCGGTCGCCGCGACGAGCGCCGGCTCGGTGGCGGGCGCGGGGACGCTGACCGGTGTGGCGGGTACCGGGCGGGGCGCCGGGCCGCGGCGGCCGGAGACGAGCGCCCACAGCGCGGTGCGCCAGAACGCCTCGATGATGATCGAACGGCTCATCTTGGACGCGCCGCGTTCGCGTTCGACGAAGGTGATGGGCACCTCGGCGACGCGGAAACCGCCGCGCCAGGCGGTCCAGGCGAGGTCGACCTGGAAGCAGTAGCCCTGCGACTGGATCGCGTCGAGGTCACGGGCCCGCAGCACCTCGGCCCGGTAGGCCCGGTAGCCGGCGGTGGCGTCACGCGTCGGGATACCGAGAGCGGCGCGGACGTAGAGGTTCGCGCCGCGGGACAGGACGAGCCGGCTGCGTGGCCAGTTGCGGACCTGTCCGCCGCGGACCCATCGGGAGCCGATGACCAGGTCGGCGGTGTTCAGCCGGGCCAGCAGGCGGGGCAGCTCCTCGGGCTGGTGGGAGCCGTCGGCGTCCATCTCGACGATGACGTCGTAGCCGTGGCGCAGCGCCCAGGAGAAACCGGCGACGTAGGCGGAGCCGAGACCGGACTTGCCGGCGCGGTGCAGGACGTGGATCTGCGCGTCCTCGCGGGCGAGCTCGTCGGCGATCTGGCCGGTGCCGTCGGGGCTGTTGTCGTCGATGACGAGCAGGTCGACGGTCGGGTTCGCCTCGCGGAGCCGCAGCGCGGTGCGGGTCAGGTTCTCCCGTTCGTTGTACGTCGGCACGCAGACGACTACCCGGTGGGCGTCCACGCCGCTCCTTTCTGGTCCACGGCCGTCGGGCCGGTGGCCTGCCCGCGGGGCGGGGGTGTCCCGCGGGGTGGCGCCGGGGCCGGGGTGCCCTGCGCCGGAAGGGATTTGGCCGGCGGGCCGTGGGCGCCGGCGCCCGGTAGCGATCCCAGTCATAATGGCCGCCGCCGCCAGGGCGGTCGCGACCGCCTCCGGGATGGCCCCGACCCGGTCGGCCAGAGTGCGGCCGGTGCGCAGTGGCAGCTCGGCGGAGAGTATCCCGGGTTCGTACAGGCCAGTCTGGGCGAGCACGGTGCCGTCGGGGGTGATGATGGCGCTTTGTCCGCTGGTGGAGACCTGGATGGTGGCCCGGCCGTGTTCGACGGCACGGATCCGGGTCATCGCGAGCTGCTGCTGGCTTTCGCCCTTGCGGCCGAAGGACGCGTTGTTCGTCTGGACGACGATCAGGCGGGCGCCCTGGTCGACGGAGGCGCGGACGTTGCCGTCGTAGGCGACCTCGAAGCAGATGACGTCGCCGATGGTGGTGCCGGCGGCGGGCAGCACGGCGGGGCCGGTGCCGTGGACGAAGTCGCTGGGCATCTCGGTCGCGAACCGGGTGATGACCTTCTGCAGGATGGCCCGGCCGGGGAGGTACTCGGCGAACGGGACGGGGTTGTGCTTGACGTAGAGCTGGCCGGCCCAGCCGTCGGCGGTCCAGACGAGGCCTGCGTTGCGGACGTGGCCGGCGCCGGGGCCGTCGAGGACGGCGCCGAGCATGACCGGGACGCCGATCGCGCGGGCGGCCTCGTCGAGCAGCGCCGCGGCGCGGCGGTCGACGAACGGGTCGACGTCGGAGGAGTTCTCCGGCCAGACGACCAGGTCCGGCCGGGGGGTGCGACCGGCGGCGACGTCGGCGGCGAGGCGCAGCGTCTCGTCGACGTGGTTGCGGGTGACCTGGAACTTCTCGCCGAGGGCGTCGAGGCCGCCGGGTTCGGGGACGTCGCCCTGGATCGCGGCGACCCGCAGGGTTCCGTCCTGGGGCGCGGTGGGCAGCGGGACGGCGAGGCCGGCGGCGGCGAGTGCCGCGATGCCGGCGGCGGGCAGCGCGGCGCCGAGGGCGAGCGCCCGGCGGTGCCGGCCGGCGGCCGGGAGGCGGTCGGTGTCGCCGTCGCCGGGTCGCTGGGTGGGCACGGCGACGGGGACGGCCGTGGGGGGCGTGGTGACGTCGGGGACGCGCAGGTGGGCGGCCAGCGCGGCGCGGCCGGTGGTGACGAGGGTGTGCAGGGTGAGCGCGAGCAGCGCGCCGGTGGCGGCGACGGCGAACGTCATCGCCGGGGCGCCGGCGACGGCGGCGAGCGGGGTGTAGGGCCCGTCGGGCTGGCTGAACGCGAGCCGGCCCCAGGGGAAGCCACCGAAGGGCGCGCGGCCGCGCAGCGCCTCCTGGCCGACCCAGACGCAGGCGACGGCGGCCCAGGCGTAGCCGGCGCGCAGCCGCAGGGCGAGCACGGTCGCGGGGCCGACGACGGCGAGGATCGCGGCCTCGCCGATCGCCAGGGCGTAGAGGGCGTCGTCGCCGACGAACGAGACGAACCGCAGCAGCGGCAGGAAGAAACCCAGGCCGAACAGGAAGGCGATCCGGTATGCGGACGGCAGCCGCCGGCCGCGCACCAGCAGGGTGAGGGCGGCGACGGCGACGGGCGCGAGCGGCCAGGCACCCACCGGCGGGAACGCCAGGTAGAGGCCGGCCCCGGCGGCGAGCGCGGCCACGGCGCGGGCGAGCGTCGCGGCCCTGGGTGGCCGGAGGCGTCGCCGCCGGGGCCGGGCGGGGACGGTGGCGACGCCGGATGCCGTTCCCTTGGTCGCGGGGCCGCCGGGGCGGGACTCGACCGGAGGTGGCGGGCCGGTGCGCGCGGAGGCGGCGGACGGCGGTGTCACGGTCCCAGTGTGCTGGACAGAACGGATCTGGTGGGCGGGAGTGCCCGTCCTGCCCATCCCCGTGCCCCTTGCGGCCCGCTCCCCCGCTGTCCGGATCCGCCTGTCCCTGTGGCGACCCGCGCCACCCGGCCGCCCTCGTGAACACTCACCGTGGTGTTCGTAACGTTCTGTGACACATGTTTGTTCTTGTGGTCGTGGGTGGCACCGCGTGGGCCGGATCAGAGCTGCCGGCCCCTCAGGGGATGGTCGGGCAGCGCAGCACGGGGGTCAGCGCGGCGCAGTAGCTCGCCGTCGTGACCTTCCAACGGCCGCCGGTGAGGACGAGACGCAGGTCGACGGGTATGGCCGCGTGCCGCTGACCGTCGGCGGTGAGCAGGTCGATTCTCGCCGTCACCTCGGCTTCGGTGGGGCTGAGGAACTGCGGGTCGGGCCGGTCGTCGCCCAGCCGGTCGTCGCCCACCTCGCCGAGCCCGACGAGCCGCAGGTCGTGGATCCGCGGTCCCCGCTTCGACAGGGCCTCGGTCAGTGCGGGGCGTGCCTGGTCGGGGGCGGTGAGGGCGGTGAGCATCGCGGCGCCGGTGGGGCCGTCGAACGCGGCGCGTGCGGCCTGGCGGATCCCGGCGAGGGCCGAGGCGCGTTGTGCCGGCGCGACGGCTGGCTGGGGGTCGACGGTGGCGGCGACTCCGATCCGCCCGATCGTGTCCGGGTCCGGACCGGTGACGATCACTCCGGCGGGGGCGCCCGGGACGTGGACGTACAGGGCGTAGGACACGGGTGGGATGTCGCCGGACGGGCTGGAGGACGGGCCGGACGGCCGGGCGTTGCGGCGGATGAGCACCGTGGACCGGGCGGGTATGCCAGGGGAATAGACCTCGGTCGCCGTCCAGTCACGGGAGAACATCTCGAAGCGGTCCCACTGGCGGCTCAGCTCGATGCCCGGTTCGGGGGACGTGCCGGTCGCCGGATCGGGCTGTACGCGCAGCACGGCGACGGTGTAGGTGGTCGCGGGGCTGGGCGGGTCGCCGCCGGCCAGCGCCTGGTCGACCTCGGCGACGGGGGCGAGTCCGAGCTCCTGCTGGATCGTCGGTCCCGTCCGGACGCTGGCGCCGGCCTGGTTGGAGGTCGGGCCGAGGACGGTGACGGTGTCGTCGTAGCGGGCGACCCCCGGGGGCAGCCAACCGAATGTCACGCCGTACAGGCGGACCCGGGTCTCGGGCTGGGTGTGCGCGGGGACGGTCGCCGGGGCGGCGTGGCGGGTCGCGCCGGTCAGGACGGTGACGCCGCCGGTGACGAGCGCGACGGCGGCGGCGACGGCGATCACGGCGGTCACGGCCCGGCGCTGGTGGCGGCGGCGGGTGATGACGGCGGCGCCGGTCGGCGCGGGCGGCATGATGCCGGCCGCCGCGGCGTCGAACTCGGCGCGCAGGCGGTGTTCGAACCCGGCCATCCCGGCCATCCCGGCGGGCTCGGCCGGCCCGGGGGCCTGGCCGGCCGGTTCGGGCGCCCTCATGTGGTCGCTCCCTTCGAGGACGGGTGCGGGGACGGCGCGAGCAACGGGGTCAGGGGGGGCGCCGAGGCGCCGAGGAGGGCGCGCAGGCGCAGCAGGCCGCGGGCGTTGTGGGTCTTGACGCTGCTGGGCGCGCAGCCGAGCTCGGCGGCGACCTGGGCCTCGGACAGGTCGCCGAAGTAGCGCAGCACGATCACCGCCCGCTGGCGGGGAGTGAGCTGGCGCAGCGCGCTCAGCAGGTCATGGCGGTCGGTGACCTGGCTGGCCTCGTCGGCGGTCCCGGCGGGCTCGTCGACGCCGGGGTCGTCCCAGTCGACGAGTCTCTCCCGGGTTCTCAGCCCGCGCCGGGCCCGGCTGACGGCGGCGTTCGCCAGCGACCGGCGCAGGTAGCTGTCGGGGTCGTCGATGTGCCGCCAGCGCCGGTAGGTGCGCAGCAGGACGTCCTGCAGCAGGTCCTCGCCCGCCTGCCGGTCGCCGGTGAGGAACACGGCGGTGCGCAGCAGGGTCATGCCGCGGTCGGCCACGTAGTCCTCGAACGACCGGTCGTCGCGGCGCGGCGCCGCGCCACCGTCGGGCATCCTGTCCCCTTCCGCCGGCTGGGTCCCTTCTCAGGACGCGGCGGCGGCCCGGTCCGGACGACAACCGGAGTCACAACATGAGACCAACGTATCCACGCCGGACGGGGGTTCGGTGGTCGGGACGCCGGGACGGCCCCGGAGGGGCTCGCGGGGGTGGTCAGCCATCGGCGCCTGCGCCGAACAGGTCGAACAGAACGGCGCCGGCCAGGACGGTGCGGGCGCATACCGGGTCCGGGCCGGTCAGGTCGGCCACCGGCGGCCTGGCCGGCTTCGCCGGTTCGGCCGCGCCGGCCAGGCCGGCTGGGAGGTGCCAGACGGCGAGGGTGGCGGGGTGACCGGGGGCGAGGGTGCCGGAACCGTCGGTGTCGGCGCGGGCGGCGTGCCAGCCGCCGTGGGTGGCGGCGCGCAGCGCGGTGACCGGGTCGAGGCGGGCCGCCGGGGTGTGGTGGCCGGCGGCGGCGCGGACGGCGCCCCACGGGTCGAGCGGGGTGACGGGCGCGTCGGAGGACAGCGCGAGGCTGACCCCGGCGGCGGTGAGCGCGGCGAACGGGTTCATCGCGCCGGCCCGGTCCGCGCCGAGCCGGGCGGCGTACATGCCGTCCGGTCCGCCCCAGGCGGCGTCGAACGCCGGCTGGACGACCGCGACGGCGCCGACGCGGGCGAGCCGGACGATCTGGTCGGGATGGGCGAGCTCACAGTGCTCGACCCGGGGCCGGCTGGCCGCGACCGGGCCGCGGCCGACGGTCTCGGCGGCGGCGTCCAGGCCGGCGAGGACGACGTCGAGCGCGCCGTCGCCGATGGCGTGGAACCCGGGCTGGCGGCCGGCGGCGACCGCGGTGAGCACGGTGTCGCGGACGGCGGCGGCGTCGAGCATCGGGCCGGGCCGGTGGCCGGGGCGGTCGGCGTAGGGGGCGCGCAGGGCGGCGGTGTGCGAGCCGAGCGACCCGTCGACGAACAGGTCCCCGCCGAGGCCGACGGCCAGCCGCCCGTCGGGGTCGAGGTCGGCGAGGACGGCCGGGTCACCCGCCCAGTAGCCGTGGATGGCGGGGCCGGGTTCGGCGGCGGCGTGGGCGAGCAGGGCGGCGAGGTCATCGGCGGAGGACACCTCGGGTCCGGCCATCTCGTGCAGCGCGGCGATCCCGAGGCGGGCCGCGGTGGTCCGCAGCCGCCGCCAGGCGCCGGCGCGCTGGGACGGGCTGATGGTGGCGTAGGCGTGGACGCGGGCGGCGTGGTGGGCGTCGTCGCGGGCCAGGCCGGCGCCGAGCCAGCCGGGCAGGCCGGCGGCGCCGGACGCCGCGGCCAGGGCGGTGGAGACGGCGGCGGTGTGGCCGTCGACGCGAGCGAGGTAGACGAGCCGGCCGGGTGCGGCCGCCTCGAGCTCGGTGGCGGTGGGGGCACGCCGCTCGGGCCAGCGGGTCTCGTCCCAGCCGGTGCCGAGTAGCGCCGCGCCCGGCTGGGCGCGGGCCGCGGCGGCGACGGCGTCGAGCGCCGCCGTCAGGGTGGGCGCGGCGGCGAGGGCGAGGCCGCCGAGGGCGAGCCCGGTGGCGGTGGCGTGGATGTGGGCGTCGACGAACGCGGGGGTGACGAGCGCCCCGTCGAGGTCGACGACCGCGTCGACGCCGCTGCCGGGCCCCGGCGCGCCGATCTCGTCGGGGTCGGCGCCGACCCAGGTGACGACGTCGCCGACGGTCAGCAGCGCGGTCGCGGCTGGGTGCGCCGGGCTGTGCACATGGCCGCCGCGGTAGAGCACGGCGCGCCCGGGCTCGTCCTGGCGGGCCGAGGGCCGGGTCGGCGCCGGCCGGGCCGGCGTCCGCGGCGCGGGTCGGCTGGTCACGCCCCCGAGTCTCCCGCCGCCCGGACCGTCCGCCGTGGCGACCCCGCCGCACAACCATGATCGGGTGGGTTCTTCGGCGCTACGACGCCGAAGAACCCACCCGATCATGAACCGGACGGTTGAGGCCCGCGCCGTGGCCGGCTGCGCTGGACGAGACCACGGCGAGTGGCGGGTGTGTCCACCGCGGCGGCCTCGGCGGCGTCTGAGGGAGGGATGGAACGGCGAAAGGGGACGCACATGCCGGACGGTGGCGGCCGGCCGCGCCGCGACGACCGGTCGTTCGAACTGTTCGTCGCCGACCGCGGGACGGCTCTGCTGCGCACCGCGGTGTTCCTCACCGGTGACCGGTACGCCGGGGAGGACCTGCTGCAGGACGTCCTGCTGCGGGCCTACCGGCGCTGGGACGACGTCGACGAGCCGGAGAGCTACCTGCGCCGTGCCCTGGTGAACGCCGCGACGAGCAGGTTCCGGTGGCGTGGCCGGGCCAGGGAGGAACTGGTCGACTGGTCGGCCGTTCCCGGCGACGGCGCCGAGCATGCCAGTCCGGCGGACGAGGCCGGCCAGGCCACCGACCGCCACGACCTGCTCGGCGCACTGCGCCGGCTGCCCGCGAAGCAGCGGGCGGTGATCGTGCTGCGCTATTTCGACGACCTGTCCGAGGCGCGGATCGCCGCGGAGCTCGGTTGCGGCCCGGGCACCGTCAAGACCCACGCCGCCCGGGGGCTGGCCCGGCTGCGCGAGCTGCTCGGCCCGGAGGCCGGAGCGGCACTGCCCCCCGCGCCGCCGTCCGGGGCGGCGCCGGCGCGACACGTCCAGCCCGCGTCCGCGCGGCCCGTGCCCATGAAGGGGGTGTCCCTGTGAGCAGGACGGACAGTCCGACGGCCTGCGCCGATCCCGCGGAGGTCGCCGAGTTCGAGCGTCACCTGCGGGCCGGGTTCGGCGCGGCCGCCCGCGGCATCCAGCTGCCGGCGACCGCCGGCGCCGCGGTCGTCGCCGGCGCCGGGCGGCATCGGCATCGGTGGGGTGGCCGGTCGGCGCCGCGGCGGCGCTGGGTGCTGGCCGGGGTCACCGTCGCGGTGGCCGTGGCACTGGTCGCCGCCGGCGTGACGGCACTGCCCCGGGTACTGCGCGACGACGACCGTGTGTCGGTGGTGGCGGCGGGCGGGGCGCGGGGGGTGCGGGCGACCGTCTACGGGGTGTCCCTCGGCTGGCTGCCGGACGGCGTGATCTCTCAGCGCGGCGACTATGCCCGCACCTCGCAGGACTTTCCGTACCGCCAGTGGTGGGTGTATCAGGCCGGGTTCTCCAGGCCCGAGACCGGGGAGGGGACGCAGGATCCGCGCGAAACCGTGACGGTGACGGTCACCCGCTCCGGTGACGGTGACCGGCTGCGCAGCCTGGAGGAGCTGCGCCGGTCGGTCGAGGCGGGCCCGCCGTCCTCGGTCGTGACATCCACGACAGTGGGCCCCCGGCCCGCGCTGCTGGCCGCCTACCCGGAGAACGGCTGGTACCTCGTGTACTGGGTGGTGGACGGACCGGGCGGCGACCGAACCTCGGTGGAGGTTCTCGGGGCGGATCAGGCCACGGTGCTGCGGATCGCGCGCGCGGCGGTCGTCGGCCCGCCGCCCGGGCCGGCCGACCGGCCCGCCGCTGTCGACCAGATACGCGCGGCGGCGCGGGCCGCCTTCGACAGCCCGGCCGGAACCAAGGCCCTGGCCGCTGTGGCCGACGGGGCACGCCTGCGACCGGCGCTGGAGAAGGCGCTCGCGGCGGACCCGGATGGCGCGCGGAATGTCCGGTCAGCGGAGTTCGACGACGCCGACGTGGTTTTCCTCAACGACACCGAGGCCGCGGTGAGGCGGCCGGTCATCACCACTCCCGGCGATGAGGAGACCGGCCAGCTGGACGAGGCGGCGCGGTTCGTCGACACCGCCGACGGCTGGAAGATCACAGCTGTGAGCTACTGCCACGCCCTGGCCCGGGTCTGGTCGTCCACGGCGTGCGGCACCGGCTGAGACCGCGCGCCGTCCGCCCTGCTCGTCCGCCGTGTGCGGCTCAGGAGGCCCTGGCTCATCGTGGGCCGCGGCTGGCGCGTCTGGACTGCGACAGAACGGACACAGGCGGGGAGCCGAGGGTGCGTGCGGATGATGAGCGGGCTTTCGAGGAGTTCGTGGCCAGGACGGCCAACCGGCAGCTGCTGAGCGCGGTTCTGCTGACCGGCGGCGACTGGGCGGCCGCCGAGGACCTCGTCCAGGGGGCGTTCGAACGGGTCTACCTGCGCTGGGACAAGATCGGCGCCGGCCGTGAGGACGCCTACCTGCGCCGCGCGGTGGTCAACGGCGCCACCAGCCGCTGGCGGCGGCTGCGGGCCCGGGTCAGCGAGGTGCCGCTGGTCGTCGACGGCGAATGGACCGCCGACGTGGCCTCGACGGGCCCCGACCACGCCGACCGGATGACCCAGCGTGACAGCCTGGTCGGCGCCCTGCGCGCCCTGCCCCCGCGGCAGCGCGCCGTCGTCGTCCTGCGCTACATCGACGACCTGGCCGAGGCCGACGTCGCCGCCGCCCTGGGCTGCTCACTGGGCTCGGTACGCAGCCAGGCCTCCCGCGGCCTGGCGAAACTGCGGGCCAGCGAGCACCTGCGGGCCCTGGACCCGGCGGTGGTCTCGGGCCGTGTACGCGCCATGGCACCGCCCGGCGCGCCGGACATCCTGACGAACGAACCCCGCTCCCAGACGGCGGCGCCAGTGGCGACGGCCGCGCAGGCGACGAAGGAGGACACGCGATGAGCATCACCGACCACGATCTGCGGACGCGGCTGCGTGCCCTGCCCACCGAGCTGCCCCAGCGCGTCTTCGCCCCGGCGTTCCCCGGCGCTGTCCGCGCCGGCGCCCGCCGCCGCCGCAACCGGGCACGGGTCGCCGGTGCCGCGGCACTCGCCGTCCTCGTCGCCGTCGGCGTGGGCGTTCCCGTCGGCCTGCTGGCCGGCTCCGGGCGGACAGGCGCGAGCGTCGTCCCCGCCAGGACCCCTGTGTTCTCCTTCGGCGGCTTCTCCGTGACCTGGTTGCCCGACGGGCTGACCCACAAGCTGAACACCGCCGCCTACGGCCCCGTCGATGGCGCAGGGCACGGTCTGCCGCCGGGCCAGGCCGGGAGCCTTCCCGGGAACCTGACCCGCCGTGTCGTCGCGGCCGACCCGACGACGTTCGGGAGCCTGTTCGCCACCACCGACGCCCGGTCCGACGCCAACCCGTCGGCGGCCTGGGTGACCGTGACCTGGCGGTCGCAGACCACCACGAACGTGCACACGATGAGGCAGAGCGTCGACTCGTTCGTGGAGGGCGGCGGCGGGAACGTCGACGTCACGCCGGACACCGTCGCCGGCCGGCCGGCGCTCGTCCTGCGCCATGACACGGCCACCGAGGCCCAGTTCGCCTCGCCGCCGTCCGGCCAGCCGACCTCGCCGCCGGCAGCCAGCCGCTACCAGACGGCGCTGGAATGGGTCGACGCGACCGGCATCGTGCTGTCGGTCGAACTGAACGGGCCGAGCTATCCCGACACGGCGGTGGCGCACCGGATCGCCGACGGCATCGTGCTGGGCACGATGCCCACGCTCGCGGGCTACACGCCGCCAGGCGCGGCGCCGGTCCCGGTCGACGCCGCGACGGCGGCCAGTGCGCGCGCCGCGATCGAGGCCGTCTACACCGCCGGCACGCCGGACGACCGGTGGGCCGCCGCGCTGCAGGAGGGCCCGGACCTGCTCACGGTCCGGGCCAAGACGGCCCGGCTGTTCCCCGGCCTCGCCAGCACCCTGAAGGCCACGGTCGACACGATGACCCGGGTCGACGCCGACACGGTCCAGGCCAGCGTGCTGCTGTCGTTCACCGACCCGACGGTGCCGACGGCGCTCGGTACCGACGCACTGCCCATCGGGGTGACGGTGGCCCGCGGCACCGAAGGCTGGCAGGTCACCCGGGCCAGCTACTGCGACAACATCGCCTCCCTGCAGGTCCCGGCCCTGTCGCTGGCCTGCTGAGCGCGCCCTCCGCTGCCATGCCCGGCGGGGCGCGGCGAAGGGTGTCAGCGTGGCCGGGTCCGGCCGCGTCTTGAGGGCACGGAAGGCGGCGGAAGGGGACGAACAGATGCCGAATGTGGGCGCGAGGCCGAGCGCCGAACGGCTGGCCGGGACTCGTCGGCGGGCGTGGGCTGGCGTGACCGTGGCGGCCGCTGTCGCCATGGTCGCCCTGCCGGGATGCGGGGCCGGAACGGGCCAGGAGGAGGTCGTCGCGTCGACGGCCCGGCCGTCCTCGGCCGTGCCCGGCGAGCGACCGACGGGGCCGGCCGCGGTGTTCGGGGTGACGATCGGCTGGCTGCCCGACGGCATGGTGAAGACCGGCGACATCTTCGGCGCGGGTGGCGGCGAGGTGCGGGACTCCAGCGGGCGGGTGGTGCCAGCTTTCGCCTCACAGACGGCGAGGTTCGCGACGCAGTCCGACGTCGCGGCCGTGCGCGCCGCGGACAAGGTCCGGCTCGACGGGCCGCAGTACCAGGTCGGCGTGAGCCGCGGCCAGGTGCATCGGCCTTCCCCGGAGGAACAGCGGCGCACGACGGCCAAGACGGGGGTGACCTACGAGGACGTGACGGTCGCGGGTCACCCAGCGACCTTGGTGCATCTCCCCGGGCCCCAGCCGGACTTCGCGTGGGGCGTGCACTGGTTCGACGGTATCGACGGTGAGAACGCGCGTGTCGAGGTGGGCGTCAACGGCACGGACCTGGATGTCGTGCTGCGGATCGCGCGGAACCTGACGCTCGGCCCGCCGCCACCCGGTCCGGCCGATCCGGGCTCGGCGGTGGCGGGGGTCCAAGCCGCCGCGCGCCGGGCGTTCGACGGGTCGACGGGGCTGGCGATGCTCGACGCCGTCGACGACACCGACGGCCGGGCCCGGCTGTCCGTGGACAAGGGGCTGTCGGAGGAGCCGACGGCCAGTGCCACGGTCCGGGTGGTCGCCGTCGGGCCTGTCGTCTTCCTCAGCCCGCGGGACGCCGGCGCCGAGGTGAAGATCAGCTATCCGGACGAGCCGGGGCTGGACGGGCCTGTCGCGAACGATGTCCGGTTCGTGCTGACTCCGAGCGGCTGGAAGGTGACCCAGCTGAGCTTCTGCGGGGGCATGGCCCAGGTGTTCCGCTCCTGCCCGTCCGGGTTCTGAGCCCGCCGCCCCCGCCGGCCCGTCGGCACTGCCGGCGGGCACCGGCGGTCGGGGCCTGGAGGGCTGGCTACAGCGCCGGGGGGCGGCCCTCGTAGGGGGTGGACAGGACGACGAGGGTGCGGGTGGAGACGTTCGCGGCGGCGCGGACCTGTTGCAGGAGGGTCTCCAGGTCGGCGGGGGCGGCGACGCGGGCCTTGAGCAGGTAGCTCTCCTCGCCGGCGACGGAGTGGCAGGCCTCGATGGCGGTGAGGTGGCGCAGCCGGTCGGGGGCGTCGTCGGGCTGCGACGGGTCGATCGGTTTGATCGAGATGAACGCGGTCAGCGGCAGGCCGACGAGCGCCGCGTCGACCTGCGCGGCATACGAGGTGATCACGCCGCGCTGTTCCAGGCGGCGGACGCGCTGGTGGACCGCGGACACGGACAGCCCGGTGGTCCTGGCGAGGTCGGTGAAGCTCATCCGCCCGTCGTTGCACAACAGCCGCACTATGTGGCGGTCGAGATCTTCCAGCACGAGGGGCAGCGTAGGGCCTGGCCGGACGGCCCGTTCACCGGTGATCCGCCGGGTGCGGCGTGGTCCAGCGGCCGGCCGTTGGACCACGCCCGCGGCTGTCAGGAAGTTGCCTCGCGCGATGGCACCAATGGGCTAGTGGGAGGCATGCGTGGAGACGTGGAAGGCTACCGGGGGTGACGCAACCAGCGGGATGTGGTAAAGGCGCGGCGTCTGGCTGAGAGGTCGGGGCGTCGCCTGGGTGTGTCCGTACCGGGCGGGGCTGTCGGGTTGTCGGTGGGCCATGCCAGGGTGGGCGGTGTGGATGGGACAGAGCGGGGCGGTGGGCTGGCGCTGCTGGACACGCCGTCGCTGTACTTCCGGGCGTTCTACGGCGTCCCGCGGTCGGTGACGGCACCGGACGGGACGCCGGTGAACGCGGTGCGGGGGCTGCTCGACGTGCTCGCCCGCCAGATCCTGGACCTTCGGCCGCGGCACCTGGTCTGCTGCTTCGACGCGGACTGGCGCCCGGCGTTCCGCGTCGAGCTGGTCGCGTCGTACAAGGCGCACCGGGTCGCCGAGGTGCTCGAACCGGCCGCGGCGCCGGCGGCTGTACCCGTCGCCCCCGTGGCCCCGGTCGTCGACGGCGGCGGGGCCGAGGCCGGCGCGGGTGGCGACGGTGGCGTGCAGGTCGAGGAGGTGCCCGACGAGCTGACGCCGCAGCTGCCGGTCATCGACGACATGCTCGACGCGTTCGGCATCGCCCGCGCCGAGGCCGACGGGTTCGAGGCCGACGACGTCATCGGCACGCTCGCGACCCGGTTCCCCTACGGCGGCGACGGCTGGGCCGTCCGCGACCCGGCGCCGGGGCAGGGGCCGCCGGCGGGGGGCTGGGCGGGGCCGGTGGACGTGCTGACCGGCGACCGGGACCTGTTCCAGCTGATCCGCGACGACGTGCCGGTGCGGGTCCGCTACTCGGTGGAGAAGTTCGCCCTCGTCGACGAGGCGGCGGTGGCCGCCCGCTACGGCGTGCCGGGCCGGGCCTACGGCGACTTCGCGGCGCTGCGCGGCGACCCGTCCGACGGGCTGCCCGGGGTGGCGGGAATCGGCGCGAAGACGGCGGCGGCGCTGCTGACCCGGTTCGGGTCGCTCGCCGGCGCGCTGGCCGCGCTGGACGCCGGCCAGCAGGACGGCTTCCCGGCCGGGGCCCGGCGACGGCTGGAGGCCGCCCGCGACTACCTGGACCGGGCCGAGGTGGTCGTGCGGGTCGTGCCGGACGTGCAGCTGCCCCCGCTGCGCACCGCGCTGCCCGCTGCCCCGGCCGACCCGGACCGGGTGCTGGCCCTGGCCGAACGCTGGGGCCTCACGTCCGCGGCGACCAGGCTGGCCCGCGCCCTGGCGACCACCGCCGCCGCCGGCTGACGGCGCGGCCACCGCCCGGGGCCGGGAGATATCGCCCACACCGGGGCAAGAGGAGCCGGCCGAGATGGGCGGGGCGGCGATGTTGGGCCCGGTCGGCGCGGGCCTACCGGATCGGTGGGCGCCCGCGGTACAGACTGCGGGTGCCGGGCATCGGGCCGGGCGTCCGTCGGGGCGGCTGACGGCGCGGCTGGCGGCGCGGCGGCCGGGTGCCGGCGCCGCCAGGTCGGTGGGCCGGTAGTTTGACCAGTCATACTCCGGCTCGGGCAGCACGCGCGCGCGAATGATTCGGCCAGGACACCGCCTGTGGGTCCATCGCCGCCTACCGTTGCCCAGCGGATGAGTCGGTGCGGTAGTCACGGAGCGAAGGAGTGCGCGCGGAGGTGTCGTCGGAGGGGATGGACGACGGCGCCGGAGCGCGTGCACGACGAAGCGGAGCAGAGACGAGGTGACGGGTGGGGCTGCGCGAGCGGCTCGCGGGTAGGCGCGTGTACATGACCGGGGTGACGGGATTCGTCGGTGAGGCGCTGTTGGAGCGCCTGCTGTCGGACTTCCCGGACACCCGGGTCGTCGCGCTGGTACGGCCCCGCGGCGGGCAGGACGGGGCGTCGCGGCTGCGGCGCCAGCTGCGCAAGCCCGCGTTCAAGGCACTGCGGGAGAAGGTGGGCGAGGGGGCCGTCGAGAAGCTGGCGGCCCGGGTCGAGGTCGTCGACGGGGACCTGGCGTCGATGCCGGACATCCCGGCCGACGTCGACCTGGTGATCCACTGCGCCGGTGAGGTGTCGTTCGACCCGCCGGTCGACGAGGGGTTCACGACGAACATCGGCGGCGTGCAGGAGCTGCTGCGCGCGGCCCGCGCCGGTGGCGCGTCGCCACACATCGTGCACGTGTCGACGGCGTACGTGGCCGGGCTGCGTTCGGGCCACATCGCCGAGGGGCGGCTCGCGCACGACGTCGACTGGGTGGCGGAGAAGGCCGCCGCCGGCCGTACCCGCCAGGCCGCGGAGGACGCGTCGCGTACGCCGGAGCGCTCGGCCCAGTTCCTGGCGGAGGCGCAGGCCAAGCACCTGCGCGCCGGGGCGCAGTCGGTGTCGCGGGACGCCGAGGACCGCCGCCGCCAGTGGGTGCGTGACCGGCTGGTCCGCTCCGGGGCGGAGCGGGCGCAGGTACTCGGCTGGACGGACTGCTACACGTTCACCAAGGCGCTCGCGGAGCGCTGCCTGGAGGACTCCCACGGCGACCTGCCGCTGACGATCGTCCGGCCCTCGATCATCGAGTCGGCGCTGGCGCGGCCGTTCCCGGGGTGGATCGAGGGCTTCAAGATGGCGGAGCCGCTGATCCTCGCCTACGGCCGGGGCGAGTTCCCCGACTTCCCGGCGTCCCCGGACGCCACGATCGACATCATCCCGGTGGACCTGGTCGTCAACGCGATCCTCGCCGCCGCCGCGCAGACGCCGCCAGCGGCCGAGCCGGCGTACTACACGGTGTGCTCCGGGTTCCGTAACCCGCTGCTGTTCCGGGAGCTGTTCGAGCACGTCCACGAGTACTTCCAGGAGCATCCGCTGCCGAAGCGGGGCCGCGGACCGATCGCGGTGCCCGAGTGGCCGTTCGCCGGGGCGAGGGCGGCCGAGGCGAAGCTGCGCAACGGTGAGCGGGTCGCGGCCGTCGCCGGCCGGGTGCTCGAGCACGCCCCGCGCTCGGAGAAGGTCCGCCGCTGGGCGCAGGAGTTCGACCGGTTCGAGTCACGGGTCGGGTTCCTGCGCCGCTACGCCGACATCTACCGGGCGTACACGAAGGCCGAGCTGGTCTACGTCGACGACGCGACGAAGGCGCTCTTCGACGGCCTCGACGAGGCCGACCAGGCCGACTTCAACTTCGACCCGGCCTGCTACGACTGGTACCACTACCTGCAGGAGGTGCACTTCCCGGCGGTCACCGCGATCCTGCGCAGGCCGCGGGACCCGGCGCCGCCCAAGCGCAGCGGCGTGAACCTGCCGGCGAACCCGGACGCGCTCGCGGTGTTCGACCTCGACGGGACGCTGGTCACCTCGACGGTGATCGAGTCGTACCTGTGGCTGCGGCTCGCGGACGAGGCGCCGGCGGGCCGGGCGCGGGAGCTGGCGGGGCTCGGGGCGGTGCTGCCGCGTTTCCTGCGGGCGGAGCGCACCGACCGGGGACATCTGATCCGGTCGGTGTACGCCCGGTACAAGGGCGCGGACCCGGAGGAGCTGGCGAGGATCATCGACGAGGTGGCGGGTGACATCCTGCTGCGGCGGGTGAAGCCGGCGGCGATCCGCCGGGTGCGGGCGCACCGGCAGGCGGGGCATCGCACGGTGCTGCTGACCGGGTCGGTGGACTTCCTGGTCCGGCCGCTGGCGCCGCTGTTCGACGAGGTCGTCGCCTCGAAGCTGACGGTCGGCGCGGACGGGCTGCTGACCGGGAAGCTGGCGTCGTCGCCGCTGGTCGGGGACGCCCGGGCGGCGTTCCTCGACCACTTCGCGGGCCGGGTCGGCGCGGACCTGTCGTCGTCGTGGGCCTACGGGGACTCGCAGTCGGACATCCCGATGCTGCGGGCGGTCGGCAACCCGGTGGCGGTCAACCCGGACCTGGCACTGTTCCGCCTGGCGAAGGCGAACGGCTGGGCGGTCGAGGAGTGGCCGTCGACGCCCGGGGAGCCGCGGGCGGTCGTCCCGTCGCTGCGGGAACGGTCGCTGTTCCACGCGGCCCGCACCGCCGCGGCCACGCTCACCGGCGTCGGCACCGGTGCCGGTGCCGCCGGGCGGGACGGGGGTGCGCGGTGAGCCGCGGACTGGAGCTGTACCGGTCGATGCCGCGCTACGCCGCGGCCCGGGTCCTCTCGAGCAGGGTCCCGTCGCTGGCGGGGGCGGCGGCGACGTCGGCCGCGCCGCTGCGGCTGGTCGACAAGGGCGACCCGGCACTGCCAGGCAGCGGCTGGGTGACGGTGCGACCGACGCTGTCGGGGATCTGCGGGTCGGACCTGGCGACCGTCACCGGCCAGTCGTCGTTCTACTTCTCGCCGCTGGTGTCGATGCCGTTCACGCCGGGCCACGAGGTCGTCGGCACGTTGCAGTCCGACGCGGCGCTGCCCGACGGCACCGTCTACAAGGCCGGGAGCCGGGTCGTCATCGACCCGGTGCTCGGCTGCGCGGCCCGCGGCCTGGAACCGTGCGCGCACTGCGCGGCGGGCCTGACGAGCCGCTGCGACCGGGTGACGGTCGGGCACCTGTCGCCGGGGCTGCAGACCGGGTACTGCAAGGACACCGGCGGTGGCTGGGCGCGGGCGCTGGTCGCCCACCACAGCCAGCTGCACCCGGTGCCGGGCGACCTGACCGACGAGCGGGCCGTGCTCGTCGAGCCGCTGGCCACCGCGGTGCACACCGCCGGGCGGGCGAGGGTGGCTCCCGGGGACCGGGTGCTGGTGATCGGTTCCGGGGCGGTCGGCCTGTTCACGCTGCTGGCGCTGCGGGCGTACACCCAGGCGGCGCACATCACCGTGGTCGCGAAGCACCGCCGCCAGGTGGAGCTCGCGCGGCGGTTCGGCGCGGACGAGGTGCTGTCCCCGTCGGACGCGCTCGGCGGGGTGCGCCGCGCGACCAGGGCGCTGCGCGCCGAGCCGGAGCTCGGCGGGCCGTTCCTGCTCGGCGGGGTCGACGTCGCCGTCGACTGCGCCGGCTCGTCGTCGTCGCTGTCGACCGCGCTGCGGGTGACCCGCGCGGGTGGGCGGGTCGTGCTGTCGGGCGTGCCGTCGGGGTCGGTGGACCTGACGCCGCTGTGGTACCGGGAGCTGGAGCTCGTCGGCACCTACGCGTCGTCGGGCCGGACCGGCCGGCCCGCGGACGCGGCCACCGGCGCCGGGCCGGAGCTGGAGACGGCGGGCTCGGGCGCGGCGGCCGGGGTGGACGGCGCGGCAGGGGCCCGGTCCGACTTCGGCCGGGCGTTCGAGCTGGCCGCGTCCGCGCCGCTGGACGGGGTCGTCTCGGCGGTCTACCCGCTGGCGCGCTGGCGGGAGGCACTGGACCATGCGCTGTCCGCCGGCCGGCTCGGCGCGGTGAAGGTCGCGTTCGACCCGACGATGTCGGCATGACCGACCTGGACACCCGGCTGCGCGCCGCCGACGATGCCGCAGACACCACCGCGGCGCGGGCCGCCGCGGCCGCACAACCGGCCCGGCCCGCGGCCGGGGTGGATTTCCGAACAGCCCGACACGGCGGCAGGCGCCGGCCGTGCGGGCCCGCGATGAGGGGAACGTGGCTGTGAGACCGGGGTTCGTGCTCGAGGTCGACGAGCGGACTCCCCCGCTGCTGGTGCACCAGGGTGAGGGTCTGCTGCTGGAGCAGTTCCCGTTGGGGACGCGCGTGGTGTACCCGCCGGAGTCGCTGCCCGGTGTGTCGGACGTGGAGGCGGTGATCGCCGACGCGCTCGAGCATCCGCAGAACAGCGAGCCGCTGAAGGCGCTGCTGTTCCCCGGGATGAAGCTGACGATCGCGTTCGACGACCTGTCGATCCCGCTGCCGAGGATGCGCCGCCCGGACATCCGCCAGCGGGTGATCGAGCAGGTGCTGACGCTGGCCGCCGAGGCCGGGGTCGACGACGTCCATCTGATCGTCGCGACGGCACTGCACCGGCGGATGACCGCCGCCGAGATCGAGTACGTCGTCGGGGAGCGGGTGTTCCGGTCGTTCTGGCCGGACAACCTGTACAACCACGACGCGGAGGACCGCGACAACCTGCTGCACATCGGGGTCACCGACCACGGCGAGGACGTCGAGATCAACCGGCGGGCCGCCGAGTCGGACCTGATCGTGTACGTGAACGTGAACCTGGTCGCGATGGACGGCGGGCACAAGTCGGTGCCGATCGGGCTGGCGTCGTACAACAGTCTGCGCCATCACCACAACAGCCACACGATGCTGCACTCGAACTCGTTCATGGACCACACCCGCTCGGCGATGCACTCGTCGGCGTGGCGGATGGGCCGGCTCCTCGCCCAGCACGTCAAGATCTTCACGGTCGAGACGACGGTGAACAACCAGGCGTTCCCGGAGAAGTACGGCTTCCTGACGAAGCGCGAGTGGGAATGGTCGCGCAAGGACCAGGCGATGGCCTACGGGATGACCGCCGCGCTGCCGAAGCTGCCCGCCCGGCAGCGCCACCGGCTGTTCCAGAACATCGTCGCCGACTACCAGGTCACCGCCGTGAACGCCGGCGAGACCGAGGCGGTGCACGAGAAGACCCTGGAGTCGGTGCACCGCCAGCAGCTCGTCGAGGTCGACGGCCAGTCCGACGTGCTGATCGTCGGCCTGCCGTACATCGGGCCGTACAACTCCGACGCGGTGATGAACCCGATCCTCGCGACCTGCCTGGGGCTCGGCTACTTCTTCAACATGTACCGGGGCAAGCCGCTGGTCCGGCACAAGGGCGCGATGATCCTGTACCACCCGGTGACGCCCGAGTTCACCCAGCTGCACCACCCCTCCTACGTGGACTTCTACGAGGAGGTCCTCGCCGAGTCGACGGACCCGGCGACGATCGAGGCGAAGTTCGAGAAGCAGTACGCGACCGACCCCTGGTACATCCACCTGTACCGGACCTCGCACGCCTACCACGGTGTCCACCCCTTCTACATGTGGTACTGGGCGACGCACGGCATGGACCACCTCGGCGACGTCGTCTGGGTCGGCGGGGACCGCAGGGCGTGCGCCCGGATGGGGTTCCGCGCGGCCTCGACGTTCGCGGACGCGCTGGAGATGGTGTCGGGAACGGTCGGCCGGGACCCGTCGATCACCTACCTGCACTCGCCGCCGCACGCGATCGCGGACGTCCGGTGAGCCGGGTCAGCGGGGCGTCGGGCCGGCCGGTGCGGGCAGGCTCGTCGTCATCCTCGTCGCGCAGCCCCGGGGTGGGGCTGCGCCAGGCGACCCGCGGGTTCCGCCTCGGCGGGCAGCGGCTGGTACCCGCGTCGGCGCAGGAGTTCCGGCCGCCGCTGGCGGGCCGGGAGTTCCCGACGGCGTGGGCGCGGGGCCCGGCGGCCCGGACGGCCCGGGCGGCGTTCCTCGGTGGGATCATGGACCCACTGCTGCACTCCCAGCTGACGTGGACGGTCGAGGGCGCCGACGTGTTCGCCGACCTGGGCGAGCAGCCGGCGCTGATCGTGGCGAACCACGCGAGCCACCTGGACGCCACGGTGCTGCTGTGCGCGCTGCCGGCGGCGGTGCGGGAGCGCACGGTGGTGACCGCGGCGGCGGACTACTTCTTCGAGTCGACGTGGCGGGGCCTGTCGACGGCGCTGGCGTTCGGCACGGTGCCGATCGACCGCAGCGGCGGCGCCCCGTCGACGACGCCGGTGGACCTGCTGCGTGACGGCTGGAACCTGGTGATCTTCCCGGAGGGCACCAGGTCCCCGGACGGGGCGCGGGGCCGTTTCAAGCTCGGCGCCGCGTTCCTGGCGATCAACGCGGGGGTGCCGGTGGTGCCCGTCGGGCTGCGCGGCACGTTCGCGGCGATGCCGCGGGGCCGGTCGTGGCCGGTGCCGGGCCGCCCCGAGGTGTCGGTGCGGTTCGGCCGGCCGCTGCGAGCTGGCGAGGACGACGACGTCCGCGGCTTCACCGCCCGGCTGACCGCCGAGGTCGACCGGCTCGTCACCGAGGACGAGACGTCCTGGTGGGCTTCCCTGCCCCGGCCCGGCCAGCCCGCACCGCCGCCCGGTGGTTCCCGCGCGGCCGTCCCGGCACCCGGCGGCGGCGAGCCGGCCCGGTGGCGCAAGGTGTGGGCGGCGACGGAGCCACCCGCGCCCACCCGACCCCGCTCCCCCTGGGCCCGCGACTAAGCCGGAACGCCGCCGCCGGCCCGGCCCTGCCCGGGGCCGGAGGCGGCGTCACGGGCCGGCGCTGGCCATGGCGAACCGGCCGGTGAGCACGTGCACCCCGCCGTGGCGGCGCAGCCGGCCGGTGGCGATGACCGGTTCCCTGGTCCGGTACGCGCGGATCGCCTCGTCGTACTCCGCGCCGGACACGGGAACCTGCACGGTGCGCGGGGTCGACCGGCCGACGACGCCGTCGATCGTGGCGACCCCGCCGTCGTCGGCCTCGCCGCGGTCGAGCCGGATGACCTGTCCGTACACCGCCGTCCTGGGCCGCTCGGACAGGGCGGCGAGGGTGTCCCGCAGCCGCAGCAGCGCCTCGGTGTCGCGGCGGCGCAGCGCCAGCCGGACCACCGCCGGGGTGTCCAGCCCGGCGCGCGGCGCCCAGTAGAACGCCAGCTCCAGCAGGTGCACCCGCGGCGCGGTCACCATCCCGAGCAGTGCGTCGCACAGGTCGACGCTCACCCCGCGCAGCACCAGCCCAGACGGCGCCGTTCCAGCGTCGGCCGGGCCGCCGCCTGTCCCGCCGGCCGCCGGGACGCCGGCCGCCGGCGCTGCCAGCGCCAGGCGGTGAGGCGCGCGGTGCTCACGGACCGCGTCGGTGACCTCGACGAGCGCGCCCGCCAGCGTCGTGCCCACCCGCCGCTGGAACGGCGCCAGCCGCACCGCGCCCGCTGCCCAGGGCACGGACGCGGCCGTGCCCTGGGCAGCGCCGGGCACAGGGTCGTCGTCGAGCCGGGTGAAGACCGCCAGCAGCGGGCTGTCCGCCTCGGCGTGGACGAACCGGACGTCCCGTTCGACGAACGCCTTCACCACGTCCGGGCGCCGCCCGGCGAACCGCGACGCCGGTCCGATGGCCGCCATCGCGGCGGCCTGCATCAGCCGGGCGACCCCGACGAGCAGCGCCCTGGCCTGACCGAGCGACACCCCCGCCGTGGCGTCGTCGGCCTCCAGCCGCAGGTGCAGCACGTCCGCCGGGCCGGCGGCCCGGGTAGCCGGCCCCCCGCTGGCCCGGCCGGGCGCGACCAGGCTCACCGGAGCCGTGGCCGCCTCGCCACTCACCGGGCACCCCCGAGCGCCCGTCCCGCCGTCGGGAGCGCCGGATGGTGTCGCCGCCGCGCCGTGGCGCCGCCTCCCGCGTGCGCGGCCCCGCCGCGCCGCACTGTCATCGCCATGCCAGGCCTCTCGTCCTCGTCAGCCGCCGTCGGCCACGGCGGATGACCGCCGGCCGCGAGCCCGGGCCGTGCCACCGGGCGGGACCGAGCGTGGATCGGCCGAGGCGGGCCGAACAGGCCCTGTGGAAAGGCGCTGTTCGTCCACAGGGGTGGTGGAACCACGGCCACCTCGGCGCCGCCGGCGGGCCGGCTGGAGACCCATCCCGCCCGTCGCGGACCACAATGGCCTCCCATCCAGTAAATGTGAGATCCGTCACATGATGATCGACATGTGGATAACCCTGTCGACAGCACGGTGGGTAACTGGGGTCACCCTGGGGACCGAGGGGGTACGGGCTGGGGATCGCCTGTGGGACATGGCTGATCCCGCCAACAGGCCGGATGTCAAGGCGTTGAACGAGATCGGCCCGCAGGTATCACTGGGTGCATGGCCCTGATGCACCGGCTCCGCCGCGACGAGACAATCACCGACGAGGCGGCCCGCCGCGCCGCCGTGGCGGCCCCGGGCCTCGTCCCGGCACCCGGCCTCGCGCACCGCGCCACCGTCGGTCGCCCACCGGCCGCCACGGTCCGGGCGGCCGGTCCGGGCGTCCCCCTCCTGGCCCCGGCGGCCCTGCCGCCGAGCGTCGCCCGCGTCGCGGCGCGGACCCGGCTGTCGGCCGAGCTGCTCGCCGCGATCCTGGAGGTGGACTCCCGCCAGCGGGCGACCCTCGACGACATCGAACGCGCCGACGCGCTCGCCGAGCGGCTGCTGGCCCGCCGCGCCGACCGGCAGCGCGCCGTGGCCGCCGGCCGTCCCACCTCCCAGCCCCGGGCCGCTCAGCCCCAGGCGGCGCTCGCGACGGCGACCCCGAGGGCAGCGGCCCCGAGGGTGCACAGCACCGTGACGAGGACGTTCGCCGCCGCGGCCAGCCGGGAGCCGGTCTCGGCCAGGCGCAGCGTCTCGTAGGAGAACGTGGAGTAGGTCGACAGCGCCCCGCACAGCCCCGTCCCGACCAGCAGGGCCACCCGCCCCGACGTGGCGCCGGCTGTGACCGCCCCGGTGACCAGGCCCAGCAGCAGGCTCGCCGCCACGTTCACGGTCAGCGTCCCCCATGGCCACACGGTGCCGTGGCGGGCCTGCACCGCCCGGTCCACCAGGTAGCGCAGCGGCGCGCCGACCGCGGCGCCGGCGGCGACGAGCAGCCAGCTCACCGCGTCGCCGGCCGGCCGGTGTAGCGGACGACCTCGACCTCGTCGAGCACGACCAGCCCTTCCCCGACCAGCTCGTCGAGCTCGGGGAGGAACGCCCGCACCCGAGGCTCCTCGTCGACGAGGACGACCGTGACCGGCAGGTCCTCCGACAGCGACAGCAGCCGGGTGGTGTGGATGACGGACGAGGCGCCGTAGCCCTCGGTGCCGCGGAACACGGTTGCGCCAGCGAGGCCTGCGGCGCGGGCCCGGCGCACGATCTCGCTCGACAACGGCCGGTGGTGCCACTGGTCGCTCTCCCCGACGAACACGGTCAGCCGCAGCGCCCGGCCGGCGAGCCTCGTCATCGGTGCCTCCCGAGCAGCGCGCGGGCCGCCCGCGGCCCCGCCCGCAGCGTAAGCCTGGTCGCGGCGGAGGCCAGGGTGACAGCCGCGAGCGCCGCCGTCACCGTCCCCGCCAGGTAGGCCAGCGCGAGGCCCACCCGGCCGGCGTCGAGGAGGCGCTGCGCGTCGACGGCATAGGCGGAGAAGGTGGTGAAACCGCCGAGAACCCCGGTGCCGAGGAACGGCCGGACCAGCGGGTGCACCGCTGGGCGGGCGGTGACCACCGCCATGAGCACGCCGATCGCCGCGCAGCCCACCGTGTTGACCGCCCACGTCGTCCAGGGGAACGCCCCCGGCGGGGTCGGCCAGCCGAGCGTGGCGGCGTAGCGCAGGCAGGAACCGGCCACCCCGCCGACGGCGACGACGGCGATCACCGCGCCATGCGTCCCCGCGAGCGGCCGGGGGCGCCGGCGGCGCACCGCTGGCGCGGCCGCCAGGGCGGGTTCCGTGTCGCTCAAGGTCATTCGGGCAGGCCGACGCGGGCCGCCGAGTACTCCCACAGCGCTCTGCCGAGCGTCGCGTCGCGGGCCTGGCGGCCGATGAAGAAACGGTCGCGCACCTTGTAGCGATGCAGGTAGGCGCCGTTGACGGTCTCCGGGTCCGGTCTGGTCGCCAGCGCCACCAGCGGGCGGGCGCCGCCGGCCGGGGTGCGGGCGCCGACCAGGCGCAGCGGCCGGTAGAAGGTGTGCACGAACCAGGTGTCACGCCCGAAGCTGCTCACCACGACTCCCGGGTGCACGGCAGTGGCCGTCGGCCAGCCGGGTGCGGTCCGGCGGGCGAGCTCGCGGGCGAAGGCGACGTTCGCGAGCTTGCTGTCGAAGTAGACGCTGAACTGCTGGTAGCCGCGTCGGGCCCGGTCCAGGTCGGTCAGGTCGATACGGCCGATGGCGTTGACGACGCTGCTGGTCACGATCACCCGTGAGCCGGCGGTGGCCGACAGCCGCGGCAGCAGCAGGCAGGTGAGCAGGAACGGCGCCAGGTGGTTGACCTGGAACGTCAGTTCGTTGCCGTCCTCGGTCAGGGTCGGCCCGGGGAACAGCCCACCGGCGTTGTTCATGAGCACGTCGATGCGCGGGCAGGCCTCGGTGATCTCGGCGGCGGCGCGGCGGACGTCGGCGAGGCGGGCGAAGTCCGCGATGACGGGCAGGGCGCCGGTCTCGGCGGCGACGGCGGCGGTCCGCTGGGGCGAGCGGCCGAGGACGACGAGCCGGGCGCCGAGGGAGCGCAGCTGGCGGGCCGCGGCGGCGCCGATCCCCGCGCTCGCCCCGGTGATGACGACGGTCCGCCCGACCATCGAGCGCCCGGCGCCCGGCCTGGTGGTCTCGGCACCCTGCGGCCAGGTCGCCGCGTTCGCGGCCTCGCCGGCGTCGCCCCGGCTCACGGCCGGGTTCAGGCCACCCGGCGCGGGCTGCCCCGGTGCTGTCTCGGGCGTCGTCTCCACCATCGTCACTCCCACGGCCACCCGCGTGCCTACCCTGGGGCACCCCGGCCGGCGGGGATCATCCCACGGCTCGGCCCGCCATGCCCGCTGGGCTGGCGGAACGTCGTGAACGCGTCCTGGCCGCGACCGGCCTGCCACCGCGCGCCGGGTGACGCGCGGTAGCAGGCCGGTCATCGGTCATCCGCCGGGCTGGGCGGCCAGCGGGGCCGGGGTCGCCACGGGGGCGCTGCCCTGGGC
>NZ_KI912266.1:4452938-4473291 GCF_000235425.2 Pseudofrankia saprophytica
GCCCGGTGGCGCCGCCGGTGGCCGTGGACCCGCGGGCGCCGACGACCAGGAAGACGGCGACGGCCGAGGCCGCGAGGAACGCCGCGCCGGCGAGGCTGGCCACGTTGAAGCCGTGCACGGTCGCGGCGGTCAGCAGCCCGTGGGCCGCGATCCCGCTGGCCGCCGGGTGGGAGCCCAGGTAACCGGAGGTGGCGGTGCCGGCGATGGTGCCCAGCAGCGCGAGCCCGAGGGACGCGCCGATCTGCTGGGAGGTCATCACCGCGCCGCCGGCGACGCCCGCGTCGCGGCCGGCGCCGAGGGTGGCGATGCTGTTCGCCGGCATCATCACCCAGCCCATCCCGAAGCCGAGCACGACCAGCGACGGCAGCGCGCCGGTCCAGTAGGAGCTGTCCGGCCGCAGCAGGCCGATCAGCGCGAGCGCGACCGCGGCGCTGACCAGGCCCGTGACCAGCAGGTTGCGGATCGGCAGCCGCACGATCAGCCGGCCGACGATGCGCGCCCCGATGATCAACCCCGCGGTCAGCGGCAGGAAGGCGAGGCCGGTGCGGGTCGGCGAGTAGCCGAGCACCTCCTGCAGGTAGAAGGTCAGGAAGAACATCCCCGCGAAGACGGCCACGCCCAGGCTGAACGTCGCCAGGTAGGAGCCGCCGCGGCCGCGGTGCGCGATGACCCGCAGCGGCAGGATCGGGCTCGCGGTCCGCGACTCGACCAGCACGAACAGCGCCAGCAGCCCGACACCGGCGACCAGCGACACGACCGTCGTCGTCGCGCCCCACCCGTGGGTCTCGGCCCGGGAGAACCCGAAGACGAGTGCCATCAGCCCGACGGTCGCGAGCAGCGCTCCCAGCACGTCGAGCCGCGGCCGCGCCGCGTTGGCCGCCGCGGCCGCCGCGGTGCCGCGGGCGGGCCGGGCGGCCTTGGCGGGCACGGCGCTGATCGTGACGATGCTCGCGAGGATGGCCAGGGGGATGGAGATGAACAGGCTGTAGCGCCAGGACAGGTAGCCGGTGAGCAGCCCGCCGGCGATCAGCCCGATTCCCGAGCTCGAGCCCATCACCGTGCCGAAGATGGCGAAGGCGCGGGCGCGTTCGGCCGGGACGGTGAACGTGGTGCCGAGCAGGGCCAGCGCGGCGGGGGTGAACAGGGCGCCGAAGACGCCCTGCAGGCCGCGGGCGGCCAGCAGCATCTCGGTGTTCACGGCGGCGCCGCCGAGAGCGGAGGCGGCGGCGAAGCCGGCCAGGCCGATCAGCAGCGCGCGGCGGCGGCCGAGCAGCTCGCCGACCCGGCCGCCGAGCAGCAGGAAGCCGCCGTAGCCGAGGGCGAACATCGTGATGACCCACTGCCGGTTCGGGTCGGACATGTGCAGCGAGCGCTGCGCGGATGGCAGCGCGATGTTCATGATCGTGAAGTCGGCGGCGACCATCAGCTGGCCGAGCGCCGCGGCGGCCAGCGCCCGCCAGCGCCGCGGGTCGGTCGCGCCGTCGTCCTGGTCTGGGCTGGCCTGCGCGGCGGCCGGGGCGGCGGGCCGCGTCGGTGACGTGTCGGTGCTCATCGCGTTTCCACCCTCGTCCCGCGCTGTGGCGGGTCTCGGTGCCGAGCGCCGAAACCAGGTGTGGGATGCCAGGCTCCGGCGGCACTATCATGGGAACTACCAACGTTGGTGTTGCCAACACTAACAAGATTCGTGGGTAGCGCCAACAAATATGTGGCGGAATCGTCGAGTGTGGAGGTGGAGCCGGGTGGGTGAGGGTCGTACCGACACGGGCGGCACCGAGGAGGCCGCGGCGGGTGCCGCGTGCCCCCCGGGGTCGACCGTCGCCGGAACGCTCGCCGCGTTCTGGCCGGCCCGGGTCCGCGGGCTCGCCGGCTGGCTGGTGAACAAGACGGCGGTGCACTCGCACCGGCTGACCGCCGAGGCGTTCACCGCGGTCGGCGGCCGCCGCTACCACTACGCGCTGCTCGCCTCGCTGGAGGAGTTCGGCTCGTCGAGCCAGGCCGACCTCGGCCGTCGCTGCGGCTTCGACCGCAGCGACGTCGCGGCCATGACCAACGAGCTGGTCCAGGCCGGCCACGTCGAGCGCACGCAGGACCCGGCCGACCGCCGCCGCAACATCATCGCGATCACCCCGGCCGGCCGGTCACGGCTGGCGGAGTTCGACGTGGTGGCCGCGGACCTCCAGGACGCGATCCTCGCTCCCCTGGACGCCCCGGAGCGCGCCGAGCTGGTGCGGCTGCTCACCCGCGTCCTCGAGTACCACACCGCGATCCATGGCTTCCCTGGCGAGCGCCACTCGGACGCCTAGGCAGGGCCCATCCGGCCCTGAGCCGGACCTCGAACTGAGCGAGCCTCGGATCAGTGGCGCGCGGCGGCGAGCAGGCTGCCGGTGCTCCACAGGATGGTGGCCTTGCCGGCGCAGGCGGCGGCGAGCAGGGCGCCGTCGCGGGAGAACGCCAAATCGTTGATACCGCCATGCCCGGCGGCGAACGCCGCGACCCGCGCCGGATGGGCCGGGTCGGTGAGGTCCCACAGCAGGACGGCGCCGTCGGCGCCGCCGGTGGCGAGCCCGCGGCCGTCGGCGGTGACCGCGAGCGCCGTCACGGCCTTGCGGTGCCCGGAGAGGTCGGCGACCGGCTCCGGGTGCGCGGGGCTCGCGACGTCCCACAGCCGGGCGACCCGGTCGCCGCCGGCGGTGGCCAGCAGGGTCCCGGAGGGGACGAACAGCGCGGCGTGCACGGAGTCGCGGTGCGCGGCGAGTGTCGCCATCCGGGTCGGCTTGGCCGGGTCGGCCAGGTCCCAGAGCAGGACGACGTCGTCGTCGCCGCCGGTGGCCAGGCGCCGCCCGTCAACGCTGAACGCGACGGTCCGCAGCCCCTTGCGGTGGTCGGTGAGCGTGACGAGGAGGCTGTCCGGCCCGGAGCGGCGGGTGTCCCACAGGGCGACGACCTTGTCCTGGCCGCCGGATGCGATCAGGTGGGCGTCGGGGCTGAGCGCGACCGCGCGGATGTAGTGACGGTGGCCGTGCTCGGAGAAGACCTCCTCCGGCGCGGACGGATCGGTGATGTCCCACAGCGCGACCCGCCTCCCGTCGCCGGCGACGGCGACGCGGGTGCCGTCGGCGCTGACCGCGAGTGCCCGGACCCACTCCTGGCTCAGCCGGGAGCCGTACTCGATCACGGTGAGCAGGGTGGGCCGGTTCGGGTTCGCCAGGTCGAACAGCCGGACCCTGCCGTCCTGGGCGCCGTTGACCAGCATGCCCCCGGTCGACGGGAACACGACGGCGCGCATCGGGGAGTGCGGCCCCGGGACCTCGGCGAGCATCCGTGGCGCCGTCTCCGTGGCCTCCGGCGCTGCCGGTTCCGCCGGCCGCGCCTCGGAGGGAGCCGCCGCGCCCGAGGTGGGCGCCCCCGGGGCGGGTGGAACGGGCGGGGCTGCGCTCGAAGGTGCCGGCGCGGGATCCCCGGCGCGGGCGGTGGCGGTGGGCAGGGCGGCGAGCTGGCGGCGCAGCCACTCACGGGCAACCGGCGGCTCCAGGCCGAACAGGTCGAACGACACGGCCCGGCGCAGCAGCGCGGGCCGCGGCAGGTCCTCGACCCGGGCCACGATCAGCCCCACGGCCGGTGCCTCGCCCGGGTCGGCCTCCTGGCCCTGGCCACCGGTGGGCGCGTCGGGTGCCTCGTCGTCACCGAGGGCGGCGAGGTAGGCGGCGGACAGGACGACCATGACCTGGTCGGCGTGCCCGGCGGCGGTCCGCAGCGCGGCCGCCACCGCCGGCGTGCCCGGGCGGCCGGCGGGCAGCGGCTCGGCGGTGGCCCGCCGGCCGGCGTCCTGCAGCTGCCAGACCAGCCAGTCGGCCCAGCCGCGGTCAGGTTCGGCGAAACTCACCGCGAGGTCCCACCGGACGCCGCCTGGTGCCGCCGATCCGCCCGTCACGCTGCCCGTTGTCACGTCCGCGAGCCTCCCACGTGGCCCGCCGTCCGTCCCAGCCGGCCCCACACCAGGTGGACCCGCGGGACGCCGCTAGAGACCGACGCGGCCGGACGGGTTGTCGCGGTCGAAGAGCCGCCCCGCGCGCACGTAGCTGTCGAGGGAGGACGCCGAGCGCCACCGGCCCTGCCGCATGATCGCCCGGTCGTTGACGCCGGCGCGGGCGGCGGCGGTCGCGAACCCGGAACGCAGCGAGTGGCCCGCGAAGTCGGCCGGATCCAGGCCCGCGGCCGCGGCCCGCCGCTGCACGATCCGGGCCACCGAGCCCGGGTGCAGCCGGCCGGCGCCGACGTGGCCGTGCCGGTTGATCCCGCGGAACGCCGGACCCGCCGTGAGCCGCGCGGCGGCGGCCCATGCCTGCCAGGCGCGTACCGGGCAGGTCGGCCGGTAGGAGCCGTAGGCGAGGCCGACGAGCGCGCCGAGGCCCTCCTGGTCGGTCTTCGACGAGCGGACCGACAGCACCAGCCCGTCGGGGGTCACCTCGATGTCGGCCATGTCGAGGCCGACCAGCTCGGAACGGCGCAGGCAGCCGGCGAATCCGACGAGCAGCAACGCCCGGTCCCGGACGGCGGCGAGGGTGGCGGCCGCCGCGCCCGGCGCCGGGTCTGGTGCCACGTTCCCCGCCGGCGCGTCGGTACCCGCCGCCGCATCGGCGGGTGGTTCGTCGATCGCGGCGAGGACGCGGGTGAGCAGTGACGTCTCCAGTGCCTCCTTGCGGGCGGGGCGGGCGCCGTGGACCCGGCGGATGCCGTCCCACACGGTCGCGACCTCCGGGGACGTCGCCGGGTTGGGCGCCTTCGCGAGCTGATGGGCGACCGAGATCGCGGCGAGGCGCCGGCGGATCGTCGACGGCTTGTAACCGGCGTCCGCGAGGGCGGCGAGGTAGCCGGCGACGGTCAGCGCGCCCGCCGGCACCGCCGCCGGGGCCGTCGGCTGGGCGGCGCACCAGGCGCGGAAGTGCCGCAGGTCGGTGTCGTAGGCCCGCCAGGTCGAGGTCGCCCGCGCGGCCCGGGCGTACTGGGTCACCCGGTCGGCCAGCGCCGTGCTCAGCTCCATGTCGCCGGCCGGCGCCAGCTCGGCGTCGCCCCTCGCGGGCAGCCGGACGACCTCCCCACCGCCCGGCCGGCCACCGGCGAGGTCGTCGACGTCGTCGCGGTCGTCCGCGGGGCGCGGTCGGCGGCTGGCTCGGGTCCGGTGGCCATGGGAGAAGTGTTCTCCCGCCCGCCGCGCGCCGGCAAGGCCGGCCCGCTGGCGGGATCCTCCTGTCAGTCTGAATTGACAAGGGGCGGAATGTCAGTTCAAACTGACGGACATGGACGTCGACGATCTGCTGGCGCGGGTACGGGCCGGCGACCCGGCCCTCGGCCTGCGGGCGGTCGGGGCGCTGCACCGACTCGCCGAGCAGGTCGAGACACAGGCCGTCGCGACGGCCCGGGAGCACGGCTGGTCGTGGGAGCAGATCGGCGACGCCCTGGGGGTGTCCCGGCAGTCCGCGCACGCCAAGCACGGTCGCGCGGCCAGTTAGCGACCGGCCGGCGCGCCATGCGAGCGGGACGCATTCGAGCGGTACGAGGAAGGAGGCAACGGCCGATGCCCACTCGCTTCGCCCCCGGTGCCCGTGGGGTCGTCGGCGCCGCGCTGGCCGAGGCGCGGCTGCGCGGCGATCGACGGATCGGCACCGAGCACCTGCTCCTCGGCGTCCTGCGTCATCCAGGCACCGACGCGGCGCGCGCGCTCGGCGTGGGCCTGGCCGAGGCACGCGGGGCGCTCGCCATGCTGGACGGGGACGCACTGGCCGCGCTCGGCATCGCCGTCGCCACGACGGCGGCCGGGGCGCCGGGCGACGACGACGCGCAGCCGTGGCCCCCCGGGCCGCCAGCGGGCTGCGGCCCGGGAGCGGGCGACGGGCCGGCCGAGGACCTGGACGGTCGCGCCGCTCTCTTCGGCCGGGAAGGTCGCCGGCCGACGCCCGCGCAGATCGTCCAGCTGCGTGCCGGGCTGAGCTCCGGCGCCCGCGCGGTGCTGGCGGAGGCCGTCGTCGCCGCGCCCACCAGCCCCGACCGCCGGGTCACCCCGGAGCTCCTGCTGCTGGCACTGCTGGAACGCCAGCCACCGGACCCGGCCGCCACGCTGCTCGACCGGCTCGGCGTCGACCGCGCCGCCATCCGGACCCAGCTCGGCGACCCGTCCCCCTAGGAGGACGCCACCCTCCTCCGGCCAGATCCCGGTCGGAGGGAGGAGGCCGCCGGATCCCACCAGACCGCGGGTGCGAGGCGCGGCAGCGCGTCCGCTTCAATGAACTGACCACTGACCGGCCGGCCGGTCAGGACCGGCGTGGCCGTCACGCGGGGCCACCCGTCGGGGACCCTGGCCGCCGGTGGCCGCCGGTTGTCCGGCGCGGGAACGCGTCGAAATGTCTTTGACCTCGCCTGGAGGTGAGTCCGTAGTGTCCGAACGTGCCGCCCGCGCGCTGGCCAGTCCGCGCCGCCCGGCGGCCACCAGCTGTCACACCCGTGCGCGAGCGTCGTCACCGCCCGCCCCGTCGCAGAGAGGGACCGCGACCGCATGCTGATCCGACTCCTGCGGGCCCATCTGGGGCCCTACCGCCCGCAGCTCGCGGCGCTCGTCGCGCTGCAGTTCGCGGCGACGCTCGTGATGCTCTACCTGCCGACGCTGAACGCCGACATCATCGATCACGGGGTGATCACCGGGGACACCGGTTACATCGTGCGGGTCGGCGGGATCATGCTGGCGATCACGGTCGGGCAGATCGTGTGCTCCGCCGGGGCCGTGTTCTTCAGCGCCCGCACGTCAATGGCGCTTGGCCGGGACGTGCGGGCCGCGGTGTTCGACCGGGTGCAGTCGTTCTCCGCCCGCGAGGTCGCCCACTTCGGGTCCCCCTCGCTGATCACCCGGGGAACCAACGACGTACAACAGGTGCAGATGCTCGTCCTCATGGGCTTCACCATGATGATCTCGGCGCCGATCATGTGCATCGGCGGGATCGCGCTGGCGATCCACCAGGACGTGGGCCTCTCGACGCTGCTGATCGTCGTCGTACCGGCGCTGGCGATCATCATCTCACTGATCATCCGCAGGATGAGCCCGCTGGGCCGGGCGATGCAGGAACGGCTCGACACGGTCAACCGGGTGCTGCGCGAGCAGCTGACCGGCCTGCGCGTGATCCGGGCGTTCGTCCGCGACGACCACGAGCGGACCCGGTTCGGGGTCGCCAACGCGGAGTTGACCGACACCTCACTGCGGTTCGGCCGGCTGATGGCGCTCATGTTCCCGCTGGTGTTCACCATGGTGAACCTCTCCAGCATCGCGGTCCTCTGGTTCGGCGCGCACCGCATCGACTCCGGGGCTATGCAGATCGGCGCCCTCACCGCGTTCCTCAGCTACCTGATGCAGATCCTCATGTCGGTGATGATGGCGACGTTCATGTTCATGATGATCCCCCGCGCCGAGGTGTGCGCGGAGCGGATCAGGGAGGTTCTCGACACCGAGACGACCCTGCTGCCGCCCGCCGCGCCGGTCATGCTGGTGACGCGGCACGGCGAGCTGGAGCTGCGCGGCGTCGGGTTCCGCTACCCGGGCGCGGAGGAGCCGGTGCTGCGGGACGTCAGCCTGGTCGCCCGCCCCGGCCAGGTCACCGCGATCATCGGGTCGACCGGGTCGGGCAAGTCGACGCTGCTGTCCCTGATCCCGCGGCTGATGGACGTCACCGAGGGGGCGGTGCTCGTCGACGGCGTCGACGTCCGCGAGCTGGATCCGGCGCTGCTCGCCGCCACCGTCGCCGTCGTCCCGCAGAAGCCCTACCTGTTCACCGGCACCGTGGCCTCCAACCTGCGTTACGGCAACCCGGACGCCACTGACGACGACCTCTGGCAGGCCCTGGAGACGGCCCAGGCCCGCGGTTTCGTCGAGGCGATGCCCGACGGGCTGGCCACACCGATCTCGCAGGGCGGCACGAACGTCTCCGGCGGGCAGCGCCAGCGGCTCGCGATCGCCCGCGCGCTGGTGCGGCGCCCGGAGATCTACCTGTTCGACGACTCGTTCTCCGCGCTCGACTACGCCACCGACGCGGCGCTGCGCGCTGCGCTCGCCCGCGAGACCGCGGCCGCGACGGTCGTGATCGTCGCCCAGCGGGTCGCGACGATCCGCGACGCCGACCAGATCATCGTCCTGGACGAGGGCCGGGTCGTCGGCGTCGGCACCCACCACCAGCTGATGGCCGGCAACGAGACCTACCGGGAGATCGTGCTGTCCCAGCTCACCGAACAGGAGGCGGCCGCATGACGAGCCCCAACGGCCGGTCAGGCGGGGCGCCGCCGGCGCCGCGCCCGGCGGCGGGGGGCGGCCCCCCGGCAGTACGGATGATGATGGGCGGCGGCGTCGAGAAGTCCGCGGACTTCAGAGGGTCGACGCGGCGCCTGCTCGGGCTGCTGCGCCCACAGCGGCGGCTGCTCGTCGCCTCGCTGGTGCTGTGCGCCCTCGCTGTCGCCCTCAACGTCAGCGGCCCGAAGCTGCTCGGCCGCGCCACCGACCTGGTACTCACCGGCGTCTTCTCCAGGAACCTGCCGGCGGGCACGACGAAGGCCGAGGCGGTCGCCCACCTGCGCGCCACCGGTCACGGCACCCAGGCCGATCTGCTCAACTCGCTGAACGTCACCCCCGGCGCCGGGATGGACTTCCACGCCATCGGCGCCGTGCTCGGCTGGGTGCTGGCCGTCTACCTGCTCGCCGGCGTCTTCTCCGTGCTGCAGGCGCGGCTCACCAACGCCGCGCTGCAGCGGATGCTGTCCCAGCTGCGCAGCGACGTCCAGGAGAAGATCACCCGCCTGCCGTTGCGCTACTTCGACCGGGCGCAGCGCGGCGAGGTGCTGTCCCGGGTCACCAACGACATCGACAACCTCGGGCAGAGCCTGCAGCAGAGCATCGCGCAGTTCGTCCAGTCCGTCCTGACGATCATCGGCGTGCTCGCGGTGATGTTCTGGATCTCCTGGCTGCTGGCACTGATCGCGCTCGTCACGGTCCCGCTGTCGATGCTGCTCGCGGCGCGGATCGGGAAGTTCGCGCAGCCGCACTTCGTCAACCAGTGGAAGACCACCGGCCGGCTCGGCGCCCACGTCGAGGAGATGTACACCGGGCACATGCTGGTGCGGTCGTTCGGCCGGCAGGAGGAGTCCGCCGCGATCTTCGCCGAGCAGAACCAGAAGCTCTATGAGGCGAGCTGGCGGGCGCAGGCGATCGTCGGTCTGATGCAGCCCGCGATGATGTTCATCGGGAACCTGAACTACGTCTTCGTCGCGGTCGTCGGCGGGCTGCGGGTCGCCTCCGGTGACCTGTCGATCGGCTCGGTGCAGGCGTTCATCCAGTACTCCCGGCAGTTCTCGATGCCGCTCACCCAGGTCGCGTCGATGGCGAACCTGGTGCAGTCCGGGGTGGCGTCGGCCGAGCGGGTGTTCGAGCTGCTCGACACCCCCGAGCAGGACCCGGACCCGGCCGAGCCGGCCCGGCCCGCCGAGGTGCGCGGCCGGGTCGCGTTCGAGCACGTCGCGTTCCGTTACGAGCCGGACAAGCCGCTCATCGAGGACCTGTCGCTCGTCGCCGAGCCGGGCCACACGGTCGCGATCGTCGGCCCCACCGGCGCCGGCAAGACCACGCTGATCAACCTGCTGATGCGGTTCTATGAGGTCACCGGCGGGCGGATCACCCTGGACGGCGTGGACATCGCGACGATGACCCGCGACGAGCTGCGCGCGGCGACCGGCATGGTGCTGCAGGACACCTGGCTGTTCGGCGGCACGATCGCCGACAACATCGCCTACGGCGCCGACGGCGCCACCCGCGAGCAGGTCATCGCCGCGGCGAAGGCCGCCCACGTCGACCGGTTCGCCCGCACCCTGCCCGACGGCTACGACACGGTCCTCGACGACGAGGGCACCGGCGTGTCCGGCGGCGAGCGGCAGCTCATCACGATCGCCCGGGCGTTCCTCGCCGACCCGCAGATCCTTATCCTCGACGAGGCGACCAGCTCGGTGGACACCCGCACCGAGGTGCTCATCCAGCGGGCCATGTCGCAGCTGCGGGACGGGCGGACCGCGTTCGTCATCGCCCACCGGCTGTCCACGATCCGCGACGCCGACACGATCCTGGTGATGGAGCACGGCTCGATCGTCGAGCAGGGCACCCACCAGGAACTGCTGGCGGCCGACGGCGCCTACGCCCGCCTCTACCAGGCGCAGTTCGCCCAGGCCGTCGCCGAGGTCTGACGGAGCGGGGAGGTGACCGGATGACCCGGCCGGCCGTCGGCCGGCCGGGTCATCCGGTCACGACGCCGGACGGGACCGCGCCGTCGAGAACCACCGTGCCCAGAGGCCTTCTCGGCGCAACGGAGGTCCCGCCTTCTGGGTGAAGTGTGTGATCACGCTCATCAGGACAGGGAGATCACGGAGCTCGCGCAGCGATGCAAGCGCGACGGGCAGCAACCGCTTCTGCGCGCTGTAGACCTTGAGCTGGTTGTCCTCGACCAGGAACTTGCTGATGTCCTGCCAGGCGACCAGATGCTCGCCGGTGTCGCTCGCGAGCCCGGCCCGCTCCGCGCGCAGCGAGCCGAACTCGGCGATCCCGGTGGACTCCACGGCCGCGAGGCTCTCCTGCAGCAGCCGCGGGCAGACCCGGTCCTCGACGGCCTGAACGACCTGGCTGGAATTCCGGAAGAAGTATCCCACCGTGACCGTGCCGCCGTTGGCGAGTACCAGCAGGTAGAGCGGTGCCCGCGACAGGTAGATCGCGATGTGGCTGACGTCGGCCCAGGCGAGTGTGTTCCGGTGCTTCGCACGGGGGCCATCGGTGACGATGCCGCCTGCGAACAGGTACAGGCGTCGTCCGTTCAGCAGCCCGATGGCGAGCACGGCCGCCAGGATGACGACCACGATGGCGATGGACAGTGTCTCGACGACGGCACCCGCGGAACTGCTGAAGATCACGACTATCAGAGCCAGGAGGGCCAGGGGTCCGATCAGCTGTAGGACGCGGATGGATCTATGAGCGCTCTCGAAGGCGCCGAGATCGCGCTCGGCGGCGGCGGCGAGGACCCACGGCGGCGGCGCCTGCTCTGCCATGAGGACCCACTCCAGCCGTCGAATGTGTCGAATATGGGGAAGAAGGCGGCGCGGTTTCCGACATTGATGTCCGGCTCCGGGCGCGGTGCGGACAGTGAACCATGGTGATCGACTTTGCGCCAGATCTTCCACAGCCACGGCGACACACTGGTCTTTCTGGCTGGTTGCCGCTGCCGGCTAGGCCGGGCCGCGACGGGTCCTGACGCCGCGCGGCCGGGTACCGCGGCGGCGGGCGGCCAGGGCGAGCAGGAGGTAGGGGCCAGCGGCGGCGGCGAACAGCCAGCGGGCCGGCAGACCCAGCCCGTCGGCGCCCGCGCCGTAGGCGGCGAAGGTGGCTATGGCGACAGCCTCCATGCCGGCTCCGGACAGGGAGGTGACGGTGGCGCGGCAGCTGTCGTCGAGGCTGTCCTGCAGCCGTGCGTCGGCCTGCGCCAGGGCCCAGTAGAAGATCCCGAACGCGACGGCGACGGCGATGACGCCGACCGGCGCCCCGCTGCCCGCGCCGAGGGCCAGCAGGACCGCGGCGGCGAACAGCAGAGGAATGAGCCACCGGCCGCCGCGGCCCGCGACCAGCCCGCCCAGCGTCGACCCGGCCACCACGACCGCCACCAACACCGGCACGGCCGTGGGCGCGGCGCCGGTGTCACGGACGAGCAGCGGCACGTACTCGTCGAGTGCTCCGACGACGGTCAGCATCGCCGACAGCAGCAGCGCCCGGCGCACCGCCGCCGTCCGCCGCACCGCGGCCAGTCCCGACCGGAGCACCGCCAGCCCCGACCGCTCCTCACCCAGGATCGCGTCGTCGTCGTCGCCGGGCGGTGCGCCGGTGCCGTCCCGACGGGACCGGTCCTGGCCGCCCGGCGGCTGGGGCGCCGGTTGTTCCGGCAGGGCGCGACCGGCGGCGGCGCACAGGAGCAGCGCGGTGACGCTGACCGCGCCGGTGGCGGTGTAGCCGCCGGCGGCCACCAGCGGGCCGGCCAGGACGGTGGCCAGCAGGCCGGCGGTGCCGCCGGCCGCCTGGGAACGTCCGATCAGCCGGGGGTAGGCCGCCGTGGCGCCAAGCCGGTCGAGCTCGGTGTAGACGAGCGCCTGCAACGCGCCGGAACGCAGGGCGGTTCCGGCGCCGAGCAGCACGAACCCCGTCGCGAACGACCAGAACGACGGCACGGCCACCCACAACGCGTAGCCCGCCGCGTCCAGCGCGGGGGCGAACGTCAGCAGCCGACGCCGGGAGACGACGTCCGCCCACACCCCTGACGGGATCTCGAGCAGGAACGTCGCGGCCGACCACAGCGCGAACAGCGCCGAGATGCCCGCCGTCGACACCCCGCTGTCCGCGAACAGCAGCGCGTAGAGGGGGTAGAACGGCACGCATTCCTCGAGGAACGCGTAGAGGTACAGCCGCCGCGCGAGCGCCCGTTCGGGCCGCGCCGGGCTTCGTCGCCGTTCGGGTTGTCGCTGGTGGGATCAATGTCGCCAGGTCACGGTCAACAGCCTAAGGCCCATCGGCCCGGCGCAAAGGTGGTTCCACGGCGAGGGCGGTTCCACCGGGCGGGCTGGCGGAACGGCTGGCCGGAATCCGGCGGCATGTGGCGTTCTGGCCACTGCTCGGCCGGCTGCCGCGTCGGTAGCGTCGGGAACCGACCTCGACGACCCGTGGAGAGAAGACCGATCCGTGGCCAAGATCCTGCTCAGCCTGCATGTGCTCGCCGCGATCCTCGCGATCGGGCCGGTGGCCGTGGCCGCCAGCATCTTCCCCCGGTACCTGCGGCTCGCGGCGGCGGGACCGGTGGACGGTTCGGCGGCGAACGTGCCGAGGGCGCTGCACCGGACCTGCCGGGTCTACGCGCTGCTCGGGATCGCGGTGCCGTTCTTCGGCCTGGCCACCGCCGGCCCGCTGCACGTCTTCGGCGACACCTGGGTGATCATCTCCATCGTGCTGACCGCCGCCGCGGCCGCCCTGCTCGCCGCCGTCATCCTCCCCGGCCAGCGCCGGGCGCTCGCCGCCCTGCCCGGCACCGTCCCGCCCGAGGCCGCGCAGCCCGCCTACGCCCCCTCCTTCTCCGCCGCCGGCGAGGGTGTGTCCGGGTCGGACGCCGCGATCGTCGCGACGGACTCCGCCGGGCCGGTCGCCGTCACGTCCCCGGTCCAGGCGGGGACCGACGCCCGGCCGCCCCTGTCACGCGTGGCCGCGCGGCTCGCGATGACCACCGGCATCTTCAACCTGCTCTGGGCGGCCGTCGTCGTCCTCATGATCGTCCGACCTGGCTCGACCACCGGCGTCTGACGGTCTGACGGGCCCGTGGGCCGGATGCCGGTGCGGCTCAGGCCGCCCTGGCCACGCCGGGGGCGCGGAAGGCGCGGCGGTAGGACTGGGGGCTGGTGCCGACGAGGCGGCGGAAACGGTCGCGGAACGTGGACGGCGAGCCGTAGCCGACCTGGGTGGCGATCCACTCGACCGGGTGGTCGGTGGACTCGAGCAGCTGCTGGGCGTGGCGCAGCCGGGCGCGAGTCAGCCACTGGGCCGGGGTGGTGCCGGTCTGCTCCCGGAACCGTCGCGTCAGGGTGCGTGTCGACAGCGCCGCCTGGCGGGCGATGTCGTCGAGGGACAGGTCCCGGTCGAGGTGGTCGGCGAGCCAGCGCAGCAGCGGCTCCAGCGAGACCCCGTCGGGCGCCGGCGGCTCGTGCGCGATGAACTGCGCCTGGCCGCCGGCCCGCTCCAGCGGCATGACCGAGAGCCGCGCCGCGTCGGCGGCCACCGCCGACCCGAAGTCGGCCCGGACCATGTGCAGGCACAGGTCCAGCCCGGCCGCCGCGCCGGCGGAGGTGAGCACCTTCCCGTCGTTGTCGACGAACAGCACCCCCGGGTCGACGTCCACCGCCGGGTACCGGGCCGCGAGCTGCTCGGTTCCCAGCCAGTGCGTCGTCGCCCGCCGCCCGTCGAGCAGCCCGGCCGCGGCGAGCAGGAACGCGCCCGAACAGACCGACGCCAGCCGTGCCCCGCGGCCGGCGGCGGCCCGCAGTGCGTCGACGACGGCCGCCTCGACGGGCAGGGCCACGTCACCGGTGCCGGGCACGACGACCGTGTCGGCCTCGGCGAGCGCCTCCAGCCCGTGAGGCGCCCGCAGTGTGAACGTCCCCGCCTCGACGTCGGCTCCCGGCCTGGCCGCGCAGACGACGACCCGGTAGGCGGGCCGTCCGTCCGCGAACCGGGCCCGGCCGAACACCTCCACCGGCACCGCCAGGTCGAACGGCACCACCCCGTCGACCGCGAGCACGGCCACCAGATGCCGGCCCACCGTTCCCACCACCGCCGGCGGGGCCGCAAGGAACGTCGTCATGGCTGGAATCTAACCGACCGCCGAGTTCCCGCCAGTCGGTGGTCCGCGGGTGGTCCTGACCCACTGTTCGGGTGTGCGCAGGTGAACTGGTCCCGGGGTCGCGGATTAATCGAGAGAAGGAACGGGGCCGAGGGGCTACAGTCACCGGCGTGACGCAGCTGGGTGAGCGGGCCGGGCCCGGCGACGGAACGGTGGCCAACCGGGCCTGGTGGGACGAGCGGGTACCGATCCACCTCGCGAGCGACTTCTACGACCTCGACGAGTTTCTCGCCGAGCCCGACGTGCTGCGCGACTTCGAGACCGCCGAGGTCGGGGACGTCACCGATGCCCGGCTGCTGCACCTGCAGTGCCACATCGGTCTGGACACGCTGTCCTGGTCGCACCGCGGCGCGACCGTCACGGGGCTGGACTTCTCCGCCCCGGCGGTCGACGCGGCGCAGGCACTGGCCAGGGAGCTGGACCTGCCGGCCCGGTTCGTCGCCGCGGACGTCTACGACGCGCCTGCCGTCCTCGCGGGTGAGACGTTCGACATCGTCTACACCGGCATCGGCGCGCTCAACTGGCTGCCGGACGTCGCCCGCTGGGCCGAGGTCGTCGCCCGGCTGCTCGCCCCCGGCGGTTTCCTTTACCTTGCCGAGACCCATCCGGTGCAGGACGTCCTCGACGACGAGTCGGGATCGACGTTCGACCTCGACTACTTCGACATCGGCCCGGTCGTCTGGGAGGAGGAGGGCAGCTACGCCGACCCCGACGCGGAGACCGACGCGAACGTGACCGTCGAGTACCACCACACCCTCGGGTCGATCGTCACCGCCGTCATCGGCGCCGGGCTGCGGCTGGAGTTCCTCCACGAGCACGACTGCTCGCCGTCCCAGCGGTTCGACACCCTGGTCCGCGGCGACGACGGCCTCTACCGCTTCCCGCCCGGTGTCCCTCGGGTCCCGCTCCTGTACTCGTTGCGCGCCACCAAGCCCTGACCCGCCGGTTCCGTCCACGCTGACCCCCGGCGAGGCACCGAGCCGGACGGCGGCCCAGCGTCACAGGGCGCGGATCACCCGGGCGGGATTGCCAACGGCCAGCACGTTCGGCGGCAGGTCGCGGGTGACGACGGCGCCGGCGCCGACGACCGAGTTCTGCCCGATGGTCACACCGGGGCACACGATGACGCCGCCGCCGAGCCACACGTTGTCGCCGATGGTGATCGGCTCGCCGGCCTCGCGGCCGGTGCGGCGCAGGACCGGGTCGAGCGGATGGGTGGGCGTGAGCAGCTGGACGCCCGGGCCGATCTGGACGTCGGCGCCGAGACTGATCCGGGCGACGTCGAGCAGCACCGCACCGGTGTTGACGAACGTGCCCGGGCCCACGGTCGTCTGGTAGCCGTAGTCGACGTGCAGCGGTGGGAGGATCTCCACCCCTTCCCCGACCGTGCCCAGCAGCTCGTCGAGGATCTCGGCGCGCAGTTCCGGCTCGTGCGCGCGGGTGGCGTTGTACCGCTCGCGCAGACGAGCGGCGCGCAGCCGGTCGGCGGTCAGCTGCGCGTCCCCCGCGTGGTACAGCTCCCCAGCGAGCATCCGCCGCTTCTGTTCGGACATCGCCGCCTGCCCGGCCGTGGCTTGTTCGGACATCGCCGTCCCGCCTCCCGGACTTCCGCGTGGGCCGGTCCCACCTGGCACCGGCACGCTACGCCCACGCCGTGACCATTCGCCCGCCGATGCACAGACCGATCGGATGGCGCGCCGACGCGTCCGGCTGGGACAGCGCCACAGGTGGCCGCCTGCCGGGCAGCACGTCGACTACGGCTACCAGACGACCGCAGGCTCGGGCCCGTTCGGCCGCCGGACACGGATAGCATCCGACCTGGTCACCTTCGGCCCACTTCGGCCCACCGCGAGGACGGACATGCTGGCACTCTCGTTGCTGACGGTCCTGGAGGAGCTGACCGCCGACCCGGGTCTCAAGAACTTCGCCGGCGATGTCAGGGACGCGGCGAAGCTGCTGGACCGGCCGACCCTGGCGGCGCTCTCGCGGGTCGCGCCGGTCACCGCGTTCCTCGCGTTCCACCCGGGTGCCGACCAGGCGGTCGCCGACTATGTCCGCGGTGGCGCGCTCGCCGCGGACAGCGGGCCGAACCTGCTCGTCCTGTTCGCCCTCGACGCCCCCGCCTCGGCGCCGGTGCCGCTCGGCGCGGACGCATTCACCAGCTGGATAGACTTCGACGCCCGCGGCCACCCGTCGTACGACCTGGTCCGCCTGCTATTCGCCGACGCGGCGGTGCCGCCGCTGCCGGGGATCGTGTTCTTCCAGACCCTCGACCCCGATGGCCGGGAACCCGACGCGGTGTACGTCGGGCTCGCAGGGCTCGCCAGCCCTGCGGACGTGGCGGCGAGGCTGCGGGAGGTTCTCGCGCTCGCCGACGAGGTGGGCCGCGACGGGCCGGACGACGACTTCGGCACCCGGCTGGGCGCGCGCCTGGCGGCCCGGAAGATCCGCTACGAGCGGACGGGGCGCCTCTCCCTACGCGAGTGGCTCATCCGCGGCTACCAGGTGGTCGGTTCCCGGTTCGCCGACCTTGTCAGCATCGCCGGCCTGGTGGTCTGACGGTGGGCGCCGCCGCGGGCGACCTCCATCCGGTGCTCTCCCTGCTGGCGGGGCAGCTGCTGCGCGAGCTGGAGCTGGTCGCGACGTTCACCGTCGTCGACCGGCTGGACGACCCGGAGCCGCTGACCGGCCACCTCCTCGACCGGGGCCTCGCGATCACCGAGGCGCTCGACGCGTTGGACGCCGGCACCGGGCCGCACGCCGAGGACGACGCACCGCCGCCCCACGCCACCGACCACGCTGCCGGCGCCGCATCGCCCGGCGACCACGCGAGCCAGGGTGACAACGGTCCGGTAACGCCAGGCCGGCTCGCGGGTACCCTGCTGGGGATCCGGAGCTGGATCATCACCGCCGACGATCCGGCGGCCGCCGAGGCCGCGCACCTGTTCGCCGTGGCGCTGCCCGCGGCGGCCGACGGCGGGATCCCGGCCGCGATCGACCACCTTCTCGAGCTCGTCGCCCGCGGTCACGTGCTCGACCCCCGCTCGGCCGGGGACGTCGCCGGCATCCTGGTCATCGCCTCCGCGGCCGAGCCCACCCCGGCGCAGCTGCGCGCCCCCCTGGCCGCCGACCTCGCCGACGAGGACGGGCAACCGGCCACGGTCCCGGCCGCCTGGTTGACCCCGCTGGACGTGGCGACGCCGGCGGCCACGCGGATCGTCACCCGGATCCTGGAGGCGGTGCTCACGGCCCGCCGCGACACCCTGGCCGCGCCCGACCTCGACACCTGGCTGGTCGGCCTGCACACCCTGTCGCGGCTCGTCGCCGTCGCGCAGACCGCCGTCGCCACGGCGCTCGCCCGCCCGTCGGTGAGCGTCCGCGCGATCCTCGCCCAGTTGGAGGAGCAGCGCGCCGACGTCGCCGCACTGATGGTCGCGTTCGCCGGCGGGTCGCTGCCCGCCTGCCTCGCCTACGAGGACGACGTGGCCGCGGCGCTCGCGGCGCGGTTGGGCACCAGCACCGCCGGGCGGCGGTTTCGCGCGGAGCGGCAGCTCGTGCCCGACGAGCTGCTGGTCCGGCCGACGCCCCCGCACTGGTTCACCCCGTCATGGCGGGTCGCGGCCGCGCTGCGAACCAGGAACGGCGGTGCACCGCCGTTCGTGCGTGCGGGCCCGCCCCGCGACGTCGCCGACCATCCAGGCGGACTACCGCAGGAACGCGACGTCGCCGAGGTGATGGCCGCGCTGGCCACGATCACCGAGCTCGCCGACGCCGGCAGCTGGCATGACGGTGCCGTCGCCGCCCAGCGGCTGGTCTACGACTTCCCGTGGTGCGACGTCGGCCACTGGAAGGCCGCACAGTGCCTGCGCGGCCTCGGCCAGCGCCAGGGCGCGCTCGACGCGATGGTGCCGGCGATCTCGCTGCAGCCGACCCAGCCGGTGTTGTGGGAGTCGCTGGCGACCTGTCTCGACGACCTGGGCGAGGCGGCGTCGGCCGAGCTGGCCCAGGCGGTCGCCGAACGCCTCGCCGCCCTCGACGACGAGTCCGACGCCGCCCCGAGGACGGCCGGCCACGAGTCGAACGACCCCGGGGCGGCGGACCTGGAGGATCTCTTCGACGACGCCGGCTGACCCGGGCCGGCGTCGTCCGCACGGGCTCCCCTGCGCCGGGCGGGTCAGAGGTCGACGAGGTACCTTGCGAGCGCCTCGGGCTGGGACAGCGCTGCCAGGTGGCCACCCGGCAGCACGTCGGCCTCGACGCCAAGGCGCTCCCGGGCGACCCGCCGCTGGAACTCGACGGGGAAGAACCGGTCATCGGCGCCGGCGACCACCCGGACCGGGACCGGCGGCCAGGCGTCGAACGCGCACGTGGACTCGAACACGACGTCGTGTTCGGGGCGAGGATCCTCCCGGATCGCGGCGAAGTCCTCGGCGGACACGTCATGCAGGAAGTAGGTCTCCAGGTCGAACTCGGCGCTGTAGCCACCCTGTTCGGCGGCGTCGACGCGGGCCTGGGACTGCCCGGTGTTGTCCCACCAGGCACCTGGTGTCTCGCCCGGCACGGGGATCATCGCGTTCACGAACACGATCGCGCTGACCGGGACCCGGTCGGCCGCCAGCGGCGCGGTGAACCCGCCGAGAGACTGCGCCACCAGTACCACGTCGTCCCGGCCGTCCACCGCGGCCGCGACCAGCGCGGCGTACTCGGGCAGGCCCGCGTCCGGGTCGCCGCCTGGCAGGTCGACGGCGACGGCCTCGTGCCCGGCCTCGCGCAGCAGCGGCGCGAGCCGTTGCCAGTAGACGGCCGCCCCCCCGGCCCCGGGGATCAGCGCGAACGTCCGCGCTCGCCGTACCGTCCGCGTGTCCACATCGGTCATCTCGCCTCGTCTCTTCGATGGCTTTCCCGGTAGACGCCGCTCGGGCACGTGACTCATCGGTCGGACCGCGGATGCCCGCGGGGCGTGGGGCAACCTCGCGGCGCGGCGGTCGCCTCTGTAGGACGGGAGGTCACATGCGATCAGCTGACGGCGATGACGGGTTCGCCGCCTACTTCGAACCGCGCGCGGCGGGGCTGCTGCGGTTCGCCTACCTGCTCACCGGGGACACGCAGGAGGCCGAGGACCTGACCCAGACGACGCTCACCCACGTCTACGTCGTTTGGCACCGCGTGTCCGGCCACGACCGGCTCGACGCCTACGCCCGACGGGTGATGATCAACGCCAACACGAGCCGGTTCCGTCGCCGCCGGGTCCACCATGTCCTCGTCGAGAGCCCACCGGAGACCGCGCAGGCCTCGGCGCAGCTCGCCGCCGTCGAGGACCGCGCCGGGCTCGCCGCCGCGCTGGCCGCCCTGCCGCCCAGGCAACGGGCCGTGGTGATCCTGCGCTACTGCGAGGACATGTCGGAGGAGGCTGTCGCGGCGCTGCTGCGCTGCTCGAAAGGCACGGTCAAGAGCCAGGCGTCGAAGGGTCTGGCGAAGCTGCGCGCCGACCCGGCCGTGGCCGCCCTCAGCCCGCCCGCCCTCGCCGCCCAGCCCAGCGCGCGCGGACGGGCCTCGCTGTCGACCGCGCCCCGCGGAATGGAGACGCCGTGAAGTCCACCCGTCACCAGGCGGCCGACCGGGACGAGCCCGCCGACGTGGCGACCGTCGAGTGGCTCCGGGCCGCCGCGAGCGAGGTACGCGCCACCCCGCCCCCCGGACTGGTCCCGGCCGCGTTCGCCGCGGCCCCGGCGGCGCGCCGCCGTCGCCGTCTCGCCGCCGCGGTGCCGGTGACCGTCACGGCGTTCGCCGCGGCCGCGGTCATCGCCATCGTCGTCGTGCTCACCGGCGGCGCGCGTCCGGGCGGCCGCGCCCCCGTG
>NZ_KI912266.1:4473391-4476626 GCF_000235425.2 Pseudofrankia saprophytica
ACGGCCGTGACCGGCGGCCCGACGCCCGGGGCGACGGCGACCGGCGGGCCGGCCCCCACGGCCTCCGCGCCTGCGCCCAGGCCGACCTCCGAGGTGTCCACCCGGCCCGCGGGCACCCAGCCGCCGTCACGGCCCGCGTCCACGGTTCCCAACGTCGTCGGCCAGACCGCCGCCGCCGCTACGGCAACCCTGCAGGCCGCGGGTTTCACGGTGAGTCAGACGAAGGACTGCGCCAGCCCGAACGTCCCGGCCGGCGTCGTGCTCGCCCAGTCGCCAGCCGCGGGCACGCAGGCCGGACGGCAGCCGACCGTCACCCTCCAGGTCGCCAGCGAGTGCGTCACCGTTCCCACGGTCGTCGGCTCCCCGGCGGACGAAGCGAACAGCGCTCTACAAAGCGCCGGTTTCAACGTCACCTACGGCGGTGAGTGGAACTGCCCCTGGGGCTACGGCCCGGTGACGGCGCAGAGCCCCGCCGGGGGAACCCGGGTGGCCAGGGGCGGCTACGTGTCCATCACCTACGTCTGCGCATCTGGCGCGGCACAGCCGACGAGCGGCGGTTCCTGACCGCCGTTCGCGCCTCCGGTCCGAGGATCTGAGGGCTCGTCCGCCGGCCACCTCGGTAGGGGCCGGCGGACGAGCGGACGGCTCGGCGCCCCGGCGGTCCCGCCGTCGATGGCGGGAGGCGTCAGGCGGCGGTGCGTTCGCCGACTGGCCGGCGCCGCAGGCTCTCCCGCTGGAGAGCCGGCGGCACGTATGCCTGGTCGAGCGCGCCGACGTCGGTGCCCGGCGGGACGATCTCGTCGATCTGGTCGAGGAGGTCGTCGGTGAGCGCCACGTCGAGGCCGGCGAGAAGGTCGTCGAGATGGCTCATCGTGCGGGGCCCGACGAGCGCGCTGGTCACGCCGGGATGCGCGATCGCGAACGCCATCGCGAGGTGGGTCAGCGCCACACCCGCCTTCTCGGCGAGCGAGACGAACTGCTCGACGGCGTCGAGCCGGCGCTCGTCGCCCAGGTGCCTGACCAGGCCGGCGCGGCGCAGCTCGTTCTGCTGGCCCCTGCGGACGCGTCCCGTGAGCAGTCCCTGCCCGAGCGGGCCCCAGACCAGCGTGCCCACGCCATGGCGCTGGGCGGCGGGCAGGACCTCGCGTTCGATGCCGCGGTTGAGCAGCGAGTACGGCGGCTGCTCGGTGTGGAACCGTTCCAGGCCGCACCGCTCGGCGACCCACTGGGCTTCGACGAGGTCGGACGCCGGCATCCCGGACGTCCCGATCGCCCGGACCTTCCCGCTGTGGATCAGGTCGGAGAGCGCGGAGAGCGTCTCCTCGATGTCCGTGGCGGGGTCCGGCCGGTGGATCTGGTAGAGGTCGATGTGGTCGGTCCGCAGGCGGCGCAGCGAGTTCTCGACCGCGGTCATGATCCAGCGTCGGGAGGCGCCCTGGTGATTGGGATCGTCGCCCATCGGGCGACTCACCTTGGTCGCGAGGACGACGGCGTCCCGTCGCCCTCTGAGCGCCCTGCCGACGATCTCCTCGGAGTCGCCGTAGGCGTCGGCGGTGTCGATGAGGTTGATTCCCGCGTCCAGTGCCTTGTGGATGATGCGGGCCGAGTCGTCGGGGTCGGGGTTGCCGACGGACGTGGCGAACATGAGTGCGCCGAGCCCGTATGGGCTGACCTTGATCCCGGTGCGGCCAAGCGTGCGGTACTGCATGCGAAATCGTCCCTCTCCGCGTAAGGCCAGGTGGCTGGTGGCGCCGGCAGATCCGCCGGGCCGGTTTCCAGCGTGTGGCGGTGTGGGTGCTGGCGGGAGAGACGCCTCTATCCGGGGACTGGCCGTCCCTGGCTGCGCCACGTGTCGGGGGCATGGTGGAGGTGTGGACAGAACCGAGCTGGCCGACTTCCTGCGCCACTGCCGTACCCGACTCACCCCGGCCGACGTGGGGTTGGCGCAGGGCACGCGGCGGCGCACGCCGGGACTGCGTCGTGAGGAGGTGGCGCAGCTCGCGTCCATGTCCACGGACCACTACACGCGGCTGGAACAGGCCCGGGGCTCGCGCCCATCCCGCCAGATGCTCGCCGCCGTCGCCCGCGCCCTGCGGCTGACCAACGACGAACGCGACCATCTCTTCCACCTGGCCGGCGAGGAACCCCCACGTGACCGGTCGACCACCCAGCACGTCCGCCCCGGCCTGCTTCTCGTCCTCGACCGGCTGACCGACATTCCCGCCCAGGTGATCAGCGACCGCGGTGACATCCTCGCGCAGAACGCGCTGGCCAGGGCGCTGCACGGCGACGCGTCGGCCCGCCCCGAGGCGGAGCGAAACGTCGCCTGGCGCTACTTCACGGACCCGACCGCGCGGGAGCTCTTCCCGGCCGAGGACCGTGACCCCGGCGCCCGCGCCGCGGTCGCGGACCTGCGCGCCACCTTCGCCCGCCGCCCGGACGACGCACGGCTGGCAGCGCTCGTACGCCGGCTCCGCGCGTGCAGCGAGGAGTTCTCGGCGCTGTGGGACACCCACGACGTCGCCGTGCGCCGAACCGACGTCAAACGCTTCCTGCACCCGGTCGTCGGCCTGCTGGAGCTGGACTGCGAGGTGCTGCTCAGCCCTGAGCACGACCAACGGCTGGTCGTCCACACCGCCCGCCCGGGCAGCAGCTCCTACGAGCGGCTGGAACTGCTGCGCGTGGTAGGCCTGCAGGACCTGACCCGTGGCTGAGCGCGGCCCCAGACGTATGGCCGCCGGCGGCCGCCTGGAAGGGCACGCGGCGAACAGGATCTCCGGGGAGCTCCTAGCGGCCGCGTCCGGCCGGCGGTTCGTCGTCGTAGACGTGGTCGGGCACGGCGGACAGCTGGGCGAGCCGGGCGGCCAGGTCGTCGGCCTGGCGTTCGGCCCGTTCGGCGCGGACGCGGGCGTCGGCGCGGGCCTCGGCGAGTACGGACGCCCGTTCGTCGGCCGCCGCCCGGTCGGTCTCCCGCGTCGCCGCGGCCTCCGCCCGTACCCGGGCCAGCTCGTCGGCGGCCTCGCGGCGCAACCGGTCGGCCTCGGCGGAGGCCGCGGCGCGGGCCCGGTCGAGGTCCGCCGCCGCGGCGGACCGGTCGGCGGCGGCCGACTCCCGCAGGGAGACGAGCTCGGCGCGTAGCTCGATGATCGTCCTCGCTGCGGCCTCCACGTCCCGGTGGGCGGTGGCGAGCTCCGCGCGAGCCGCCGCGAGCTGCCCGCGCAGCGTCGCCATCTCC
>NZ_KI912266.1:4476726-4513602 GCF_000235425.2 Pseudofrankia saprophytica
CGCCGCGCCGCGTCCGCCTCGGCGGCCTCGACCTGCGCCTCCGCGGCGGCGACGTCCCCGAGGCGGCCCAGGGTGACGGTGAACGCGTCGAGGGTGCGGCCCAGGTCCGTGGCAAGCGTGCCGACATGCGCGGCGAGCTCGTCCGCCCGCAGTCGGGCCAACGCCACCGGCCGGTGCGTCAGTTCGTTCCCCGCCGGGCCCGCCGCCCGCGCTCCCCGCGTCGCGGGAACCGCCGGCTGGCCCCGGCCCGTACCGCCGCCACTGCCGCCCGGACCGTCGGCGGCAGTCGAGGCGGCGAGCTCCCGGCGGCGCCGGTAGGCCGACAGCCGGGTGTGCGCCGGGTCGTCGCAGTACGCCGGCGGCCGTCCCGGCCCCTCCGCCGGCGCGCACGGCCGTCCGCACCCCGGATACCCGCACAGGGCGACGTCGAGGTCGACCCGCGCGTGCGGCACCACGGCCGCCAGCGCCGCCCCGCTGACCGGGTCATCCGCGTCACCCGCGGCGAGCGCGTAAGCCCCGCCGTCCGCGCCGACCACACCGGTCGTTGGCAGCTCCTCGCCGGCCCCGGTGTCCACCCTCGTCCTCGCCACGCCCGCCCGCCCCTCCGCCACGCCATTACGTTTCGTTCAGAACGTAGCAGAGACGAAACGCAACGACGTAACGAAACGCTTCCAGTCGTGCGACGAAACTTCTAACGCTCGATAAGCTTCACTTCTCACGCGTCAGAATCCGGGGGGGGGGAGGGAGACCGGGACAAACCGTGGGAGGCTACGCCACGTTCATGATCGGTTCGGCGGCTTCTCGGGCCGGCCGGGTGGGGTACCAGCGGGCAAAGTCGGTGGCGAGGTCGTCGTTGAGGACGTGGGTGCGGACCTGCAGGAGTAGGTGGGCGCCGAACAGGGAGCGCAGCACGATCGTGCGGCTGTCCTTGTGCCGGTACGGCCGGCCGCAGCCTGTGCAGCGCGGCCGTTCGGCCTTTGCCTCCTCTCCTCGGGAGGACCCCGACCTATGCCATGGACTGCTCTCGACCGACTCAGTCGAACGTCAGCACGATCTTGTCGCGAGTCTCGCCCGCTTCGAGCAGTCGGTGGGCTTCGGCGGCCTTCGTGATGGGCAACGAACGGCGCTGCTTGAGTTGGAGAGCGCCGCTCGCAAGCAGCGGCATGGTCACGGGGAGCGCGTCAGGCGCACGATCGGGCCCGGGATGTGACATCAGTGCACCGACGCGTGCTACTTCGGGACCGCCGACGAGAGTGACGACCCGCGAGGCGTCGCCAGTGGCCGCCACCGCCTCGGCCAATCCACCGCGGCCGGCGGCGTCGATGACGGCGTCCACCCGATCGGTGGTCGCGCCGACCCTGTCGAAGACCCCGTCACCGTAGGCGACGAACTCGCCGCCGAGTTCGCGGACGAGGCCCGCATCCCGCTGCGCCGTGGCGCCGATCGCCCGTATTCCCCACGCACGCGCGAGCTGCAGGATGATCGTCCCAACCGATCCGGCGGCACCCAGCACGACGATGGTCTCGCCGTTCTTCGCGTGGACCTCGCGCAGGGTGCCGACCGCCGCCTCGGCGGATGCCGGCAGAGCGGCCGCGGCATCCCAGCTCACCTCGGCCGGCTTCGCGAACCAGACGGGTGTCGCGACGAGTTCGCCGTACCCGCCCTGCCGCGGCAGATATGCGGCAACCTCATCGCCAAGGGCCACGCCGCTCACTGCCTCGCCGAGCTGCTCGACGACGCCGGCCGCCTCGAAACCGAGCACGTCGCCCGGTCCCTGGGGGAAGACCGCTGTCAGGTGGCCGGCCCGGATGTGCAGGTCGGTGGGCCCGACGCCCGCAGCCTTCACCCGGATGAGTACCTCGCCCCGCGCCGGACTCGGCGTGTCGACTTCGCGCCATTTCAGCGCTTCGGGGGAACCAAATTCCGTGATCACCATTGCGTTCGACATGTCATTCTTCCTTCTCGGTCATTTCGTGTACCCGTCGGCATGCGGCCGGTGGGTCTCCGAGGTGAGCCCGGTCCACCGGTTCAGGTGGTGAGCAGGCCGAGTTGCTGGAAAGCGGTCGCGGTCGCCTGGAGGGTCTCGATGTTCGAGCGCGGCCGCCAGCCGAGCCGTGTGCCTGCCTTCTCGCTGGAGACGCGACGGACCTTGCCGAGCTCGCCGACCATGCCGGCCATTCCGGGGTCGGTCTTGGCCGCCTCCCGCACGGTGTCGTCGTCGAGCAGGGGGAGTGCGGCGTCCGGGAGACCGGCGGCCTCCCGCAGGATCTTCGCCATCTCCGTGAAGGGGATGGGTTCCCCGGACGAGGCGAGGAAACGTTCTCCCGCGGCAGCCGGGTCGGTCATCGCTCGCAGATGGAGGTCGGCGACATCGCGCACGTCGACGACGGTCGTGAACAGGCGGGGAACCGCGGTCATCGCAGTGATCATCTGGCGTGCGAGACCGGTGGATGCCGAGAGGTCCGGGACCAGCGGAGGGCCGAAGATGCCCACCGGGTTGACCACCACGAGTTCGAGGCCACCGCCCTCGGAGGCGATAAAGTCCCAGGCAGCGCGTTCGGCCACGGCCTTGGAGCGGATGTAGGCGCTCAGCGGCGCGTCGATGTTGGTCCAGTCCTCTTCGGTGAAGGCACGCTCCCTCGGCGGGTGGCCGTATCCGACCGCGGCGAACGAGGACGTCATCACGACACGCGCGACACCGGCGTCGCGTGCGGCTCGAAGCACCCGCAGCGCCCCGTCGCGTGCCGGGACGATGACCTCGTCATCGCTCTCAGGCATCGCGGGTGGGAACGGCGAGGCGACGTGCAGCACGAACCGGGCGCCCTGGACCGCCCGCGCCCACCCGTCGTCCGCGGACAGCTCCGCGACGACGAGTTCGAGAGGGGAGTCCTCCGCCAGCCCGGCCGTTGCGAGCCCGCCGCGGATCTCGCCCTCGCGTTCAAGCGTCCGCACACTGGCGCGGACGGCGTATCCGGCGCGCAGGAGCGCGGCGATCGTGTGGACTCCGAGGTACCCAGTGCCGCCGGTGACGAGTACCCTTTCCCCGCTCAGGACGCCACCGCCATGAGTGCGACGCCGCCCCGGGCCGGCACCGCCGGGAATGTCCGACGGATGCTGATGATCGTCATCTTGTTTCACCTGTCGTGATTCCCAGGGAGCGGTTGGCCCCACCGTCTCGGAGCGTCGGCATGAGCTCGCGGACGGTCTCGACTGCCCGACGCTCGGCCTCCCGGTCGCCCTCGGCGCGTGACCTCCACAGCACCGCCTTCGCGACCGCGTAGGTCCGTTGCCGCTCGATGGCCTCCCTCTGACGCAGCAGCTGAGCCGCATGGTCCTCGAACAGGCGCACCATGCGGTCGGCGTCCTCCCGGCCACCGGAAAGCCCGTCCCGGAAGGCCCGGATCTGCTGAAGATTCATGCCGGCCGAGCGCAGGCACGCCAGCGCCTCGACCAGCTCGACGACCGCCGCCGGGTATCGCCGATGCCCGCTGGAGGGATCCCGTGGAACCGGGTCGATCACTCCGATCTCTTCGTAGTAGCGCAGCGTCGGAGCTGGCAGGCCGCTCCGCGCGGACACCTCCTGAATGGTCGCGAAACTCTCCACGACCCCGTCCTCCTCCAGCGACATGAGGTCATCGTGAGGAACCTCAAGCGCTTGAAGTCAAGTTCTGGGACTGTCCCGCTGGGGTCGTCCTTCGACCTGGAGCAGGAACTGCGGGGACTCACGGCGGATGTAGGGCTCAAACGTGAGTGGGACCGCCACGCTGTGATCGCCTGCGTGACATTGCCGCCGGTCTGATCGCTGGCCGCCACCAGGATGTCGGGGCCACGCTCCCAGGTGCCGCTGACGAAGTACAGGCGAGGCCAGGGCCGGTTCCTCCATCGACGACGGGCATTCAGCCGGCCAGGGTGACATCGAGCCGGGTGACGGTCTGTTCGGGTGGGGTGGTGTCCGAGACCGGGACAAAGCGTGGGAGGTGGCGCAGCATTCATGATCGGACCGGCCCGAGTACGTGCGTCTCGCGACCGGGCCAACGCGTGACATGGGCGCGTACACGGCTTGCGTTACACCGTCGACCTGCGGAAACGCGCTTCGAATCTATGCGTCTCGTGAACGTTCGTTCGCGGACGCGATCAGAGCTCACCGTCTGGGCGGGTAGCGGTCCGAGCCCGCGACGGCACGGGGTGGAAGGTGTGTCGATGCGTGCACCTTCGAGGATTTCCGCTTCGGCCTCCGAGGTCGCCGCGATGATCGAGGGCGTGCTGCGGCACTGCACCGAGATGGTCGTGGACCGGCAGTACACCGACACCCACGGCGCCTCGATCGTCGGGTTCGCCTTCGCCCACATGCTCGACTTCAAGCTGATGCCGAGACTGAAGAACATCGGCTCCTCCCGGCTGTACCGGCCGGCCGCCAGGGAAGACGACAACTGGCCCACTCTGGCACCGGTGCTGTCCACCCGCACTATCGACTGGGAGCTGATCCGCCAGCAGTACGACCAGATCGTGAAGTACACCACCGCGCTGCGTCTGGGGACGGCGGAGGCTGAGCAGGTGCTGCGGCGCTTCACCCGCGGCGGTCCCAAGCACCCGACCTGCCGGGCGATCGAGGAGCTGGGGCGGGCGGTGCGTACGGCGTTCATCTGCGACTACCTCGCCGATGCCGAGATGCGACGGGAGATCCACGAGGGCTTGCAGGTGGTGGAGAACTGGAACAGCGCGGACAAGGACCTGTTCTACGGCAAGGACGGCGATCTGACCGGCAAGGACAAGGAGTCACAGGAGGTTTCCATGCTCGCCCTGCACCTCCTGCAGTCAGCCCTGGTCCACGTCAACACCCTGCTGCTTCAGCAGATCCTCGCCGACCCCGAGTGGGCCGAGCGCCTGACCGACGCCGACCGGCGGGCCCTGTCCCCGCTGCTCTGGACGCACATCAACCCCTACGGCCGCTTCGAGCTGGACATGAATCACCGGCTTGACCTCACGCCAGCGCTCGCGCTGCCGGGACCACGCACCCCGATGGAGGCGGAGGCGCCCGCACCGACGGCGGGCCATCCGGCCGGGTCGGCATCATGAGAGCCATGGACGACGCGCGTGAACTCCTCACCGAGGATGAGGTGAACGACCTCTTCGATGACGATCGTGACACCGGATGGGAGGACAACGAAGCCCACGACCGGCACCTACATACCGTCTAGACGCGTCCCACAGCGATGAAGACCGCGACCGCGAGGTAGATGACGTTGACCGCCACGAGCTTGTACTGGCCGAGGCGGCCGTGGGTGACCATCGCGCCGAGCATCAGAGCGATCCAGCAAGCGGCGGTCACCGGGACCATGACCGGTGCTATACCGAGCGCCTTGGGCAGGACCAGGCCGACCGCGGCGAGGAGTTCGAGGGCTCCTAGGGCTCTGATGGCGTTGGCACCGAATCCCGTGGTCCATTCGGCGCCGTGGATGGTGGCGAGCTTCGCCTTCAGGATGAAGGACTTCGTGAGGCCGCCAGTGAGCGCGACCAGGGCGAGCAGGCCGGCGGCGATCCAGAGTGCGATGTTCATGACTCCTCCTTCGATGCAGTCGTTGATGCCGGCCCGGGGGGTGACCCCGGGCCGGGCGGTGGTCGGCGTGCTGGTCAGTTGGCCATGCCAGCGAACTGACCGGGCTGGTAGGAGCCTCCGGGGTTGCGCACGATCACGTTGAGCCGGTTATTGGCGTTGATCATGGCGATCAGGGAGACCAGCGCGGCGATCTGGTCGTCGTCGTAGTGCTCGCGCACCTTGGCCCAGGTCTCGTCCGACACCGCCTTGTGGGCGTCGGCGATCCGGGTGCCCTCCTCGGTGAGCGCCAGCGCCGCACGTTCGGCGTCGGTGAACACCGTGGACTCGCGCCAGGCGGCGACCAGGCTGAGGCGGACCGCGGTCTCGCCCGCGGCCGTGGCGTCCTTGGCGTGGTAGTCGACGCAGAAGCCGCAGCCGTTGATCTGGCTGGCGCGCAGCATCACCAGGTTCTGGGTGGCCTGGGGCAGCGGCGAGTCGACGATCGCTAGGGCGACGTTGTAGATCCGCTTGGCGATCTTGGCGCCGAGGTCGTTGGCCAGCAGATCGAATCGGGGTTCCATGGTGTTTGTCCTTGCCTCGTGGGTCTGGGTACCGCGCGGATCCTTCACGCGGCGTATTGCGAATCGCGGACACCGACCGCCGGCTAGCCGAGGCGGCCGGGCTCGTAGTCGCCGCCGCGCTGCCGGACGATGACGCTCATGCGGTTGGTCGCGTTGATCAGGGCGATGAGCATCACCAGATCGGCCAGCTGGTCCTGGTCGTAGTGCTTGGCGGCGTCGGTCCAGGCCTCGTCGCCGACGCCGCCGGCCGCGTCGGCGACGCGGGTGCCCTGCTCGGTCAGCGCCAGCGCCGCGCGTTCGGCGTCGGTGAACACCGTGGACTCGTGCCAGGCAGCGACCAGGTGGATGCGGGTGGCGCTCTCTCCGGCGGCCGCGGCGTTCTTGGCCCACACGTCGGTGGCGTAGCCGTCCCCGTTGATCTGGCTGGCCCGCAGCAGCACCAGCTTCTGCAGCGCGGCGGGCAGAGTCGAGTCCTGGAGGATCGTCTTGCTCGCGGTGCCGAAGTGGCCGGCGGCCCTGGCCGCGGGCGCGTCCGGGTTGCCGAACAGGCTCAAACGAGCGGTCATGGTGTGCTCCGTGTGCGTCGTCGTCAGGCGGAGGTCGAACAGGAGATGCCGGTGGCCCCAGCGGCGTGACACCGACGCTTATGTGACCTATGTCACCGAAGCCGAATGTCACGGAGCCGGCGGGACCGGCATCCTGTGTGCGGCACGAGGAAGATCCAGAACGGGTGGGAGCCGGGATGAGCGAGCGCAGTGACGGGTCCATGCAGAGGACCGAACCGACCACCGGCGGCAACCGCGTGGATCACGCCACCGAGACCTTCGTCGCCCACCGGAACCTCTTGTTCACCGTCGCCTACGAGATGCTCGGCTCGGCGGCTGACGCCGAGGACGTCCTGCAGGAGACCTGGATGCGGTGGATGGATGTCGATCAAGGCGTCGTGCGCGATCCGCGCGCGTATCTGACCCGAGTCACCACCCGGCAGGCACTGATGCGGCTGCGTTCGCTTCGCCGGCGCAAGGAGACCTACGTCGGCCCCTGGCTGCCCGAGCCACTGCTGACCGCGCCCGATGTGGCCGAGGACGTCGAACTGGCCGAGGGCGTCTCGATGGCGATGCTGTTGGTGATGGAGACGCTGACGCCCACCGAGCGCGCGGTGTTCGTGCTGCGGGAGGTGTTCGGCCTGGACTACGACGAGATCGCCGAGGCCGTCGACAAGACCCCGGTCACGGTCCGGCAGATCGCGCACCGGGCGCGCAACCATGTCACCGCGCGGCGCCCGCGCACATCTGTCTCCCAGGCCGAGAACCGCGCCGCTCTGCTGGCGTTCCGACGCGCAGTCGAAACCGGCGACCTGCAGGGCCTGCTCGACCAACTCGCCCCAGACGTCGTCTTCCTGAGCGATGGCGGCGGAGTCGTCCAGGCCGCGCTGGAGCCCGTCGTCGGCGCCGATCCGGTCGCAGCCCTGCTGGCAGCGGGGCTGGGCAGGATCGCAGGCACCGCAGCGGTGCAGTCGGCGCAGATCAATGGCCACCCGGCACTGATCATGCGGATCGGCGGCCAGGTCGAGGGCGTCCTAGCGGTGCGGACCGAGGACGGCCTGATCACCGGGCTGTACTTCGTGCGCAACCCCGAGAAGTTGTCACGCCTGGAGCGGGAGACCTCCCTGCGCCGCTGAACCCGTACCCCGGGGAGCGGCCGGCGGGGAGCCTCACCGGCCCGAAATACAACGTGGTGAATGAGGGATTTGATGATCGACGTGATCGTGGTCGGCGCCGGACCGAGCGGCTTGATGCTGGCCGGCGAGCCGCGGCTGCACGGTGTGCAGGTGCTGGTGCTGGAGAGGGACGCGGAGCCGACCAGGCAGGTCCGTGCGCTCGGTCTGCACGTGCGCAGCATCGAGGTGATGGACCAACGCGGCCTGCTGGGACGGTTTCTCGCACACGGCAGGACGTACCCCCGATCGGTGGTCTGTTCGCCGGCATCCGAAAGCCGGCGCCGGAGCGGCTGGACACCGCGCATCCCTACATCCTCGGCATCCCGCAGACCGTCACCGAGCGCCTGCTGATCGACCACGCCACCGAACTCGGCGCCGAGATCCGGCGCGGCTGCGAACTGGTCGGGCTGAGCCAGGACGAGCACGGGGTGAACGCCGAGCTGGCCGACGGCACCCGGCTGCGCGCGCGTTACCTCGTCGGCTGTGACGGCGGCCGCAGCACGGTACGCAAGCTGCTCGGCATCGGCTTCCCTGGTGAGCCCGCCCAAATCGAGTGGCTGCTGGGCGAGATGGAGGTGGCCTTCCCGCAGGAGGCGCTCAACGCCGTGGCGGCCGAGTTGGGCACGGCGGGCCTGCGGTTTGGCCCTGCACCCCACGAGGACGGGGTGTTCCGCTTCGTCGTGCGCGCCAAGGAGGTGGCGGAGGACCGCAGGATCCCGCCGACTTTCGAGGAGTTCACCGGGCGGCTGCGGGAGGTCGCCGGCACCGACTTCGGGGTGCACTCACCGCGGTTCCTGTCCCGCTTCGGCGACGCAACGCGGCTGGCGGAGCGCTACCGGGTCGGCCGGGTGCTGCTGGCCGGCGACGCGGCGCACATCCACCCGCCACTGGGCGGGCAGGGCCTTAACCTCGGCATCCAGGATGCGTTCAACCTCGGCTGGAAGCTGGCCGCCGAGGTGGGCGGCTGGGCTCCGGAGGGGCTGCTGGACAGCTACCACGCCGAGCGGCGCCCAGTGGCCGCCGACGTGCTGGACGACACCCGCGCGCAGAGCGAACTGCTCTCCCCCGAGCCCGGGCCCCGGGCGGTGCGCGGGCTGCTGTCGGAACTGATGGACTTCGAGGAGGTCAACCGGTACCTGATCGAGAAGGTCACCGCGATCGGGGTCCGCTACGACTTCGGAGAGGGGCATGAACTGCTCGGTCGGCGGTTGCGGGACGTGGAGCTGAAGGGAGGGCGTCTCTTCGGGCTGATGCGTGGCGGCCGCGGGCTGCTGCTCGACCAGACCGGCCGGCTTTCGGTAGCGGCCTGGGCGGATCTGGTCGACCATGTCGTCGACGTCGGCGAGGAACTGGACGTGCCCGCCGTGCTGCTGCGTCCGGACGGCCACGTGGCGTGGGTCGGTGAAGACCAGCAGGATCTGCTCAGCCAGCTGCCGAAGTGGTTCGGCACTGCCGTCAGATGAGCACGCCGGCACTCGTGACAGGACGCGTTTCATAGGTGGCCGTGCCTGACCGAGCACATCCGCTGCTTCGGCGAGTACTCAACCCACGAACTCACCGCTACTGGCGGCAGCCCCTGCAGAACTGGATCGCCGAGTTCACGGCCGCCGGCTTCCTCCTCTGGCGGTGTCCGAGCCCATCTCGTCGGCGTGGGCCGCAGCGAACCCGGCCAGCACCCTCTGGCAGGTCCGGGTCGTCCAGAGCGGTGAGTGGAGCCTGTCGCGTAGGTCCCAGGATCTCGGAACGGAAGGCCACCGAAGCGCCGACAGATCCCTTGAGAGCATGGCGCGCGAGCCACCCTGACGGTCAAGGAGCGAGCGGTGCCCACCAACTTCCTGACCGAGGACCAGCGCAAGCGCTACGGCCGGTTCACCGGCATCCCCGACGAGGGCCAGCTCGCCGGGTCGTTCCTCCTCGACCAGACGGCGCGGCGGCGGGCCGCGACCGCGAAGGGCCCGCGCAACCGGCTCGGCTGGGCGATCCAGCTCGGGACATTGCGCTATTTGGGCACGTTCCTGGACGACCCGGCCGACGTGCCCGCCGTCGTCGTGGACTATGTCGCCGAACAGCTGGGTCTGCCGCCAGCGGCCCTCGCCGGCTATGGCACGGCTGAGCACCGCTGGGACCACCAGGAGCAGATCCGCGAGGCGTACGGCTACCGGAAGTTCGACTTCGACCAGTGGTTCTCCCTGGCCCGCTGGATGTACCAGCGGGCATGGATCGGCTCCGAACGGCCGACCCTGCTGTTCGACCTGGCCACGAAACGGCTGCTGGATCACCAGGTGCTGCTGCCCGGGGTGACCACGCTGGAGCGCCTGGTCTCGGGAATCCGCGAGCGTGCCGAGAAGCGCTTATGGGCGACGCTGGCGGCTGCGCCCACCGCGCCGCAGGCGCAGCGGCTGCAGCAGCTGGTCGTCGTCCCCGGCGGGCGGCGGATCTCGGAGCTCGACCGACTGCGGCGCTCCCCGCGCGACATCTCTCCGCGCGGCGTGGTCAAGGCCCTGGAGCGGTACGACGCGCTGAAGACGTTCGGCGGGCCGACCTGGGACCTGTCCGCGATCCCGCCCGGTCGCATCCAGGCGCTGGTGCGCTTCGCCAGGGCCGCCCGCGCCCAGGCCGTCGCCGAACTCGGCGGCCACCGGCGCCTCGCCACCCTGGTCGCGTTCGCCGCGGTGATGCCGCAAGTCGCAGCCGACGAGGCGATCGAGGTCTTCGACCTCGTGATGGGCGACGTGATCCGCGACTCGGCGACGAAGATGACCAAGAAACGGCTGCGTTCCCTCAAGGACCTCGACGCCGCCGCCCTCCTGCTGCGGCAGGCCTGGCTCGCGGTGACCACCACGGCCGCCGACCCCGAGGGCGACATCCGGGCGATGCTCGCCGCCATGGACGTCGCGCCGGTCCACGCGGCCGCCGACATCGTCAAGGAACTCGCCCAGGAGCCCGACGACGGCTTCGAGCAGATGCTCGAAGCCCGGTACAACACCATCGCCAAGTTCCTGCCCGACCTACTGCGGCATCTGGACTTCCACGCCGGGCCCGACGGGCAGGACGTCCTGGACGCCGTCACCTTCGTCACGTCCCTCAAGGGCCGGCGCCGGCCCATCCAGAGCGGCGAAGCCCCCACCACGTTCCTGTCCGCCGCCTGGCTGCGCAGGGTCTTCCCACCCAAGCCGGCCCCGGTAGGCATCGCGGACAAGCGCGCCTACGTCGTCGCCCCCGCCGAGGCCCTGCGCACCAGCCTGCACCGCCACGAGATCTACGTCCCGGGCCTGCGCCGGTGGGGCGACCCCAACGCGCGGCTGCTGAGCGACGACACCTGGATGGCCGCCAGGCCCCGGGTCTGCGAGGAACTCGACCTGGCCACCGACGCCGACGCCACGCTGGCCGGCTGGGTCGATCGGCTGGACCGCTCCCACCGCGAGCTCGTCGACGGCCTGGCGGCCAACCCCGCCGTGCGGATCGAGCGCCAGGACGGCCGCGACCGCATCATCCTCACCGGCCTCGACCGCCTGGAGGTCCCGCCGTCCCTGGACGAGCTCAACCGGCAGGTCGACGCCCGCCTGCCCTCCGTCGACCTGCCCGAGATGGTGCTGGAGGTCAACTCCTGGGTGCCCTACCTGGCCGAGTTCACCCACGTCTCCGAGGCCGAGTCCCGGATGGACGACCTGGAGCTGTCGGTCGCCGCCGTGCTCACCGCGGAGGCCACTAACGTCGGCATGGAACCGATCGTCCACGACGGCATCGCCGTGCTTAGCCGCGACCGGCTGTTCTGGGTCGAGCAGAACTACATACGCTCCCAGACCCTCAGCCGGGCCAACGCCCGCCTCGTCGCCTTCCACACGCTCCTGCCGCTCGTCCAGGCGTGGGGCGGCGGGGAGCTGGCCTCCGCCGACGGCCTGCGGTTCCTCACCCCGGTCCGCACCCTCAACTCCGGCCCCAACCCGAAGTACTTCGGCACCCGCCGCCACGGAGCCACGTTCTACAACTTCCTGTCCGACCAGTTCAGCGGCCTGCACGGCATCCTGATCCCCGGCACCCAGCGCGACTCGTTCTACATCCTCGACGGGCTGCTGGAACAGGAGACCGCCCTGCGGCCGGTCGAGGTCACCTCGGACACCCACGGCGCCTCAGAGATGACCTTCGGCCTGTTCCGCCTCCTGGGCTACCAGTTCTCCCCGCGCCTGGCCGACGCCGGCAGCGCGACCCTCTACCGCGCCGACCCTGGCGCTGACTACGGCCCCCTCAACCCGCTGACCCGTGACCGGATCAACCTCGGGCAGATCGCGGCCAACTGGGACGACGTCCTGCGCGTCGCCGGCTCCCTGCACTCCGGCACGATCAAGGCATCCGAGGTGCTGCGCGTGCTGGCACCCGGCGGCAAGCCCACCCCCACCGGCAAGGCGATCATGGAGATCGGCCGGCTCGACCGCAGCGCCTACCTGTCCACCTACTTCGCCGACGAGTTGCTCCGGCGGCGCGTGAACACCCAGCTCAACCGGCAGGAGTCCCGCCACAACCTCGCCCGCAAGATCTTCCACGGGCAGAAGGGCGAGCTACGACAGTCCTACCGCGAAGGACAGGAAGACCAGCTCGGCGCACTGGGACTGATCCTCAACATCGTCGTCCTGTGGAACACGGTCTACTTCCAGCAGATCATCGACGAGATGCGCGCCGAGGGCACCCACGTCCGCAACGAGGACATCGCCCGCCTCTCGCCCCTGAAGTTCGCCCACATTAACTTCCACGGCCGCTACAGCTTCGCGCTGCCCGCCGAGGTCGTAGGCGGCCAGCTCCGGTCCACCCGCAAACCCGCCGACGCCACCGCCTCGGACTAAGAAGACCCGGCCGGCTCGCCCGCCGCACGAGCGAGCCGGTAGCGGACCTTCTCGTGCGACAGACCCACCAAACCGCCGATCTGACGTAGCCCCCACCCCTCCGCCCTCGCCGCCGCCATCCCGCTGTCCAACGCCGTGTCTGTCACCTCGTCCAGCGCCCGCCGCAGCTCAACAACCAATCGCAACCGGATCGCGGGCGCCAGATCGTCCAGGCCGGCACAGAACCGCGCCACATCCGCCTTCAGGAAACCGACCGTCGGGTCATCGCTCACCTACGACACCCTGGCGGACCCGGCCTCGGTCGTCAAAAACTTTGACAGCAACACCGGTTTTCCCTTCCGTTCCTACCGGGTGCCCGGGAGGGGCGCGTGCTGGCCGATGGGACGAGGGGCGGCTCGCTGTCCCGTCTCGCTGAAGCTGCTTTTGTCTCAGAGCCTGTCCTGAATCTTGAAGGGCTATCAGCTCGCCGTGTTCGGTTGCTCGCGGGCCGTCCAGCGTTCGACGGGCTTGCCGCGGACGAGGCGGCGGGCCATGGTGCGGATCATGGCCCAGCGGATGAAGGCGACCGAGCTTGCCGGGTCTCGTTCGTAGTCGCGGGCGAGGCGGCGGTGCGCGGTGAGCCAGGCCAGGGTGCGCTCGACGACCCATCGTTTCGGGAGGGCGGTGAAGCCTTTCTGTCCGTCTTTCTTGCGGACGACCTCGACGGTGGTCTTGAGAATGTCGGTGGCCCAGGTGACGAACTTGCCGGCGAAGCCGCCGTCGGCGAACAGGTGCCGACACGTCGGGGTGGTGAAGTAGTGGTCGAGCAGGAGTTGGCGAGCGCCGTCGCGGTCCTGGCGGCTGGCGGGCAGCACGAGTACCCCCAGCAGCAGGCCCAACGTGTCGACGACGATGAACCGCTTGCGGCCGTTGACCTTCTTGCCCGCGTCGTAGCCACGGCTGGGGTGGGTGACGGTCTGGGCGCCCTTCACGGACTGGGAGTCGATCACCCCGGCGGTCGGCCGCGGCCGGCGGCCCTCGGCCTGGCGCAACTGGTCGCGCAGCCCGTCGTGGACCCGGATGACGACGCCCTTGCGTTTCCACCGGTCGAAGAAGCCGTAGACCGTCTTCCAGGGTGGGAAGTCCGCCGGCAGCGCCCGCCACACGATCCCGTTGTGGGCCACGTACAGGATCGCGTCCACGATGTCGCGCCGGTCATGGCTCTCGGGCCGGCCGTCCTTCGGAACCGGCGGCAACAGCGGCGCCACGTACGCCCACTCCTCATCCGACATATCCGAGGGATAGCGGCGAGATCGTCCCATGTCCCGACCGTGACCAGCCCGTCCCAGCCGTTCACGCCACCACACCGCGAAGATCGGGAACGGGCCACGGCCAGCCCACAACATCAAGATTCAGGACAGGCTCTCAGTGAGGTTGTGTCGGTCTGCTCTCGTGTCTCACTGAATCTGCTTCGTCCGTGCGTCCTGCGCGTCGTCGAGCCTGGATAGCCCGAGGCGCACCGCAGTGGCCGCCTCGTCGAGTTCGCCGCGTTCGCGCATGCGCCAGTCGGCGTCGATGCGGAAGCTGTCACCGGCGAAACGCGGGAACACGTGCAGGTGGACGTGGAAGATCTCCTGGAAGGCGGCCGCGCCGTCCGCGAGGAACAGGTTCACGCCCTCGCACCGCAGGTCCGAGTGGCGCAGCGCCCGCCCGAGGCGGTGCGCGACCTGCCACATCCAGGCGCCTGCCTTGTCGTCCAGGTCCGCCAACCCCACGGCGTGCGCCTTCGGCACGACCAGCAGATGACCCGGCGTCACCGGCTGGAGGACCATGAACGCCAGCATGGCGTCGTCCTCGTAGACAACGCTCGACTCAGCCTCACCGCGGACAATCGCACAGAACACGCACAGGTCATTGGTCACGTGGGCCATGACACCATGAGGGCGATCACTCGGCCTCCGAAATTCCCGCCCGGCGCGAGTCCTCCAGACGCAGACGGGGCGGGGCCAGTCCGCCAGACGGTGGCCGCCCGCTTGCCGGCCGTCTCAGCGAATCCGCTTCGATCAGGGCGTTGTCGCGAAGGGTGACTGGCGAGACTCAGACTCAGACCATTCAAGATCTAAGCCGCATCCGCTGGGCCGAGTGCTCAGAAGGGGGTGTTGGCGAGCCAGGCGGTCCACAGCTCTTGATCCCCGACGATCTCCAAGCGGTGGTCGTCGTCGGGGAGACGGCGCAGCAGCGTGAGCAGCAGGTCGGCCGCGGTACCGCGGACCGCGGCGTCGCCCTTGCCGTGACCGTGGTCCCAGCTGATCCCGTCCGGACCGCCGCGAACCGTCCACTCCCCGTCGGGGCCCAGGCCGTCGTCGGTCGCGTGCAGGTGAATCGTGGCGCCTTCGCGAAGGGCCGTGGCGCCGGGGCGAGCGGCGAGGAGGCCGAGCCATTCGGAGAGCCCGTCCGCCGCGAGCGCCGGCTCGACCGTGTACCCCGTTCCCAGCGCGAGCGCGGCGTCGATGCGGTGGACGACCGCCTCGTACAGCCGCCGCCGGACCCACCACCGGGCGGGCTGCGGGCCGGTGAACGTCCACACGGGTATGTCTGGATCCACAGCGACCGCGTCGATCAGCACCGCCGGGCTCTCGCGCAGCCACGCCAGCGCGCCGTCGTGGTCGGCCGGTGGCTTGCCGCCCGCGACCGTGCGCGGGTCGATCGCGTCAACGGCCCGCGTCTGGACGATCTCCGCAGCCCAGCGATGAAAGCGCCCGACGTGGCGCATCAACTGGGCCAGGTTCCAGCCCGGGCAGGTCGGAACCGGCGTGTCCAGGTCGGCCTCGCCGAGCAGATCGGCTAACAGATGGTTCTGCTCCACCAGAGCGGCAGCATGGTCCACACCTGGCACCGTACGCTGACCGGGCACCCAAACTCCACGCCGCGGTCAGCGGACCTCGGCAGCCTCACCACGGCCCCCCACCAAGATCTCGACCACGTTCGCCGTCGTCCAGGCGATCTTGTGGCGGCCGGGTGGAGGAGGACGGCGTGACCGTCATCGGCCGCTTCGAGATCGGCTCCAATCCGGCCAGGTCGCCGCTCTGACGGGCGAAAGGCGACCTCGCGCCGGGACGGCCGTTTCGCGCCGAGGTGTCGCGGGGGCCCTGAAGCATGTGCCCAGGCCCCGCGCTTGCGCACCTGGCGTGGACCGCAAACCGGACGTCGGATGTTGGCCGTCCGCGCCTGGACGCGCCCGCCGGAGTAGGGCCCCGGCTTCGGCTTTGTTGCCCTGGCCCGCTACGTACGAGCGCTCGCCTGCCGCTGTCGAGCCCGTACTGGAAGGGTTGACGTTGCCGTATTCCGCGGCGGAGGAGGCATGTGATCATGGTTGCCGGGCAGCGCCCGTTCGCCGTCCGATTCGGCTGGGGCGGCGAGGACCTGGCGGCACTGGCGCCGGCGAGCGACCTGGTCGTGATCGTCGACGTGCTGCGGTTCACGACGGCGGTGAGCGTCGCTGTCAGCCGCGGCGCGGTGGTGCTGCCCTATCGGTGGCGTGACGCCACCGCCGCCCAGTTCGCCGCGCAACGCCGCGCGGTCCTCGCCGGCCGGAGAGGAGACCCACTCGCTGCCTGGTCGCTGTCACCCACCGACCTCGCCCGCATCCCGGCGGGAACCCGCCTGGTCCTGCCCTCCCCGAACGGCGCCACGCTGTCGGCCGTCGCCAGCGCGTACGGCGCCGCACCGATCGCCGGCTGCCTGCGCAACGCCGCGGTGGTCGGTGCCCTGCTCGCCCACAACGTCGCCGCCGGCCGCGCCGCCGCGGTGATCGCGGCGGGAGAACGCTGGCCGGACCCGTCGGGAACCGTGCACGCCGGCCCACTGCGACCCGCCGTCGAGGACCTCCTCGGCGCCGGCGCGGTCATCGCCCGCACCGCCGAGGCCGGCTCCCTCACCCGGACCCAGCTCTCCCCGGAAGCCCGCGCCGCCCGGGCGGTGTTCGAGGCGGCAGCACCTGTCCTGCACGACGAACTACGCAGCTGCGTCTCTGGGCGGGAACTGCTGGAACTCGGCTGGGACGACGACATCGAGGCCGCCTCCCAGCTCGATGCCGACACCGCGGTGCCCCTCCTACGCGACGGCGCCTTCACAGCCCTCGCCGGGCCCGCCCTCCAGCCGAGTCGTGGCAGATGAGCGCCCCTATGGACACTGCCTTCCGACACGCATCGACGGCGCCTCGCCGGACCACGGCGTCTATGGGCGCGCTCATCTGCCACGACTCGTGTGTGGGGGTTAGACGGCGCGAGCAGGAGCGGCCCTCCGGGGCTTCCCGCCCGTGCGGGAGGCGCGGATTCGTCCGTCAGCGGCACGTACAGCCGCGCACAGCCGGCCACAGAAAGTGACAACCTGGCGGATGGCCGTCTGGACCGGGCGTGGCCGAGCCCGTTCTCGACGACGACCTGCGTGGCGGCGTGGTGTCTCGCCTGAAGGCGCGGGGCATGAAGGATGGATAGCCATGGGCGAGTATGCGAGGGCCGGTGGGCTGCGCACCTACTACGAGGTTCAGGGCGCCGGCGACCCGGTGGTACTTCTGCACGGCGGCGGCGTCGGTGCCGAGAGCTGGGCTTGCCAGACCCCGGCGCTCGCGGAGCGGTACCGGGTATACGTCCCGGAGCGCCGTGGCCACGGCCATACGCCAGACGTCGAAGGGGCGTTCACCACGGAGGCGATGGCCGGCGACACCATCGCTTTCCTGGAGAGCCTGCACATCGGGCCGGCGCGTCTGGTCGGCTGGAGTGACGGCGCGTTGGTCGGTGTGCGGGTTGCTCTACGCCGCCCCGACCTCGTGCGCAAGCTTGTGCTGATCGGCCAGTACCTGACCCGTGACGGTGCCACGGCGGCCGCGAAGGCCTTCATCGAGACTCCCGCCGTGTCGCTGGCCGAGATTTTCGGGCCGAGCTACGCGCTGACGTCCCCGGACGGCCCGGACCATCTCCCGGTGTTTCTCGACAAGCTCTCGGCCATGTGGCGGGGAGAACCGGACATCGAACTGGCCGCGCTCGGCGACCTGGCCATGCCCGTCCTCGTGCTTCAGGGGGACGACGACGCGGTGCGGATCGAGCACAGCCTGGCCGTCGCCCGTGCACTGCCCGACGCGCAGCTCGCCGTCGTCCCCTGCGCCTCGCACGCCCTTCCGGTGGAACGGCCCGCGCTGCTGAACCAGATACTCATGGACTTCCTTGCCGACGAGCAGCCGGCGAAATTCATGCCGCTCGGTGCCCTCGCTGATGGGTGACGGGGAGCGGCGCGCTGCTGGATGTCACCGGCCGGCCTGAGCGACTCCCCTCGCCTTCGGTTGCTCAGGCGAAATCACGTGGCGGGCTTGCCGAACCAGCGGGAGAGGTGGTCGTCCAGGTCCCGTTGGTCGTCGCCGATCCAGGCGACGTGGCCGTCGGGGCGTAGCAGGAGGCACGGAACATCCAGTACCGCGGTGGGATCCGCGAGGTAGTCGACCCGGTCTGACCAGCCGCCGATGGTCAGGCGTTCGGTGCGATCCAGCAGCAGGCCGCGGCCGCGATGCAGCAGACCGTAGAGGTGGCCCTGTTTGACGTCGATGTCGCGCAGGCGGCGGCCGAGCAGGTCGGGGCCTTCGCCGAAGTCGTAGCGGATGCCGATCGCGGTGATCTTCTCGAGCAGATAGCGGTTCACCTCGTCGAAGTCCATCAGTTCGGTGAGGAGCCTGCGCACGGCCTGCGGGCCCGGTTCGGTGGACAGCAGTTCCATCTGGGCGCGGGTGTTGTCCAGCACGTCCTCGGCGACCGGATGACGTTCGGCCTGGTAGGTGTCCAGCAGTTTTTCCGGCGCCCAGCCGCGGATCTGTGCGGCCAGTTTCCAGCCGAGGTTGAATGCGTCCTGAACGCCCAGGTTGAGGCCCTGTCCGCCGATGGGCGGATGGATGTGCGCCGCATCGCCGGCCAGCAGCACCCGTCCGACCCGATAACGTTCAACCAGCCGGGTGGCATCCCCGAAGCGGGACAACCAGCGCGGGGAGTGCACGCCGAAATCGGTTCCGGCGATGGTGCGCAACTGCTGTTTGAAATCCTCGATGGTGGGCGGTTCCGTGCGATCGCCGACTCCCGCGCCGGGGACTACGACGCGATAGACCCCTTCACCGAAGGGTCCGAGGCTGAGTGCCTTGTTGGTCTCGCGGATTTTCGCCACCTTGGCGGTGATCTCCTCCTGCGGCACACCCACCTGCATCTCGCCCATCAGCGTCGCGGTCCGCGAGGGCTCGCCGGGGAAGCCGACGCCGAGCAGTTTGCGCACCGTACTGCGCGCACCGTCACAGCCGACGAGATAGCGCGAACGCAGCTGTTCCCCGTCGGCCAGCTCGATGGTCACACCCTCGTCGTCCTGCTCGAAGCCGGCCACCGCGCAACCATGCCGGACCTGCGCACCCAGTTCGATCGCATGCTCTTCGAGCAGGTGAACGATGACCGGCTGCGGGATGCCCAGCAGATAGGCGTACGCAGAATCCAGGCCCTCGGGCACGGGTTTGGTGATGGCGGCGAAGAAACCGGCGGCCGGACGCTGTCTTCCGCGTTCGAGAATGCGTTCCAGCAGTCCGCGCATTGCCATCATCTCGATACTGCGAATATGCAGCCCGACTATGCGGACGAACGACGCGGGCTCGGTTTCCTTCTCCAGGACGAGTACCCGCACATCGTGCAGCCGCAGTTCGGCGGCCAGCATGGCGCCAGTCGGCCCGCACCCGGCAATGATCACGTCGAACTGGAGAGGCGCGCGTTCGGCACCGGAGGCCGGCGACCAGAGTCCGGGGACGTCGCTGATGGTGGGGTCGCGCTCGACCGTGTCGTTCGGCGACGGCGCGGCGGTGAACTGCAGAGAGTGCATAGGTGTTGCCTTCCCGGGAGTGCCCTGTTGGCGAGGCGCTCCCGGCGACACCTATGTCAATCGCCCGACCGTGACGGGAAGGGGGAGCACCCACATCGATACAGCGTTCATGGGTCTCACCTCCTCGGGCGGTGTCGCGGCCAGTCGCAAGCTACAAGCCCGAGCATCATCCCGTCCAGTCCTTTCCCACAGCTGCTTGGACGATGCGGGAGCTGGGCTTTCGGCCGTTCAGGCAGCGGCCGGGGAAGCCGTGCGCAGTGGACGGAGCGCCTGCGCCCACGCCAGCAGTTCGTCGACCAGGCCGTGCAGCTGCGCTGCCTGCGGCTCCTGCGGCCGGAAGTCGGCGAAGTTCACGAAGTCCTCGCGCAGCGACAGCGCCACCTGCGGCCCGATGTCCGCCATCCGCAGCTGGCCCGCCTGCGCGCGCAGCTTCTGTACCGCCATGACCGCGCCGAAGATGCCGTAGCCGACATAGCCGACGGCCTTGCCGCCCCACTCGGCGTAGAGGTAGTCGATGGCGTTGGTCAGGGCGGCGGGTGGGGCGGTGTTGTACTCGGGCGTGACGACGATGTAGGCGTCGTACGAGCCGATCCGCTCGGCCCATCGCCGGGTGTGCGGCTGCCGGCCCGGCGCCATGCGCGCCGGGATGGCCTCGTCGAGCAGCGGCAGCTCGTAGTCCTTCAGGTCCACGAGCTCGAAGTCCGCGGCGTCGCCCGCGTGTTCGGCCGCCAGGTCCCGTACCCACCGGGCTACCTTGTCGCCGCTGCGACCAGGGCGGGTGCTGCCGATGATGATGCCAGTCCTGATCATGTCTGCTTCTCCTGTTTCGTTTGGGCGCGCTGAATCTGCCGTTGCCTGGTTCCTGGTTGGCCCGGCAGGTTGTCGCCGCCGGCCGCCGCGCCCGGCCCGCTTGGTCTGGGGCGCGGTCGGCTCGTGCGGTCAGTCTGTGAGCGGACGAGCCTGGCTCGCCTCGCGGAAGACCGCCCAGGCATCCGCGACGGGCCCCACGTGCCCGAGCTTGTCGGGGTTGATCACCGTACGGATCGTCTGGATCTGCCCGTCGAGGATGTCGAGCGTCATGGTGCTGAGGACCTTGCCGTCCCGGTCACGGAAGATCGCGCCCGGCTGTCCGTTCACCTCACGCGACTCCACGACGCCGCCGATCCGCAGCAGCGGTGGGGCAAGCATGGCGAGCACCTGGGCCACGGCCTCGCCATGGAAGCCGGGCTTCCACTGCGGGGCCTTGCCACCACCGTCACCGATCATGAACACATCGGCGGCGAGGAGTTTCCGCAGCCCGTCGACGTCCCCTACCCGGAAGGCGTCGAAGAACCGTTCGGCGAGTTCCTCGCGTTCCTTCCGGTCGGCCTCGAAGCGGGGTCGGCCCGCGTCCATGTGGCGGCGTGCCCGCACGGCGAGCTGGCGGCACGCCGCCTCCGACCGTTCGATGGCCGCCGCGACCTCGGGGAAGCCGAAGGCGAACACCTCCCGCAGCACGAAGACCGCGCGTTCGAGCGGGCTGAGCCGTTCGAGGAGAACCAGGGCCGCCATCGACACCGAGTCGGCCAGTTCCGCCGAGCGCTCGGGGTCCTGGTAGGGGTCGGTCAGCAGCGGCTCGGGGAACCACGGCCCGACGTACTCCTCCCGCCGGACGCGGGCCGAGCGCAGCACGTCGATCGAGATCCGGGTCACCACGGCCGAGAGGAACGCCTTGGTCGACGTGGGCTGCGCCGGGGAGGTCTCGTAACGCAGCCAGGTCTCCTGGACCGCGTCCTCGGCCTCGCTGACGCTGCCGGTGATCCGGTAGGAGATCGAGAACAGCAGCGGCCGTAGCTCCTCGAACTCCTCGGTCCTGGTCATGCCAGCTCCTGGCCGTCCCGGGACCCCGCTTTCACCTGCCCCGAACACCCGCACGTCCATCACCTGCCCGCTCCCGAAGTCCGTCTCCGATGCCCGAGACGAGACAGCCCAGCTGCCTGTGACATGAGCTGATCTCTGGCTTGATGGGGAGATCGCCGCGGTGTGCGTGGACGGCGTGGACTCAGGCGTTGGCATCCTTGACGTCGGTGAGGGAGGCGAGGGAGAGGACGCAGAACTCATTGCCCTCCGGGTCGGCCAGGACCGTCCATCGGACGTCACCCTGGCCTACGTCGGCGGGCGTCGCGCCGAGGGCCTTCAGCCGGGCCACCTCCGCCGCTTGGTCGTCACCGGGGTACGGCAGCAGGTCGAGATGAACGCGGCCCTTCACGGTCTCCGTATCGGGTGTACGGAGGAACTCCAGATACGGGCCGACGCCCTCGGTGGAGCGCAGGCGCGCGTGATCGTCGGTCACCTCGTGCAGGGTCCAGTCCAGCGCCTCGTCCCAGAACCGGGCCATGGCGCGCGGATCCGCGCAGTCGACCACCACCGCGGCGATCGGCCCGGTGTCCCGGTAGATCTCCCGAGGCTCCAGCACGCAGAACACGTTGCCCTCCGGGTCGGCCAGGACCGCCCATGGGACGTCGCCCTGGCCGACGTCGGCGGCCGTCGCGCCGAGGTCCTTCAGGCGCGCGATCAACTCCGTCTGATGGGCCACGGAGGTGGTGGCGAGATCGATGTGCGCGCGGTACTTCACCGTTTCGGGGTCTGGGACGGTGACGACATCGACGCAGACCGCGACAGGGTCCGGCCAGGCAAAGCCCACGGGTTCAATGTTGGTAACACCGGGTCCCTCGCTGGAAACACCCCAGCCGAGCGCCTCCGCCCAGAACCGGCCGAGCGCCGCGTCATCCCGAGCCTTGAAATTCACCTGGACAAGTCGCAGTGCCATGCCGCCAACCCTATGACAGCGGATGAACGGGATGAACCACGTGCCGTTGGCTCAGCTGGCGACAATGGGCAGGTCGAGGACCTCGCCGAATTACCCAATGCCCTGGGTAGGCGTGGAGGCGGTGGTTGTCTCGGGTTTGGTGTGGAGGACCTCACGGGCCTGTTCGGCGGCGCGGGTGATGCTTTCGCTGATGAAGTCGAGGAAGCGGGCGATGTTCTCCAGTCGGGCGGCGGCTGGGGTGTGGGGGCCGAGGACGGCGACGCCCTTGCGTGCGGTTTCGACGAGCTGGTCGTTGGATCGGGCGCTGGCGATCGTCGCCTGGTAGAAGAGCTCGTCGTCGACGATGTAGCGGTCGCGGCGGCGTTCGTCACGCTCCCGGCGTACCAGGCTCTGGCTTTCCAGGAAGGTGATCGCCTTGGAGATGGACGCCGGGCTGACCTGGAGGCGCTGGGCGAGCTGGGACGCGGTGAGGCTGCCCGCGTCGACGGTGAACAGGCAGGTCAGCACCCGGGCTGCCATCTTGGACAGGCCCGAGGCCATGAGGACGGTGGTGAGCGTCTCCTCGTACTCGGCCACGGCCCCGGCGTCGCGTCCGTGCGGCTGAGGGGCCGACTCCGTCCCGTGGGTGGAGACCGGCCCGCGCCGCTGGGCGCGGCGTTCGGTGGCGCGGTGGGCCAGGTCGGCGCGGTAGGCGGTGGGGCCGCCGTTGCGCAGCACCTCACGCGTGATCGTCGAGGTCGGGCGGTCGAGGCGCCGGGCGATCTCGGCGTAGGGGAGGCTGTCGGCCAGCCCCAGCGCGATCCGCTGGCGTTCCTGCTGGGTGAGCCTGCCTCCCGGCATCGCGATCTCCCTGGTGGTCCCCCGTGGTGGTCCCTACCGCCCCACCATAGCGTTCACTTCCCATCCATTGCAATGATCGGGCGAGCGGTCGTTGCGTTTGCGACAAGGTAGTTGCAACGATTAACTGCCATCTACCTGCGGAAATGCAGATCTGATGCAACGATCGTGTTGCCGATACTCGGAAAGCAACGTAGCGTTTGCGGTGTCAGAAACCACGAGCGAGCACGGGAGAGCACGATGCAGAAGTTCGACACCCCCGCCCCGATCTCCGCCGTCCTGGACATCCCCGCCGGACGCATCCAGCTCATCGCTGCCGACCGCGCCGACACCACCGTCGAGGTCCTGCCCGCCGACCCCTCCAGGAGCCGCGACGTCCAGGCCGCCGAGCAGGCCACCGTCGCCTACGCCGACGGCGTCCTGCGGATCCACGCCCCTGAGTCCGGGAAGCAGCTGTTCGGCTCGCCTGGATCCCTGGAGGTCACCGTCCAGCTGCCCGCCGGCTCCCGCGTCGAGGCGAAGACCGCCAGCTGCGAGCTGCGCGGTGTCGGCCGCCTCGGCGACGTCGCCTTCGAGGGCGCATACCGTCACATCAAGATCGACGAGGCCGCGAGCGTCCGCCTCACCGCGATCGACGGCGACGTCGAGGTCGGCCGGCTGGGTGGCCCCGCGCAGATCAGCACCACGCGGGGCGGCATCCGGATCGCCGAGGCCGTGCGTGGCACGGTCGTGCTCCGCACCCAGTCCGGCGACATCTCGGTCGCCGCCGCCGCCGGCGTGTCGGCCACCCTGGACGCCGGCACCGGCCACGGCCGCACCAGCAACACCCTCAAGAACAACGGCACCGCCGAGCTCGACATCCGCGCCACCACCGCCCACGGCGACATCACCGCCCGCAGCCTCTAGCAGGGGCGACGGGCGGCACCGTCCTGGCCGCCGACTCAGGGGTGGCCGGTCTCCGGCAGATCCACGGTGTTGTGGCGGTGCTGGATCTTCCAGCCGTCGGGCGTGCGTACGTGCCGGCTGTAGTGGTGCCCGAACCAGACGACCCGCGTGAGCCCGTCGTCCTGGGTGCGGCCGACTCCGTAGAGCATGGTGGAGCTGGCGGTGTCGCCGTCGATGGTGATCCGGGGGTTCATCTCCATGTGGATCACCGCCGGCGGGTTCTTCGCCATCACCGCGGCGAGCATCTCCTTGATCGCGGCTCGGCCGCGGGCGGTCCGGCCCGTGCTCATCTCGAACTCGCCGTCCTCGGCCCAGAGCTCGGCCCAGGCGTCGAGGTCACGGGTGTCGAGCAGCTCGCCGTAGTCGATCAGGCTCTGCAGGATCTCCTCCCGGTCCTCCAGCAACTGCACGCGCTCTTCGAGGCTCATCTTGCTTCTGGTCATGGTGCGTAGCTTGACGAACGAATTTGCACTCGGTCAAGAACTTGCCTCGACGGTAGATCGCCGGCACCGTGTCGTCGCGGTCGCGAATCCGGTCAGATCGCGACCGCGACGACACGCCTGCGGCGATCATGAGGCTGGCGTGGCGCCAGGCCTGGAGGGGTGTCCGGAGTCCGTCCTCCTCGGCCGTCACCGACTGGTCGTCCTGGCACCGGTGGTTTCGACGGCCGGTGAGACCGGTGCTCCCCGCGCATGACACCTGACGGACAGGCGTTATAGAAGCGCTGAATCGGGCAACCCGGGTGACAGGGTGGCGCTTCCGCGCACACCAGTCAGATCGACCCAGGTGAAGGGGCCGACATGTGGAGCCGAACGATAACGGCAGCGGCGGTCTCATTGTGTGCCGTGTTCGCGGTCGCGGGCTGCGACCCCCTCAGCGACACGTCAGATGGCGCGGGAACCAGCCCGTCGGGGACGGCGACGCCCGGCGGACCGACGACGACGAGCGAGGGCCCGTTCGCCATGCCGGCGTCGGGTTGTGACCTGGTCGACGCGGCGTCGGTGCAGCGGGTCGCGGGCCGTGGGTCGGTGACGCTGACCCCGATGGGCGGTTCGCCGACCGGCTCCGACCGGACCGTGCTGACCTGCGCGTTCACCGACGGGGCGGTTCCGGTCGGGCTGCTGACCGTCGATGTCCGTTCGCCCGGCGAGAACAGGTCCGCCGGTGAGGAGCTCGACGCCTCGGTCGCCGGCAGCCTGTACAAGTCCAGCACGACGGAGCCGGTCTCCGACCTGGGGGACGCGGCGAAGTACGGCACCGCCCTCAGCGTCGGCGGCCTCACCTACGCCTCCGTGTGGACGGTCCTGCTGGGTGACGGCAAGGTCGGAGACCTGTCGGTCACCGTCGCCTCCGAAACTCCCGACGCGGCCCGTCCCGGCCTGATCGACCTCGCCCGCACCGCCCTGACCAAGCTCGGACAGCCCGTCTCCAGCAGCAGCCCGTCCCCCACGGTCAATCCCGAGACCGGCCCCTGACCTCTCGCCTACCTACGACGTCCGCGGGACCCTTCGGGGTGGTATTCCCCTCCAGAAGGAAGGGAAATACCACCGGGCCACCGCCTCGGGCCGCGGGCGGCGCCGGTAGGGTGATCAGCCATGTCGGCGCAACCGCTGCGGGAACTTGTCGAGCCAGGCTGGGCACAGGCTTTGGAACCGGTGTCCGAACGGATCGCGGCCATGGGTGACTTCCTGCGCGCGGAGATCGCGGCGGGGCGTAGCTACCTCCCGGCCGGACAGAACGTCCTGCGGGCCTTCCAGCAGCCCTTCGACGACGTCCGGGTACTCATCGTCGGGCAGGATCCGTACCCGACCCCGGGAATGGCGATCGGGTACAGCTTCGCGGTCGCACCCGAGGTGCGCCGGCTTCCGGGCAGCCTGGAGAACATCTTCCAGGAGCTGCGTGCCGACCTCGACGTGCCGGCGCCCTCGAACGGTGACCTCACGCCGTGGACCCGGCAGGGCGTGCTGCTGCTGAACAGGGCGTTGACGACGGCGCCGCGCCAGCCCGGCTCGCACCGGGGCAAGGGCTGGGAGGAGGTCACCGAGCAGGCGATCCGCGCCCTGGCCGGCCGGGGCAAGCCGCTGGTCGCGATCCTGTGGGGCGCCGACGCGCGCGGCCTGCGGCCCTTTCTGGCCGACACCCCGACGATCGAGTCCGCCCACCCGTCACCCCGCTCCGCGGACCGCGGCTTCTTCGGCTCCCGGCCGTTCAGCCGCGCCAACGACCTCCTGCTCCGTCAGGGGGCCCAATCCGTCGACTGGCGACTCCCGTAGACCGAGCGGCCGAGCCGACAGGCTGACCCGACGGCCCCCGGCAGTCGGCGTGAGCGGGGGTCTGGGCGGGGATGCCGGTGTTCGAGCCAGGCCGTGATGTTCGATCAGGGCGTCGAGGGCCGGTCTATGCGGTAGACGTAGTGCAGTGGGTCGTCGATGGGGTTGTCCGGTGCGATGGCTCCCTGCCCGACCCGCCGCAGCCCGGCTTTCTCCAGCGCCCGCCATGACGCCCGGTTCGCCGCCACCACCGACACCATGACGCAGGTGGCCTCGGGGAAGTCCGACCAGATTCTGAGGATCATCGATGTGATCATGTCGGGGCCCAGGCCACGCCCTATCTGGTCGGGTTCACCGATCAGATAGTCGATGCCGATGGCGCCCGCAGGAACGTCGACGATGGGTGCCAGCTGGTCGTGATCCTCCGGGTAGTCCGCGATGCGGCACCGTTGCATCAGCCCGATGGGCCGCTCGTCCAGCAGGGCGAGGAAGTCCTCCGACGGCTCCTCGCCGCGGGCCGCGGGCCCGAAGTCGCGTTGGACCGCGGCGGCCGTGGTCTCGTGGTTCCACCACCGGGCGACATGTGGTCGCTCCAGCCATCCCCGCAGCAACGCGAAGTCGGACTCGTCGAGCCGCCGCCAGGTGATCATCGTGGACCGCTCCGATGCGATGACGTCACGTACGTACAGCTGCCGGCCATGGCCGGTGACGACCGGCCGGCGAGATCCGCCTGTTGGTATGTCCTCGCTGTGCGGCCATCCTGTCAGACCCACGCCGTCCCGTGCCTGGCAGGTCACGCGTGGCGGCGCGGAAAATGCGATACAGGCCCTCCACAGGGTTCTCTCATGCGTGCACAGGATTCCCACGGCTTCGGCACAGGGAGCGGAACTAGCCTGACGGCCAGGCGGCTGAGCTGGGGAAACGCAGAGGAAGAACGTTTCGGCCCGGCCGCTGAAGGGAGTCCGGAAGGCCGGGCGTGAATTATCAATTTGCATGCCGAGAGGAAGCCCTGTGCGTATTTCCAGGAATGTTCGTCGCACCATTTCCGTGACGCTGGCCGGGGCGGCGGTCGTCGGCGTGGCGGCGCTGCCCGCCAGCGCCGCCACCGCGTCGCCGGCGGCGCGGCCGGCGGTGGTGTCGGCGAGCCCGGCCCGTCAGCAGGTGCGCGTGGACATCGCCATCACGCCGGCCTCGCTGCCGGCGGGAGCGCGGGCCGTGTTGGTCCGCGACGTCACGGCCGGCACCGTCGTCGGCGTCTTCCCACTGAGGACGGACGCGGTGACCCACGTGACGGTGACGGTGCCAGCCGGGACGACGCTCGACATCTCAGCGTTGACCTCGGCGAACGCGAACCGGCCGGCGCGGCTCGGCACCGTGCGGGTCGTCGTGGGGGCCCAGGGCTCGACGGCCGCGGGCAACACCGTGGCGGTCACGTTCCGCCGGGGCGAGAAGCCGCGGGCGGCGGCGAGCGCGCAGCTGGGCCGGCAGGGCGCGAAGGTCTCCGTGCTCTGATCCCGTCCGGCCGGGTGCGCGGCGCGGGGGCACCGCGCACCCGCTCGGCGCCGACCTGTTCAGGTACGGCGAAGGACGTGGCCGCCGCGTATCGCCCGCTGCGGTTGCGCGTCGTCGCGAGGCGCGTGGCTTGGGTGACCCGCGCCGCCACGAGCGGTGCGGACAGTCCTTCCGCACGGCCGAATCCCAGGACTTACGTCAGGGCCTGGTAGTCGACGCGGATCCCGGAGTTCTCAGGGATGACGAACACCGGTGCGCCGCTGGTACGAAACCACCCCATGGGTAGCAGCACGTAGCTCTTGGACGTTCGCACCAACAGCCGCAGCCCGGAATATCGGAAGCGGTAGGCCGACTCCGGCTGGTCCAGCAGGTCCATCCGGGTGCCGTAGCCCGACAGATAGAGCCGGTCGCGGCTGTAGACGACCACCCCCGTCGTCTGGTTGGACAGGTGCTGGGTCATCCTTTCGGCGATCGCCTCGCCCTGCAGGGCGCCGTAACTGCCCATCGCCCAGAACGCCGCGAGGATCAGCACGCCGACCGCCGCACCTCGTTGGACGGTGTCGGCCTGGCGGAAGGTGGCCGGAGTCGCGATCCATCGGTGCCGCAAGTGGATACCGAAGGTCGTCAGGAGGACGCCGATACCCAGTGCCAGCGGCGGTAGCAGCTGTTTCAGCGGCAGCCGGGTCTGCTCCGGCAGCGGTGAGACGAAGGCGGCCAGTGCCCCGAAGCCCGCGGCCGTCACGCCTGCCGCGATCAGCAGCGGCGTGACGGCGCAAACGTAGCGCAGGTAGCGGGCGGCGTCCGGGCGTCCGGCCAGGATGTCCATGCCCCGGTAGAGCCAGTACCAGCCGAGCGCGCCCAGCAGGAACAGCGCCGCCGGTCGGAAGACCACCGAAGGGCTGCGTTGGACATAGTCGAAGGTTCCGAACCCCAGCGTCCCGACGTCGACACCGAAGTAGCTGTACACGGTGGTCGTCCGCACGTAGCCGAAGTAGGTCAGCAGTGCCGCTGCTACCGAGACCGGCGTGAGGACCTTCGCTGCCAGTTCCACGACCGCGCCGATGTCCCGCGTGTTGGAGGCGGGCGGCGTGCCCGGGCCCGTCACCAGCGGTCAGCCCACTGAGGAAGAGCCAACGGGGCCAGGGGCGGTCGACGTGGACTGCGTCTGCGTGGGAAAAGGATCCAACGAGGTTCGTCCTGTCTGCGTCATTGAGCCCTTTGGCAAGGGCGGCTGGACGTCGCCGCTCTCTCCGGCCCCTCCCTCGGGCCCGGGCGCTCTCGCCGGCGCGGGTGCCTGGCTGGCCCCGGTGGCGCTGGCAGGCGGGTTGCCACCTCGAGTCGGCGTTGGCGTTCCGCCGGACGCGGACACCTTCGGGTCGGGGCCTCTCTCCGGCCCGGTCTCATCTGACGATCCGCACCCGACGAGAAGAACGGCCGCCAGCCCGAGGACCACGGCCGAGAGGCCGAGGGTGGGTGGGTTTGCTCCGGTCATCGTGTACGGCGGCATCCGGGCACCTGCCTGTGTCTGGAGAGCGAGGTCGCCGGAGTCGCCGCATGCGAGACCGACCACGAGCGAACGGCACTCACGGTAGCGTTGCTGCTACGTTCAGTCGATAGATCGACGGTCGGGTGCCCTGGCCGACGCTTCGCTGTCTGAACGTATGGGGGTCCCCACCGTGCCGTCCGGCTCGACACAGGTCTCCGGCTGGCCCGGCTCCCGCGCCCCGGCCGGGCCAGCCGGCCCGGCCGGGAGAGCGGGGACGGCCGCCGGGCGGCCGCCGCGCAGCGCGGAGGCGGTGGCGGCGACCAGGGCGAGGACCGCGGCGACGGCGAACACCACGACCAGGCCCTGGTGAAACGGGCCGGAGATCAGGCTGGGGAAGAACTCGTGGCCGGTGAGCGCCTGCCGCTGTCGCGGGGTGAGCTGCGCGAGCGTGCCGGCCGGGAGCAGGTGCTCGACCGGGTTGAACCCCAGCTGCGCGGCGAACAGCGACGCGACGGGTGGCAGGTGCCCGACCTGGGTGGCCACGTCCGCCGGCACGCCCTGCTGGGTGAGCCCCGTGGACAGGGCCCGCGGGAGGCTGCCCGCGAGCCCGGCGACCATGAGGGAGAAGAAGACCCCGATCGACAGCGCCGTCCCCGTGTTCTGGAACGTCGCGCGCATCCCCGACGCCACGCCCCGCTGCGGCGCCGGCACACTCCCCATGATCGACGAGGAGTTCGGGGAGGCGAACATGCCGCTGGCGATCCCGTTCACCGTGATCAGCAGCGCGAACGGCACGTAGCCGAAGTCGACCGGCAGCAGCATGAGGCCGACGAACGTGGCGCCGAACAGCACCGCCCCGGAGCTGGCGATGCCCCGGGAGCCCAGCCGGTCGGACAGGTAGCCGCTGATCGGCCCGGCGACGAGGAACCCGAACGTGAGCGGCAGCAGGAAGACGCCGGCCCACAGGGGGGTGTCCTCGTAGTCGTAGCCGTGCAGCGGCAGCCAGACGCCCTGCAGCCAGATGATCAGGATGAACTGCATCCCGCCACGGCCGATCGACACGCACAGCCCGGCGATGTTGCCCATGGTGAAGGCCCGGTTGCGAAACAGCTCCGGGCGCAGCATCGGGGCCTTGATCCGGTTCTCGACGGCGACGAACGCCAGCAGCAGGGCGACCCCGCCGACGAGCAGGGCGATCACCAGCGGCCGGGTCCAGCCCATGGTGTGGCCGGCGTAGGGCTGCAGGCCGTAGGTCACGGCGACGAGCACCGCGGACAGGCCGACGCCGAAGGTGAGGTTGCCCCACCAGTCGATCCGGCCGCCGCCACGTTCCGTGGTCTCCCGCAGCCGGGCGTAGGCCCAGATCGTGCCGAAGATGCCGACGGGGACGTTGACCCAGAAGACGGCCCGCCAGTCCCAGGCGGCGAGCAGGCCGCCGGCGACGAGGCCGACGAACTGGCCGGCGAGCGCCGCGACCTGGTTGATGCCGAGCGCGAAGCCGCGCTGCTCCGCGGGGAAGGCGTCCGTGAGGATCGCCGCCGAGTTCGCCGTCAGCATCGACCCGCCGACGGCCTGTAACAACCGCCAGCCGATCAGCCAGGTCGCCCCGTGCGCCTTGTCGAACGGGTCGAACGACAGGAGCACGGAGGCGACGGTGAACACCGCGAACCCGGCGTTGTAGAGCCGGACGCGGCCGAACATGTCGCCGAGGCGGCCGACGGTGACCACGAGAACGGCCTGCACCAGCCGGTAGCCCATGATCATCCATAGCAGGAAGGCGATGTTGCCTGGGGCTAATGGGTCCAGGTGCACGCCCCGGAAGATCGCCGGCAGCGCGATCAGCACGATCGAGCCGTCGAGCGCCGACATGAACACGGCCGCCGTGGTGTTCGTCAGCGCCGTCCACCGGTAGGGGTCGGGCACCGGCCGGGCGGGAGCGGTCGCGGTGGGCGGGATCGGTGGGACGGCGGCCGGGTCGGCCGCGGGTGGCGCCCCCATCAGGCGTGCGTCTTGGCGAGCAGCTCCAGGATCTCGGCGGTGGTGGCGGTCTCGCCGAGGCGGGGGAAGATCACCTGGAGGCTGTGCCGGTGGGACTCGACGGACATGTCCGCCATCGCGTCGGTGGCCAGTGTGACGTGGTAGCCGTGCTCGTGGGCGGCGCGGGCGGTGGACTCGACGCCAATGCTCGTCGCGACGCCGGTGAGCACGATCTGGGTGACGCCGCGGCGGCGCAGGATGACGTCCAGGTCGGTGCCGTGGAACGCCCCCCAGTTGCGCTTGGTGACGACGAGGTCCTCCGGGTGGCCGGCGAGCTCGTCGACGATCTCGTCCCACCCCGCGGGCCGGGGCATCGCCGCCATGCCGCGCCCGGCGTCGGTGCGGCCCGGTGGTGTGTCCGCCCCGTCGGCGGCGAACGAGACGCGTACGAGCACCACCGGCAGGCCGGCGGCGCGGAACGCGTCGGCGAGTGCCCCTGTCCGGGTGACGACCTCGCTCGCTGCCTGCGGGACGGTGGGCCTGCCGACGACGCCCTTCTGCAGGTCAATGACGACGAGCGCGGTCTTCGGGTCCAGCGCGGTGGCGGTCATGGACTCCCTTTCTCGTAGGGCCGCGAACGGCGGCGCGGCTGTCCGGGGCGGGATCCTGGCTGGTGCTCACAGATGGGTGAGCCGGTCGAGAAGAGTCATCGCCTCAAGGAGCGTCTGCCGCTCGGCCTCGGTGTAGTGGTCGTGCATCGCGCGCGTCAGCCACTCCACCCGGGCTGCCTTGTCGCCCTCGGCGCGGCGGCGGCCAGCGTCGGTCAGGGTGATGAGCTGGCGGCGGCCGTCGGTTGGGTCCGGGTCACGGCGGATCAGTTTGTGCGTGTCGAGTGCGGCGATCGTGGCGGCCATCGACTGCGGCCGGACCCGTTCGGCAATCGCGAGCCCGCTCGCTGTCCAGGCACCCTCCTTGGCGAGCCGGGTGAGCACCGAGGTCTGCGATGGGCTCAGCTCCCCGTCGGTGTCGGCGACCTCCCGCATCCGGCGGCGCAGCCGGCTGAACACCACCCGTAGGTCCCGCGCCGCCGCGACCGCGGACTCGGCCAGGACCTCCCCGCCCCCGCTGCCAGCGTCGTCCGCACGCGTCCCGGCCATGGCCACGACCGTAATTACCGTCAGTTCAGACTGTCAAGCTCAGCCTGTGCAGTCTGAACTGCCTAGTTCGCCATCGGTCCAGGGCAGTCCACCCGTCACCGTGGCCACCGACCGCACCAGAAGGAAGGGGGCGACGAGGTCACGCCAGCCCGCCTCCCAGGCTCTAGGTAGTGACGGGCGACGTGCCCGGCTCCGAAGGGAGACGAAGGTGGACATGGCGATGGTGACGGTCTGCTCCGTGGCTGTCGGGCCAGTGCTGACGCTGATGGAGATCTCGCTGCGCCTGCGCGCGCAAACACGCCGGGACCGTGAACACAGACAGATGGTGGCCGGTCTCGTCCGGTCCGCCGCCATCGTCGTGATCGTGGCACCGGCCCAGGATGACTGAGAGCCGTCGTGGTGACCGAACGCCCTGCCCCGAGGGACGTCGCCATCCCCGCCATACCTGCAGGTCCGCCATCCAGCCCCGGTTGCGGACGGTACGACCCAGCGATGGTGACCGCGTTCAGCGCGTTCTACCGAGCCGAACTCCCCCGCCTGTGGGCGTTCCTGAGGTCACTGAGAGTGCCAGCCGCCGACGTCGAGGACATCTCCCAGCGGGCCATGACCACGCTGCTCGACCGCTGGGAGCGTGTCGACAATCCGCGTGCCTATGTCCGCACGGTCGCCGCACATGACGCCCATGGCTGGAGACGAACCAGTCAGGTCGAGCTACCTGTCGGTGACCTGCCCGAGCCCACCCCGCTGTCACCCCGTCCCGGAGAGATCGACGCCGTCATGGGCCAGCGCTACCTGCTCGGCCTGGTCACCGGGCTGCCACCTCGCCAGCGGCAGGTGGTGGCCTGGTGGCTCGACGGCTTCACCCCCACGGAGATCGCCGCCGAGCTCGGCATCACCCCGGAAGCCGTCCGGACCGCGCTCGCCAAGGCCCGCCGTTCCCTCAAGTCCCAGCTCGCCGATGAAGGAGATGGCCCTCGATGACCAGTGACCGCGAACCCGGCCTTGACCGCCGGCTGGTCGACGAGCACGCCGCGCTCGTCGAGGCACTCACCGCGGCACTCGACGTCGAGGCCGGGCTGGCGGCGATCCTTTCCTCGGCCGTGGGGCCCGCTTCCTCGCCCGACGACCGGGACCCGGCCGTCGGGCGTCCCAGCCCGCCGACCGGTGACCTGGTCGCCTCGCCCACGGCGCCTCCCGCCTCGCGGGGCGTCCGCCTGCCCGCGGCCGACGACGCCGCCGCGCGGCCAGGCGCAGGTCCCGCGCCCGACGGGTCCTCCCCGACCGTGGGAGCCGCCGACGTCGACACCCCACGTCGGTGGCCCGCCGGACCGGCGACGGTCCAGGGCCGCGGAATCCATCGAGCCGCGGACAGCGTTCTGAGCGCCTCCGGATCGCTGGTGGCTTCCCCCTGCGACCTGCGGATGATGGACCGCGGGGGTCGGGAGGAGCCCGGCGTCGTCATCGCGCGGCTGCGGGACCTGCTCGCTCGCTGCCCGGCCGGGACGTTCGACGAGGAAGCGTCCGCGACGGTCCTCACTAGGGTCGCCACGGTGTCGGAGGCACTGGTGGCGGCCCGGGACGAACGTGGCGCGCTGCGTCTGATCGAGGCCGCCGCCCCGCATCTGGTGTCCCTCGGTTCCCACCATCCCGCCGCCTTCGAGCTGCGGCGTGCCCGGGCCGGGGCCTGGTCCGAGCTCGGCCACCATCGGCGGGCCTGGTCACTGCTGCGTCGGCTGAGCGAGGACGAACGGCGGGTGTTCGGCCAGGAGGATTCGAGGACGGCTCTGCTCCTGCTCTGGACGCTGGTCGGCGGCGGCCGGTTGCGAGAGGCCGACACGGGATTTCGTGCCCTGCAGGCCCGCGAGATCCAGCGGCAGGGCGCCAACGCCCCGGACCTCTGGCATCTGCACTGCAGGCACGCCTGGCTGCTGGGACGGCAGGGGCTGGCCCGTGAGTCAGCCGGTGGGTATGACGGCGTCATCATCAACCGGTCACACGAGCTGGGCGAAGACCACCCCGATGCCCTCGACGCCCGGCACTCAAAGGGGAAGATGCTCGTCCTCGCCGGGCACGGTCCGCAGGCGGTCACGCTCCTGCAGGTGCTGCACGATCACCGTGCGCTGGTCCTGGGAGACCGTCACCCGGACACCCTGGAAACCCTGAAGTATCTCCACCTGGCCCGTGTGCGGGCGGAGCCAGGCAACGATCGCGTTCTCGACAGCGCGATCGACGTCCTCGGTCGGATCCTGCTCGTCCAGGCCGGACGACACGGCGCGGCGCACCCCATGAGCCGTGACACGGCCACCCACCTCGGCCAGACCCGCCTGCTCCGCCAGGCGGCTCGCCACTGCGAGAGGACCGATCTCCGGGCAGTGCGCGGCGGCCGGCCGGTGGACGCACTGGGCCTGTTTCGCCCAGGTTCCACCGATAAAAGACAAATCATCCGGAGCGGATTCACAGAAATGGTGACACTCAATACTGATGAGCAGTAACCTTCTGCCTGCGATCAGGTGACTGCCCGACTGCGTGCTCTCGGCCGTGCCTCGTTACTGCCAACAGCGCCCCAGTACCCCTCTCGGCACCATTGATTGATTGTGCAACTGGTACGCCGCATCCCCCGGCGCGCCGGGTCGATCTGCCATCGGCCGAGCACCACAGCGAACGCGGTCACGCACGACGCGAATTCCCCGGTCCGTCCGCAGAGGAGTTTTTGTGCGCCACGCGAACGACGTCGGCGAAGACCAGGTGCCCGACCACCTGGTTGTTTCGCCGAGACCAAACCGACGGACCGCCGTCCTCGGTGCCGCCGCCCTGGGGGCGGCCGCGCTGGCACCGTCGGCCCTTCAGACCGCCAGCGCCAGCGCCAGCACCACGGCGTCCAGTGCGTCCGGTGCGTCCAATTCCGCCGGCCGCATCGACGTACACCAGCACGCCATGACGCCCGCCGGCCGCCAGTGGCTGATCGACCACGGGCTCCTGCCCCCGTCCGGCGGACCGCCCTGGGCGCAGTGGGACCTCGACAGCACCCTGCAGATCATGGACGAGACCGGGATCGCCGCCGGGGTGCTGTCCGGCCCCGTTCCCTCGGAGTTCCTGGCCGGTTTGACCGCGGACCAAATCCGGGAGATGACCAAGGTCGGGAACGAGTCCCTGGCCGAGGTCGTCCGCGGCCATCCGAAGAGGTTCGGCTTCTTCGGGTTCCTGCCGTTGAACCAGGTCGACGTCGCTCTGGAAGCCGCCGCATATGCGCTGGACACGCTGAAGGCCGACGGCGTCGCGGTGAACCTGCACTCCGCGGGCCTCTACCTCGGGGACCCGTCGTTCGACCCGGTCCTCGCCGAACTGAACCGGCGCAAGGCCGTGGTGTTCACCCATCCGTTCAACCTGGCTGGATGCGGAGGCGCACCCGTCGCCGAGTTCCTCGTGGATTTCCTGACCGACACGACCCGCGCAGCCGTAAAGATGGTGCTCAACGGCACCCTTACCCGCTTTCCGGACCTGAAGCTGATCCTCCCCCACGGCGGCGGATTCTTCCCCTACATGGCAGGCCGGCTGCAGCTCGGCACCTATCTGGGCGCCGGCGTCGACGAGGCCACGGCCGTACGCAGCGTCAAACGGTTCTTCTACGACACCGCGATGCCGACCTCGCCGCACGCCACGCCGTCGCTGCTCGCCGGCGCCGGCGGCGACCGGATCCTCTTCGGATCAGACTGGCCGGCCGCGACCGCCGACGGGGCCAGGCTGAACGCGCGGGCGGTCGACACCGACCCGTTCCTCGACCAGGCCACTCGCCGCCGCGTCAACCGCGAGAACGCGCAACGGCTCCTGCCCGCGCTGGCCCGCCGCATGGCGAGCTGACACCCTCCTCGCCCCGGATCGCAGGGGATCACCCGCCGACGGGCGTCGGCGGGTGATCCCCTGCGGCGCGTCCGGGCCGCTCAGCCGTCCAGGGCAGCGAGGTCCAGGTGGCGCAGGCGGTCCGGGCCGGACCAGGCGTCGATCTCGATGATGCGGTCGCCGACGACGGTGAACGCCATGACGGCCGTCGGCTGGCCACCGACGGTGGCGACGACCCCGGCCACGCCGTTGACCAGCACCGGGCGCAGGGCGGCCGCCGGGTTGGCGAACATCAGGGCGCTTCCCGCGACCTGGCGGGCGCCGCGGCGTACGCCGGCGGCGGCCGCGAGCGCGGGCGGCACCTCGGCGCCGAGGTCGATGCGCAGCACGACGTCGGGGTCGAGCACGGCGAGCAGCCCCTCGAAGTCGCCGCCGCGGGCGGCGGCGAAGAAGGCGTCGACGACCGCCCGCCGGCGGGCCCGGTCGGCCTCGGTC
>NZ_KI912266.1:4513702-4526159 GCF_000235425.2 Pseudofrankia saprophytica
CCCGGCGGCGGGCCCGGCTGGCGAGCTGGCGGGCCGCGTCCGCGGACCGGCCGACCATCGGGGCGATCTCGTCGAACGGCACCCCGAACAGGTCGTGCAGCACGAACGCGAGGCGCTCCGGCGGGCTCAGCGTGTCCAGCACGACGAGCAGTGCCAGGCCCACCGACTCGGCCAGCACGGCCTCCTGCTCGGGGCCGGCCGCCGCGTCGGGCCGGGTGACCACCGGGTCCGGCAGCCGGGCCTCCAGCGGCTCCTCGCGCCGGGCCGCCCGGGAGCGCAGCGCGTTCAGGCACACCCGGCCGACGACCGTCGTCAGCCAGCCGCGCAGGTTGTCGATGCCGTCCGCGTCGGACCGGGCCAGGCGCAGCCAGGTCTCCTGGACGGCGTCGTCGGCCTCGGCGAACGAGCCGAGCATGCGGTAGGCGACGGACCGCAGGTAGGACCGGTTCTCCTCGAACCGCCCGGCCAGCCAGTCCCGCTCACCGCCCGTTCCTGCCCCCGTGCCAGGACCATCGGTCTCGTCGTCGCCGGGGACCTCGTTGTGGTGGCTGTCACGTTCGCGCATCTGTCACGTTCCTCCGTCGCGTCGGGTCATAGCACTGACCGTCGACGCCAGGCGGATGTGACCGCTCTGGCGAACTCGCAGGAGGTTCCCGTGGAAGCACGCATGAAGCATCCGGTGTACGTCATCCCGGCCGCCCTGAAGGCGCTGACCGCCATCCACGAGGCCGTGAAGGGTACCGGATTGCCGGAACAGACGATCGAGCTGGTCAACCTGCGCGCCAGCCAGATCAACGGCTGCGCCTGGTGCCTGCAGATGCACGCCACCGCGCTGCGCAAGGCCGGTGAGCCCGACGAGCGGATCGACACCGTGGCCGGCTGGCGGGACGCGTCGTACTTCACCGACGCCGAGCGGGCCGCTCTGGCGCTCACCGAGTCCGTCACCCGGATCGCCGACCGCGGCGACCCGGTGCCCGACGACGTGTTCGACGAGGCGGCCCGGCACTACGACGAGGCGCAGCTCGCCGCGCTGCTGCTGACCATCGGGCAGATCAACGTGTGGAACCGGCTCAACGTCGCCACCCACCACGTGGCCGGCGCCTGACGCCCCGACCCAGCCCGGCTGGTGTCCCGGCCGGCGCGGCCGACGGGACACCAGCCGGGGAACCGGCCCCGGAAGGCCTACTGAGAGGCCACAGTCAGGGCGCGAGGGCTGTGGACAGCGGGGTGGTTTCCACAGTTTCGTGCTGGTGGTGGCGCTGATGCCCGGCGGGCGGTCAGCGTTGGCCCATGTCCCTGCCCCCGAGGAGCGCATCATGTCTGCCATGCCGGTGCCGCCTGACACGTCGCCGCCCGACCCGTGGGTGTTTCCGACGCCCGGCCCCGACGGGTTCATTCCGGATGACCTGGCGCGGCTCCCGCGTGACGGCTACCACTACGAGCTGCTCGACGGGGTCCTGCTGGTCTCCCGGCCCGGCGGGTTCACCGTCGACGACCTCGAACGGACGCCCGAGGACAGCAACCGCTACGAGCTCATCGACGGGACGCTCCTGGTGAGCCCCGCTCCCCGCTGGGAGCACCAGCATGTGGTGCTCTCACTGGCCGTGATCCTGCGCGCCGCCTGCCCGGCCGGACTGGTCGTCTTCGGCCCGACACCCGACGTGCTCAAGGGCCGGCGCGGCAGCCTGCAGCCCGACCTCCTCGTGGCCCACGCCGTCGACCTCACGCCCGAGGAGCCCTACCTGGGTGTGCCGGTGCTGGCCGTGGAGGTGCTCTCGCCCAGCAGCCTCGGCATCGACCGGCTCGCGAAGCGGCAGGTCTACGCCCGGCTCGGCGTGTCGTCGTACTGGATCGTCGACCCGTCGACCCGCACCGGCCCGGCGGTCACGGTGCTGTGTCTCGACCGGGCGCTCGACGGCTACCGCGAGGAGCCGACGACCGGACCGGACGAGGCCGTCACGGTCACCGAGCCGTTCCCGGTCAGCTTCACCCCGGCCGACCTGGTCCGCCTCCCGTAGACACGCCACCGCCGCGGCGATCACGGAGTCCGTGCATCGGGCGTCCGGCGGGTACGCAGCCGCAGCGCGCCGAACGTCACCAGGGCGACCGCGACGAGGGTGAACAGCAGCTCGCTGAGCCGTTCGGTCGCCGGGTTGGAATGGTCACCGGGGTAGTCGGCGACCGGGTAGACGTACGCGACACCGAGATAGGTGGCCAGCGCGCCGGCGGCCAGGGCCAGGGTGCGTGCGTCGTTCCAGCGTGTCCGCGCCACCGTCCGGGCGAGCAGCGCGCCGGCGAGGCCGACCAGGGCGACCTGCCCGGCGACACCCGGCCACGACGCGGGCAGCAGGCACCAGCCGGCCGTTACCGCGAACGCGACCACCCCGACAAGCCAGACCGCGACGCGGCGGCCCTCGCCGCACGGCGAGGCCCGGTGCCGCCACGCCCAGGCGGTGGCCAGGGACGCCGTGGCGATCCCCGCGGCGAACACGACCTGCACGGCCGACGGGGCGAACCCGTCCGCGACGTCGGCGTGGATCAGCGCCGCGCCGCCGAGGTAGAGCAGGCCACACCCGACCAGACCCGGCCGGCGCAGCCACGGCCGATGGCGCAGCCGGGCGGGGGCAAGGCCCTCGGCGAGCGCGAGGGGGACGGCGATGCTCCACACGACGTGCCCGACGACGAACACCAGCAGGTTGAACGCGCTGGTCTCGAGCCCCGGCAGGTGGGCGGGCCTGGTGAAGTCGTCGGTGCCCTCGTACGCCGGGTTGAACAGGCTCATGTCGATCAGGCCCGCTTCCAGGATCCCGTACGTCGTGCCGAGCAGCGCGACCGTCAGCCACGGGGACGCGGTCCGGCGCGCGGCCTCCCGGATGAGCAGCGCGCCGCTGCCGTACATCGGCGCGAGGAAGACGATCAGGCCGAGCCGGTCGGCCGTCCCGAAGGCGAGGAACTCGGCGACGAACGGCGAGAGCAGCATGACCGCGCCCGCGAGGAGAAACCGCATGCCCACAACGTCTCTCGTCGCGCCGAGCGGGCCACCCTCCTTGGTCTCTCTCTTTCGGCGGTAAGCGCGGGCGCCTCGCGGATTCCAGGTACTACCCTCGTCGACTTCCGGATGCGCCTTCGTCGACGGCGGCCCGCGGCGCCGCCCGTCAGGACAGGTAGCGGCGGAAGCCGACGGCGGAGCGCGCGAAGCCGAGGGACTCATAGAACAGGTGGGCGTCGCCGCGCTCGCCGCGGGACAGCAGCTGGATCTTGTAGCAGCCGGCGGCGCGGGCCTGTTCGACGACGTGGGCCATGAGCGCCCGGCCGGCGCCGAGCCGGCGGGCGTCCGCGGCGACGACGACGTTCTCGACGATCGCCCAGGGCTGGCCGCCGTGCGTCAGGTTGACGTGGACGAGCACCTCGGCGGTGCCGACGACGCGGCCGTCGACGTCGGCGACGAGCAGCTGGCGGGACGGGTCGGCGAGGATCCGCGCCAGGATCGGTTCGGCGGCGGCCGGGCCGGCGGGCTGAGACTCGGGCCGCCCGTCGGCGAGCTGCCGGTACAGGTCCAGCAGGACGGGCAGATCCTCGGCGACGGCGGGCCGGATGCGCGGGCTGTCCACGTCCCGATCGTCCCGCCCCGCCCCTGGCCGCGGTGACACCGGTCGACCGAGGCGGCCAGGGGCGGTCACGATCCGCCCCTGGCCGGTAGGGCCGGACCGGTCAGATCTTGCCGAGGGCGGCGCGGGCGAGGACGACGAGCGGGTCCTTGGCGGTGGCGGGGTCCTTGGCGTCGATGGAGATCGACAGGCTCGCGACCTGGGTGCCGCGCAGGTCGATGGTGTAGACGGACGCGAACGTCATGCTGCCGAGGCTTGAGGTGCCGTAGCGGGCCGCGGCGCCGAGGCCGGGGATGTCCTGGACCTTGTCCTTGCCGTAGGTGGAGGCGGCGACGGTGTCGTCGAGCTCCTGCTGGGCGGATTTGTTCGCGTCGGCGGTACGGATGACCAGTGTCACCGCGCCGACCGGCAGGAAGCCGTCGGTGACCGCGCAGCCGAGGCTGGAGACGCTGTTCAGGCTCAGTCCGGACCGGCCGCTGATCCGTTCGAGGGAGGGGGCGTCGACGAGGTCGCAGGCGGACTTGGGAGCGGTGAACGAGCCCGGCTTGGGACCGCCGGGGCTGGCGGTGGAGGTCGATGACGTGCCCGGGCTGGCCGTGGTCGACGCGGTGGAGGTCGCTCCCCCGGAGGTCGACGCCGGGGTCGCCGGCTCGTCGCTCTCGCTGACCGCGGAGCAGGCCGTCAGGGCTACCGCGAGGAACAGGACGAAGGCCGCCGGTGCTACCGCTCGTATCCGCACAGCCGCACCCTAGTGGTCGCGAACCGGACGGGCTGAACCCGAGTCGGCCTGGCGACAGCTGGCCAGCGCTCCACTCGTGGCGGTGGGCCAGCCGTGGTCTGGCGGAGTCTTCCGCCGCGCCTGTCTCACACTGACCCGTCCGCCGCTCCGGTGGCGAGGGCGGTGAGGAGGGTGGCGACGGCGTCGGCGGCGGCGGTGTGGTCGAGGTCGTCGTCCCAGGCGGTCTGCAGCGCGAGCCCCTGGTAGATCGCGATGAGGACACGGGCTGCGCCGTCGGCGGGCAGGGCGGCGGGCAGGGCGCCGCGTTCCTGGGCGGCGCGGACCAGCGCGGTGACCGCGGCGCGCGGTCCGTCGACACCCTGGCGGGCCACCAGGTGGATCGCGGGTGCGCGCAGCGCCTCCGCCCAGATCTGCACCCCGAGGCGGACCCGCGTCCGCTCGGCGGGTTCGGCGAGCGAGCGCAGCATCTCCAGGTACCCGGCGGTGACGGCGGCGAGCGTCGCCTGTCCGTCCGGGCTCTCCGTGACGTCGTCCGACGCCGGCGCTGGACCCGTGGCGACGACCGGGTCTGCCGCGGGGAGGTGCAGGCGGGCGGACTGGGCGTCGTGCCACTGGATGGCGATGGCGGCGACGATGGCGTCCTTGTCGGCGAAGTAGCGGTAGAGCAGGCCGGCGGACAGGCCGGACTCGGCCACGATGTCGGCGACGGTCGTGCGGTGGAAGCCCGCGCGGGTGAAGCAGCGGGCCGCGGCCGCCAGGATCTGCTGGCGGCGTGCCAGGGTGTGCTCCTCGCTGACCTTCGGCACCGTCAGTCCTTCCCTCCGGGCGTGGCGGCGGCCCGCGGCGCCGTCGGGGTCGCCGCCGCGGCGGGCCGCGCCGGGGCGATCTCGGCCTGGGCGACCCGGTAGAAGGGCGCGGCCGGCTCGCCGCCGCGGCCGAGCGGGGTCAGGTACCGGTCGGCGGCGGCGCGGGTGGAGCAGTCCAGGGTGAGGGTGAGGCCGCGGGCGGCGAGGTAGCCGGGCAGCTCGTCCGGGACGAGGCCGAAGGTGAACGGCTCGCCAGCGGCGCGGACGGTGCCGGCCCACTCGTCGACGCCGCTGAAGGTGCCGCTGCCGTCGAGGGCGCGCCGGTCGACGTAGGTGAACACGACCCGGCTGCCGGGGGCGAGCGCGCCGGCGAGCCCGGTGAGGGTGGCGTCGACGGCGGTGGCGTCGAGGTAGTTGGTGACGCCTTCCCAGACGACGACGGTGGGCGTGTCGGTACGCAGCAGGTCGGCGGCGACGAACCGGACGTGGGCGCGGCTGGCGGCGGGGACGCGCTGTTCGACGAGCCGCCGCTTACGGGCCTGCGTCGCCGGATGGTCCACCTCGTAGACGTCGACCGGCCCGGTGTCCCGCCTGGCGGCCGCAGGTCTCGCGGCGGCGGTCGCCTTCGCGTCGCGGACGGCGGCGAGGCGGTAGGGACGGCTGTCGAAGCCGGCGCCGAGCAGGACCAGCTGGCGGGCACCGGCGGTGAGGGCCCCGGTGACCAGGTCGTCGATCAGCCGGGTGCGGGCGACCGCGCTCGCCCGCGGCCCGCCCGGCCAGCGCCGGTCGATGTAGCGCTCCACGCGCCGCGCGACGCGCGGCCCGGCGCCGGGGAGCCGCGCCGCGGCGATGACGAGCCGGTGGGCGGGTGGCAGCGACGAGGCGGCGTACGGGTCGGTGAACAGCCGCGGCCCGCCGCGCGCCGACTCCAGGGCTCGGAACAGCGCCACGTGCTGAGCCGTGCGGCTCGGCTTCTCCTGCATGCCCACCACGATAATGAATGGACGTCCATTTTTCCTTTCACCGCCCTGGTCGTTCGGGGTGGGGCGCGGGGGACACTGCTGGCATGGAGCTCTCACACCTGACCCACATCGCCGCCCCGGGCGGGGTCGCCCCCGGCGCCGGCTACACCCACGTGGTGACCGGCACGGGCCGGCTGGTCGCCGTCTCCGGACAGGTCGCGCTCGACGAGCACGGCGCCGTCGTCGGCGCCGGCGACCCGGCCGCGCAGGCGGTTCAGGTGTTCGCGAACCTGGGCCGCTGTCTCGCGGCCGCGGGCGCGACGTTCACCGACGTGGTCAAGCTGACGTTCTTCGTCGTCGACGTCGCCCACCTGCCGGCCGTCCGCGTCGCCCGCGACGCTGTCATCGACACGGCCCGGCCGCCGGCGAGCACCGCCGTCCAGGTCGCGGCCCTGTTCCGCCCCGAGCTCCTGCTGGAGGTCGAGGCGTTCGCCGTCGTCGCTCCCTGAACGTCTCAGCGCGGGTCGCGGGCGCCGGAGGCGCCGCGGCCTTGGGTGGCGTCGAGGATCGCGGTCTCGACGGCCGGGTCCAGGCCGACCGGTGGGCGGTCGGGGCGGTGCGGGGCCCGGCCGCCGATCTTCTGGAGCCAGGTCCAGGTGTCGGCGACGGTGTCGAGGACCGGGCGTGGGCGCAGGCCGGCGGCCAGTGCCCGGGAGACGTCGGCGAGGTGGAACGCGGCGTGGTACTCGCCGGGCGCGAACCAGCCCGGCAGCTGCGTCCATGGCCGCACCCCGGCGGCGAGGATCGGTTCCGGGTCGGTCCAGACCAGCTCCGCGTCGGAGCCGGTCGCCGCCACGCAGGCCGACAGCACCGAGGCCGTGGTCGCGTGCCCGGGCGGGCTCTGCAGGTCGAACGGACCGGCGACGCCGGCCACGGCCGCGTCCAGCAGCCAGCCCGCGAGGTCGCGGACGTCGAGGTACCCGAACGGCAGGTCGGCCGGGCCGGGGGCGAGGACCCGGCCGCCGCGGGCGATCCGGGTCAGCCACCAGGGCAGCCGGCCGATGTTCTCTCCCGGCCCGAGGACCAGCCCGGGCCGGGGCAGCAGCGTGCGTCCCGGGCCGAACGCGGCGAGCGCGGCCAGCTCGCCGCCGCGCTTCATCCGGTTGTAGGCGGCGAGGCCGCCGTCCTCGGCGTCGTCGGGGGATCCGTCGACGACCGGGGCGTCCTCGGCGAGGCCGGTCGCGCCCGGTGGGACGGGGAACGTGTAGACGGAACGGCTGGACACGTAGACGTAGTGGCCGGCGCGGGGCTCGAGCAGCCTGGCGGCGTCGCGGACCGCGGCCGGCGCCCACGACCAGGTGTCGACGACGACGTCCCACTCCCCGCCGGCCTCGGCGAGCGCCGCCAGGCCGCCGGGCGCGGTCCGGTCCCCGTGCAGCGCGGCCACCTCCGGCGGCGCCGGATGCCGGCCCCGGTGGAACACCGTCACGTCGAAACCACGAGCGAGCCCCGCCTCGACCACCGCCATACCGACGAACTCGGTCCCACCGAGCACCAACAGCCGCATGTCGCGACTATCGCCGCCCACCCGGGCCGGTGAACACCCCTGCCTGCCGTCAGCAGAACCGGATCCGACCGACAGGAGGACCACGCCATGACCCCCCTGCACGCCTTCCCCCTGGAGCCCGCCCCGCTCCACGTGTCCGACGACGTCCTCGACGACCTGCGCGCCCGTCTCACGCTGACCCGCCCGCCGCTGGACGAGGGGAACGAGGACTGGTCCTACGGCGTCCCGGACAGCTATCTGGGTGAGCTGGTCGCCTACTGGCGGGACGACTACGACTGGCGCAAGGCCGAGGCCGCCATCAACGCCTACGAGCACTACCAGGTGGGCGTCGCCGGTGTGCCGGTGCATTTCATGCGCAGGCCCGGCCGCGGCCCCCGCCCGATCCCGTTGATCCTCACCCACGGCTGGCCGTGGACGTTCTGGCACTGGTCGAAGGTGATCGACCCGCTCGCCGACCCGGCCGCGTTCGGCGGTGACCCCGCCGACGCGTTCGACGTCCTCGTGCCGTCCCTGCCCGGCTTCGGTTTCCCCGGCCCGCTCACCGGCTTTCCGGACGTCAACTTCTGGAAGGTCGCCGACCTCTGGCACACCCTGATGACCGAGACGCTCGGATACGAGAAGTACGCCGCCGGGGGCTGCGACATCGGCGGGATCGTCACCAGCCAGCTCGGCCACAAGTACGCCGACGAGCTGTACGGCATCCACATCGGCTCCGCGCTGCCGCTCGACTTCTTCACCGGCCCCCGCGCCTGGGACCTCGCCCGCAACCGGCCTCTCACCGACGACCAGCCCGCCGACGTCCGGGCCCGGATCATCGAGCTGGACCGCCGCTCGGCCTCCCACCTCGCCGTGCACATGCTCGACGGCGCCACCCTGGCCCACGCCCTCAGCGACTCACCCGCCGGGCTGCTCGCCTGGCTGCTGGAACGCTGGAACGCCTGGAGCGACAACGGCGGCGACCTCGAGTCCGTCTTCGCCAAGGACGACCTGCTCACCCACGCCACGATCTACTGGGTGAACAACTCCATCGCCACGTCGATGCGTTACTACGCCAACGCCAACCGCTACCCCTGGACCCCCGCCCACGACCGCACCCCCGTCGTGCGGGCCCCGGTCGGCGTCACCTTCGTCACCTACGAGAACCCGCCCGGCATCCACACCGCGGGCGAGCGCGTCCAGGCGTTCAGGACCGGCCCGCAGGCCGCCTGGTTCAACCACGTCAACGTCAACGCCCACGACCACGGTGGCCACTTCATCCCCTGGGAGAATCCCGACGCCTGGGTGAGCGACCTGCGCCGCACCTTCCACGGCCGCAGGCCCTGAGCGACCTTCGCGGGCTCGTCAGAACCCCGGCCTGCGGCCGTGGCGCTGTCAGGCCTGTCAGGGGCAGGAGATCGCGGGCGTCTGGCGGTAGGTCAGGCTCGCGCAGAAGCTGTCCCGGCTGACCTTCCAGCCCTCGGCGGTGCGGACCGCCGTGACCGAGATGAGCGCGGGGCCTCCGCCGAGCGCTCCGGCCACGGACGGGTCGTCGTACGACAGGGCGACCTGGGCGCTGACGGTGTCCGGATCCACCCTGCTGAGGGTGTCCACCCGTGCCCTGCTGGCCGGCCCCGGGTAGCGGGTGCCCAGCTCGTCGCGGACGGCGAGCAGCGCGGGGCCGTCCTGTACCGCGCCGGCCCAGCGGTCGGCCGGGGTGCCGCCGGTGAAGGCCGCCTCCAGCACGGGGGTCACGGCCGCGGTGGTCGCCGCGTCGACCGGGACGGGCGGCACGCCCAGCGGGGTGTAGCCGGGGATCGTCGGCTGCTGACCGAGGACCAGGCCGTCGGCGATCCGGTGGGCCACGGCGGGGTCGGGCGGGGTCGGGCCCGCCAGCTCCACCGAGAACACGACGCCCGTCGCGTCGACCCACAGCAGCGCCGTGCGGTAACGCGTCTCGGCCGGGACCGGGGGAAGCGACGGGGTGGCCGTCGCGACGTAGCGCGCCGTCGTCCCGGGCTCCAGCGTCGGCAGGGTCTCCGTGGCCAGGTCATGGTGCAGGACGAGGGCCGGCCGGCCGCCGACGGTGTCCTTGGACAGGAGGATCGGGCCGAGGCCGGACGAGTCACTGGCGCGGATCTGGGTGGCCATCGTGTCGACGGTCGTCAGGACCTCCGGCTGCCAGGTCACTGTGACCCAGGCCGAGGACGGGTTGGTGGTGGTCGCGGAGCCCTTCGCCGTGAACAGGCTGCCGAACATGGTGCGGTCGACGTGGGTCAGCCTGAGCGTGGTGATCCCCATGAGCTGGGTGACCGGTGGTCGGAGCCCCCGTGGGGGCTGGGAGCCGTCGACGGGGCCCCACGAGAACCCGCTGTCGACCAGGTCGTGGGCGGCGGCGTCGACGTCGTGGGTGAGCCCGGCGGGCAGCCAGGTCACGCCGAGGCCGCCGAAGGTGTGCAGCGGTGGCTGGCGGGCCGGCACGACGGTGGTCCGCTGCGGCCCGGTGAGCAGGGCGACGGGGATCCCGACGCCGGCGGCGACCAGGACGACGAGCGCGGCGGCGCCGATGACCCGGGCGCGGGCCCGGTGGCGGCTGGCCCGCGCGCGGACCGTGTCCACGAGGGTGGGCGCGGCGGGGCGGCGGCGCAGGCCGGGGCCCAGGGCGCGCAGCCGCGCCTCCAGGTCGTTCACGTCGCTGTCGTTGAGGGTCACGGTGTCTCCTTCCTCGGCCGCCTGCTCCTGGTGGCCGCCGCGGCGAGCGGCGTGGCCGGGCCGGTCTCGTTGGTCAGGACGTCCGCCGCGCCGGGCGCCGTGACCGGTACAGGTCCCGGGATGGGCGGCCGGGCCGGGGTGCCACGGCTGGTCGTCCCGGCGAGCGCGGCGACGTGCTCGTTGTCGCGCAGCCGGGCCAGCCCCCGGTAGGCCTGGCTGCGCACCGAGCCGACGGAGCAGCCGAGCGCGGCGGCGACCTCGCCCTCGGGCAGGTCCTCGAGGTAGCGCAGGACGAGGACGGCACGCTGGCGCGGTGGCAGGGACAGCAGCGCCCTGGCCAGCCCGTCGCGGTCGGACAGCTGGTCGGCGTGGTCGGCGGAGGTGTCGCTGACGTCTGCGGTCCACGCGCCGTCGACGAGCAGGGGGACCTCGGTGACCCGGGCTCGCTGACGCCGCCAGCGGCTGGTGGCGCCGTTCACCAGGGCGCGGCGCACGTAGGCCTCACGCCGGTCCTCGGCGATCTTCGCCCAGTGTCGGTAGGTACGTTCCAGCGCTCCCTGGAGCAGGTCCTCGCCGGCGGCCCAGTCGCCGCCGACGAGCAGGGCCGCGCTCAGCAGCAGCCGTTCGGCCGACCGGGCCACGAACTCCTCGAAAGCCGGTTCGTCATCCGCGTGCAACCCTCGCCTCCCGTCAAGGTCGGGCATCTCGCGATCCCAGACGCGGCAGGAGCTGACGCACTATGAGCGCCTGCTCCCCGTTTTCTCCCACCCGGCGTTCCCGGCGCCCCGGGTGGAGATTGACAGCCCGACGAGGGCGGGTTAGAACGAGTTTCAGTTTTGCGTGACGTGGCTCACGGTCCCGCGGCCGTGTCCGGCCGCGGGCCGCCGTCCGCGCGGCGGGGGAAGGCCCGCGCCGTGGGCCGTCGTGGCCTGGGGAAGGGAACCGGCGTGCAGGCACAGGAACGCGACCCCGAGTTAACCCGCTCCCGGCTCGCCGGCTGGCTGGCGTCCCGGTTGCCGGGCGCCGACGGCGGGGTCGACGTGGGGCCGCTGACCAGCCCGGAGGGGCTGGGGTTCTCCAACGAGACGCACCTGTTCGACGCCACCTGGGGCGACGGGCCCGACCGGGCCACCCGGCGGCTGGTGCTGCGGATCGCGCCGACCGTCTACCAGGTGTTCCTGGAACCGCGCTTCGAGGAGCAGTACCAGGTCATGGCGGCGCTCACCGGCCGGGACCCGGGCCTGCCGATGCCGGAGCTGTTCGGCTTCGAACGGGACGCGTCACTACTGGGCGCGCCGTTCTTCGTGATGGGCGCGGTCGACGGCCGGGCGCCCAACGACAACCCGCCCTACCACGTCGGCGGCTGGCTGCACGACGTTTCCCCCGCCGACCGGGCCACGATGTGGTGGGGCGGCGTCGACGTGCTCGCCCGCCTGCACCGGCTCGACCCGTATGCCCTGGGCCTCGACTTCCTCGACAGCCCGCGCCGCGGCCGCACCGGGCTCGACCAGCAGCTCGCCTACTACGAGGAGATGCTCGACTGGGCGGCGGCGAAGATGTTCGACACCCCGCCGGAGCCGCTGGCCAGCGCCCGCGCCTGGCTGCGCGCGCACCAGCCGGCCGAACCCGACCCGCCGGTGCTGCTGTGGGGCGACGCCCGGATCGGCAACATTCTGTTCGACGACACGTTCCGCGCCGCCGCGGTGCTCGACTGGGAGATGGCGACACTCGGCGCCGCGGAGACCGACCTCGCCTGGTTCCTGTTCCTCGACCGGCACCACAGCGAGGGCTGCGACGTGCCCCGCCTGGACGGGTTCCCGTCCCGCGAACAGACGGTCGCCCGCTACGAACGGCTCCTCGGCCGGCCGGTGCGCGACCTGGAGTACTACGAGGTCTTCGCCGCCCACCGCTTCGCCGTCATCATGCTGCGCATCCTGGTGATGTTCGTCGAGCTCGGGATGATGGACCCCGCCACCGACATGATCACCAACAACACGGTGAGCCGGATGCTCGCGAAGCTGCTGGGCCTGCCAGCCCCCGGCGCCCCGCCGCCGCGGGGTGAGCCACGGACCGCGCCCGCCGGCGCG
>NZ_KI912266.1:4526259-4555321 GCF_000235425.2 Pseudofrankia saprophytica
CCGCCCGGCCCCGACCCCGATCCGGGGCCAGGGCCGGGGGAACGCCGGCCAGCGCCGCCCGCCCGAGACCCGTCCAGCACGACCCCCGGGCACCCGCCCCCGAGACCCGCCAGGAGCGCCTCGTGCTGTCGCCGCTCGACGACTACCCCGTCCACCAGATCGCCGCGCCCATCCGCGAGGTCGCGACCTCCGACCGCAACTTCTACGACCGCTACTACTTCAACTGCGGCTCCCACGACGGCGACACGTTCCTCGTCCTCGGCCTGGGCCAGTACCCGAACCTCGGCACCGCCGACGCGTTCGCCCTGCTGCGCCGCGGCACCGAGCACCGGGTCGTGCGCGCCTCGGCGGAGCTCGGCACCGACCGGCTCGACACCCGGGTCGGCCCGCTGCGCGTCGAGGTCGTCGAAGGCCTCCAGAAGCTGCGGTTCATCCTCGAGCCGAACGACTTCGGCCTGTCCGCCGACCTGACGTTCGAGGGCGCGATGCCCGCGACCCTCGAACCGCGGCAGGTCATCCGCGGCGCCGCGAACCGGGTCATCATCGACGCCTGCCGGCTCGCCCAGACCGGCCGCTGGTCGGGCACCTTCACCACCGACGGCCAGACCACCGAGGTCACCCCCGACCGCTGGTGGGGCACCCGGGACCGTTCCTGGGGGATCCGGCCCGTCGGCGAGTCCGAACCCCCCGGCAGGCCCGCCGACTTCCACACCCTGTTCTGGCTGTACCTGCCGATCCAGTTCGAGGACTACTCGGTCATCGTGATCCTCCAGGAGGACGAGGCCGGGGACCGCTCCCTGGAGGAGGCGCTGCTCGTCTGGCCCGCGGCGACCGGCAAACCGGCCGAGCAGCTCGGCCGCCCCGACTACACGATCGAGTTCCACCCCGGCACCCGCGTCCCGAAGTCCGCGACCATCCGCTTCACCCGCCGCGACGACAAGATTCCCGAGATCACCGCCGAGGCCCTGGTCACCGCCCACCTCGGCGCCGGCACCGGCTACGGCTTCGACCCCGGCTGGAAGCACGGCATGTACCAGGGGGCGCTCAAGGTCGACGGGGAGACCATCGACGTCACCGACCCCGCCCAGCAGGGCCGCCTGCTGGGCATCACCGACAACTTCGCCCGCTTCACCCGCGACGGCCAGGTCGGCTACGGCCTGTTCGAGCTGCTCGCCATCGGCCCGCACCGACCCACCGGCCTCACCGGCTTCCTCTAGACCGGGCCCCGCCGAACCCCGGCACATCGCGTCCGGCGGCGGCGCTGGCCTGCCGTGGTCGCCGGGGGCGTAGTGGGTCCAGGTGCCGCCGGCGACCCCTCTCCCACGACCGCGGAAGCCGCCTCGTCATTTCGGGTGTGTCCTCGAGGACACACCCGAAATGACGGACGACGTTTTCACCCAGCCAATGCCACGAAGGCGTCAGCAGTTGTCCTGGTAGGCACCCATGACGGCGTACCACCCGGTCCCGGGGGCGGGGGGCACGATCATGTCGAGCACAACCATGTACAGGGGCTCCAGGAGCTCGCACGTCAACGGCCGGGCACTCGCCGTGCCTGCCGTACCGACGATGGTCGTCGCGGCGATACCCGCGGTGAGCGTTGCGGCAGTGGCCGCCGCGAGCAGACGTCTCTTCACAGTATTCCTTCCTCCCGTCGCGTCGTTCGCGACCCGTGAGGCAAGGAAAACCGGCAGGCGTGTGAGAAAACGTGTGAGGAGCAGCTCGCGGGACTGTCAGAGGCCTGACAGTCCCCACCTACCCGCGTACTCCACGGCCACCGCGGGCCCGATGGGCTCCCGGACCGCGGCGCGGCCGATGGTCAGCCCCTGGCCGTCGCGCCGGCGTCGACGGGCAGTGCGACGCCGCCGATGGACGCGCCGACCGCCGGCGAGCACGGCGACGTGCGCGCCCCGCTCTTCGGGGGTTGGAAGAACCGCAGGATTGAACGATTGGCTCGGCGGACCCGAGTTCCGGACCCCGATGGAATGACGAGAGCGGATGGGATCCGCTCTCGTCCGCCGGCATTCTCGGCTGATGGTGGGCCTAAGCCCCCTTCGGTTCGGGGGCTCGCCGGCTGGGGGCCTCGGGCGACGCTCGTTAGCGTCCCCTACGGATCCTGACCAGCATCCTTCCCGAAAGGCCGGCGTCCCATGCCCACTGTCACCTCCGCCGATGGCACCACGATCAGCTACCTGACCGTCGGCCATGGCCCGGGCCTGATCCTGCTTCCCGGGGCGCTGGCGACCGCACAGGACTTCGCCGGCTTCGCGCGGGCGTTGGGCACGTGGTTCACCGTCCACACACTGGACCGGCGCGGCCGCGGCGGGTCGGGCCCGCAAGGCGCCGACTACACCGCCGAGCGCGAGTGTGAGGACATCGCCGCCGTCCAGCAGGCAACCGGAGCGACGTTGCTGGTCGGACACAGCTTCGGGGGCTTCCTCGCCCTCGAGGCGCTTGCGGCCGGGCAGCGGTTCGATCGGGCCGCCGTCTACGAACCGGGTGTCCATCTAGAAGGGCACGGCCCGGTCACCCTCACCTGGACCGACCGCTGCCGCCGAGAGCTCTCAGCCGGGCGGCAGCTGGCCGCCTTCCTCACGTTCATCCGCGGCGTCAACCCGCGCACGACTGGGCGGGTGCCACGTCCGCTGCTCACCCTGATCATCCTCGCCGCGATCCGCCGCCCGGAACGGCGCCAGAAGTATGCGCTGCTGGCCGGAACGATCCTCGAGCATGAGGAGGCCGCCCGACTCGCCAACCAGCCTCAGCGCTACGCAGGCATCACCACGCCCATGTTGCTGATGACGGGCAAGGACACCGAGAGCACCGCCGCCGGTGGCGCCCCTGCGCGCCTCGCGGCGCTGCTGCCCGCTGCCTCCCTGACCGGCTTTCCCACGTTGGACCACTTGGGCCCCGAAAAGGCGCCGGACACTGTCGCCGCCGCGATCGCGACCTTCTTCCAGGAGACGAAGGGCGTTGGCCCGTCGATGCCGCGCAGGGCGTAGGCGCCGCCCGCAGTCCGGCCAGACCGGCGAGACCGGCAACGACCCCCGACGACCCCCGACACGGCGGCGGTAGCGTCGGGCGTGCGCGGGCATATCCGCCCACGCCCCGCAGCCGTCGCCTGAGAGGGCCGCCAGCTCACCGTGGTCGCCGCCCGTTCCGTCGCCCTGTTCGTCCTCGCCGCCGTGCTCGAGATCGGCGGCGCCTGGCTGGTGTGGCAGGGGCTACGCGAACACCGCGGCCCGCTGTGGGTGGCCGCCGGGGTGGTCACGCTCGGGCTCTACGGCTTCGTCGCCACGTTCCAGCCCGACGGGCACTTCGGCCGGGTACTGGCCGCCTACGGCGGGGTCTTCGTCGCCGGGTCGATCCTGTGGGGCGTCGTCGCGGACGGCTACCGCCCCGACCGGTTCGACCTGGCCGGCGCGGCGGTCTGCCTCGCCGGCATGGCCCTCATCATGTACGCCCCCCGCGGCGGCTGACCGGCCCCGGCCCACCCCTCCCGTGGACGACAGGATGGGCCGGGCACCGGGCACCGGGCGCCGGGTCAGCCGGAACGCAGCGCGTCGGTGAGACGGACCCGGGTACCGGTGCGCTTGACCGCCCCGGAGTAGATCCGGCCCGTCAGCGGGACCAGCCCGATGATCGTGGCGATCGTCAGGGCGGTGCCCAGCGCGATCTGCCACGCGGCGGCCGTGCCCGCCGCGATGAGCATCGGCATGATCAGCGGCGCGGACAACGGGACCAGCGACAGCACCCGCAGCAGGCCGCTGCCCGGGTCGCCGGGCAGCACCGAGATCCCGATCACGTACGGAATGATGATGATCATGATGAGGGGCATGGTGACCGCCGAGGCGTCCTCCTGCCGGGACACCAGCGAGCCCGCCGCGGCGAACAGCAGCGCGTAGAGCGCGAAACCGAGCAGGTACCAGACCAGCGACCAGCCCGCCGACGCGAGCGCCGTCACCAGTGACAGGCTCAGCACCCCGGTCGCCACCGCCAGCGGCACCCCGACCGCGGCATACAGCGCCATCTGGATCAGCCCGATGATCCCGATGCCGATCACCTTGCCCGACATCAGCTGCCACGGCCGGACCGTGGCCAGCAGGATCTCGACGACGCGGCTGGACTTCTCCTCGACGACCCCCTGCGCGACCACCGGGCCGAAGATCAGCAGCGACAGGTAGATCAGGACCCCGGTGACGGCCCCGAGGCCGATCCGCGCGTTGTCCCGCTCCCTGGGCGCCTCGAGCGCGACCACGTCGACACCGGCTGCGGCGACCTCGCGGTCGACCTGGCCGAGGTCACCGCCGAGCGCGGTGACCTGCGCGTCGAGCGCCTGCTGGCGGGCGATGGCGGTGAGAAGCCCCCGGCCCTGGTCGTCGAGGGTGTGCCGGACGATGACCCGGAAACCGTCCGGGCCACTCGCCGTCACGGCGGCGTCGAGCGTGCCGTCCCGGACCTGGCGCTCCGCCTCGGCAGCGTCGGCGACGGTGACCGCGCGGACGTCGACACCCGCGGCGTCACCGACCGCCGTGAGCGCCGCCCCGTAACGGGCGTCAGCAGGCAGGAAACCGACGGTGCTCGGTGACGAGCCGCCGAACAGGGCCGTGACACTGATCCCCGCGGCGAGCACGACGACCAGCAGCGGCGTCATGATCCGAAAAGCCTTGGAACGCAGCCGGGTCGACACCTCGCGGCGCACGACGAGCCACAGCACCCGCCCCGACGACGTCCCCGCCCCGCCCCCGCCGTCCTCGCCGCCACGAACAGGGCCGCCACCGCCAGCCACGACGCCCGCGGGCACCACCGCGCCGGGCCGCCCCTGACCGTCGGCGCCGGTATCAAGATCGATGGTGCCGCTCACCGCTGCCCACCCTTCACCCTCGCCCGCACCGACGCGCCCACCCCGGCACGTCTCCCCCAGCCACGCCCACGCCCGCCCCTGCCCTTGCCGCCGTCGGGCGCCGCCCCACCCGGCGCCGGGTCCGAGCTGACCACCTCACGGAACAGCTCCGTCAGCGTCGGGCGCCGGTGCGCGAACTCGTGCACCGGGCCGGTCGCGAGCGCGGCCCGCAGCACCTGCTGGTCGTCGGCACCGGCCGCGAGAGCGAGCACCGTCTGTGCACCCTCCACCCGGGCCCCGACCACACCCGGCAGGCCCAAAGCCCACCCCTCGGGGGCGCGCGGCGCGTCGACGACCAGCAGCGACTCACCACCCGCGCGCAGCTCGTCGACCGGGCCGACGGCGACCATCGCGCCACCCGAGACGATCCCGACCCGGTCACACAGCCGCTCGACGAGGTCGAGCTGATGGCTGGAGAACACCACCGGCACCCCCGCGGCGGCCCGCTCACGCAACACGTCGCTCATCACGTCGACCGCGACCGGGTCCAGACCGGAGAACGGCTCGTCGAGGACCAGCACCGCCGGGTCGTGCACCAGCGCGGCCGCGAGCTGGGCACGCTGCTGGTTCCCGAGACTGAGCGCCTGCACCTCGTCCCCGAGCCGCGGCGCGATACCGAGCCGCTCGGCCCACTCCAGGGTCGCCCGGCGCGCGGCCACGCCCGACATGCCATGCAGCTGGGCGAGGTACTCCAGCTGCTCACCGACCCGCATCTTCGGGTACAGGCCCCGCTCCTCGGGCATGTACCCGATCCGGCGGCGCGCCGCGAGCGTCAGCGGACTCCCGTCATAGCGGACCTCCCCGCCGTCGGCGGTGAGCACCCCGAGCACGATCCGCATCGTCGTGGTCTTGCCGGCCCCGTTCGAGCCGACGAACCCGAACAGCTCGCCCGCCCGGACGTCGAACGTCATCCCGCGCAGCGCGACGACCTCTCCATACCGTTTGGACAGCCCGTCGATCGCGAGCGCTCCGTCGCGCACCTCGCCGCCTTCCGCATGGGCGATGCGACCCGCGGCGGCCGCCGCGGACCCAAGCCGGCTCCATCCCACGGCAGGCACCGGCACAGCACGCGACGGTCGATATCCGTAGGTTCAGACCCAGATTCCCCCGCTGCCCATCGTGCCACCCACGACGGGCGATTCCCGCCGGGCACCAGGTCCGGCCGGGCTATCTGAGCGAACTCTGAGGTTCACCGCGGCGAGGGACACAGCGAGGTGACAAGGAAGGAGAGCACGGATGCCGCTGGGACCGCTGCAGGCCGGTGACCCGACCCGGGTCGGCGGCTACCAGCTGACCGCCCGACTCGGCGCCGGCGCCATGGGCGTGGTGTTCCTCGGCGTAGCCGACGACACCGCCACCCTCCACCTGGACGACACCCCGGGCCACCCCACGCCCCCCGGCCTCCCAGGCTCCACCGCGCCGCCGCCGCCGACGTTCGCCGCCGCGGACAGCGCCGCCGCCACCGAGGGACGGCTGGTCGCCGTCAAACTGATCCACCAACGAGTCGCCTCGATGTCCGACTACCGGGTCCGGTTCCGCCGCGAGGTCGCCGCGGCCAGGGCGGTCGCCGCGACCTGCACCGCCCGGGTGCTCGCCGCCGACCCGGACGCCCACCGGCCCTGGCTCGCGACCGAGTACGTCGCCGGGCCAAGCCTCGACGAGGCCGTCGACCTCGGCGGGCCGCTGGCCCCGGCGACCGTCGAGGCCCTGGCCGTGGGGCTCGCCGAGGCCCTGGTCGCGATCCACCGCGCCGGCATCGTCCACCGCGACCTGAAACCGGCGAACGTGCTCATCACCGCCACCGGGCCGAAGGTCATCGACTTCGGCATGGCCGTGCCGACCAACCCGGCGGCCCGCGTCGACGTGACCCGGACCGGGACGGTCGTCGGCAGCCCCGGCTACCTCGCGCCCGAGCAGGCCGAGGGCAGACGGGCCGGGCCCGCGGCGGACGTGTGGGCGTGGGCGCTCACCGTCGCGTTCGCGGCGACCGGCCGGCCGCCGTTCGGGACCGGGACGGCCGAGGCACTGCTCTACCGCTCGATGACCACCGAGCCGGACCTCGCCGGCGTACCCCCACGGCTGCTGGCGATCGTCCGCTCGGCGCTGCGCCGCGACCCGGCGGGCCGGCCGTCCGCCACCCGGCTGCTGGCCACGCTCGTCGGCGAGACCGCCGACCCGGCGGCGGCCGTGGCCAGGGTGCTGGAGGTCCTCTGGCAGCCCCCTGCCTCCGCCCCGACCCCAGCCGGCGCCACCCCGGCGACCCCGACGCCCGCCTCCGGTGGGTGGGGTCCGCCCGCCACCTGGCCAGACACCGCCAGCGGGCAGCCTTGGTTCCCACCACCGCCCCCCGGCGCCTACGCGGCCGCGGGCACGCCCCCGCCGTCGACCCCCACCCCACTGCCCCCGGCCGGCCACGGGGACCGGCCACCGAACCCAGGTGGGCCACTCGCCGCCGCCACCCCCCTGACGGCACCGGCCCGGCCACTGCGGGGCTGGTTCGTGGCGGCCGCCACCGCGGCGCTGCTCACCGCCGCGCTGGCCGGCGCCGGGATCACCGCCGCGGTGACCGGCACCGGGAACAGCCCGACACCCGGACCCACCCCGACGCCCACCGCGACCACACCCGCCACCGCGACCCAGGAAGCCGGCGTCCCGGGCGCGGGAGACACCGAGCTGCTCGCCGGCCGCTTCACGGGGACCTACCGCTGCCAGCAGGGCACCACCAACCTGCGGCTGGACATCCTCGACCTGCCCGAGGCACCCGGCCGGGTCACCGCGGAGTTCTCGTTCTCGGCGACCGCCGACAACCCCGACGTGCCCTCCGGGGCGTACACGATGAGCGGCACGTTCGTCGGCAACGTCCTGCAGCTGACCGGACGGCGCTGGCTCGACCACCCACCCGGCTACGTCATGGTCGGCCTGTCCGGCACGTACTCCGTCGGCAGCCAGCAGCTACGCGGCCAGATCAGCGGCGCGAACTGCGACACCTTCTCCCTCACCAGATCCTCCTGACCCGCACCCCGCACCGCCGCACCGCCGTACCGATCGACCACCCCGGCCCGGCCCGGGGTGGTGCGCGCGGTGGGGTCAGCATGGTCGACTGGAGAGGTGGCCGAGTCCGACGCGCCCCTCCCTCCGCCCACCCGGTGCTCACTGTGCGGCCACCTGTGGTCCGCGCACTTCGGCGGCGGCCCGACCGCGGTGTGGGTGACCTGCTGCGCCCTGCCCGGCCAGGCCGAACCCGGCGACACCCCAAGCCCCACGGACGGCCACCGCCAACAGCCGGCGCCAGCGCAGCGCGCCGCCGCCGCCGTGGACGCCGTCGCGCCGGCGGTGGCCGGCCTCGCGGGACCCGCCCCGACCTGCTACTGCCGGCGCGGCGTCGAGGAGTTCCGCCAGGAGGCCCTCCAGGAAGCCCGCGCCACCGCCGGCCACCCACCCCCCACCGACCTCCACGAGGCCCAGGCAGACGCGTACGGCGCCCGGCCAGGAGAGCACACACCCGCCCGGGAACCGGTGGTGCTGTGCGTCACCTGCCGCGCCGCGCCCGCGCAGGACACCCAGTGCCACCCCTGCCGCCAGGCCCGCCAGCACGCCTCCCGCGCCCGCTTCGCCGCCCGCCAGGCCCAGCTCACCCGCCACGCCCGCCGCCGGCCCGGCGGCCGATGACCCGCAACCAGCCCGACCGGAGCGCGACACCTCACAGGACACCCACCAAGCGCACGGGTAGGCCATACTTGGCCACCAGCCGACAACAACAGCTCCGTGGTACGCCCGCGACGTGTCCATCCGCGCCTGACGAAGACTCCGCCCTCACCAGGGCCGACCGACCTACCGTCGAGGTACGGACCCCGAGGGGCCCGGACGAAGCCGCCGAGGTGGGGGATGCCCGTGACACGAGACGCCAGCCCCCCCGGCTCGCCCACCCGTCCCGCCAACGGGCTCCCGTCGACACCCGGCGAGCTCCTCGTCGACCTGAACGTCGACGCCGACGCCCGCGCCGTACCACGATCACGCCGACTCGTGTCCGCGACCCTCGCCGGCATCGAACCGCCGCTGCGGGCGCTGCGCGCCGACGTCGCCCTCATCGCCGGCGAGCTGCTGACCAACGCCCTCCTCCACGGCAAACCCCCCATCACCCTGCGCGTACTCACCCAGGGCAGCGGACTGCGGGTGGAGGTCGCCGACGCGAGCCCCACCACACCCACCAGAGGACGACCAAGCTCCGAGTCGTTCACCGGCCGCGGCCTGGCGATCGTCCACAGCCTCGCCGCACGCTGGGGCTGCTCCCCCGACGGCGCCGGGAAGGTCGTCTGGGCCGAACTCGACGCCGCGGCCGAAACCAGCCCCCCGCAGCCCACCGAACGCCCCCCGGCCAGCCCCCCGCCGAACACACCGGTAACCGGCCGGCACACCACACCACCAACCCAGCCCCACCCACCCGTCGCCCCGGCCCCGGCCCACTACCCGGTCAGCATCGGCGACATCCCGACCGACCTGCTGCTGGCCGCCAAGAGCCACGTCGACAACCTGGTCCGCGAGTTCACCCTCGCCTCCCGTGGCGCGGCCAGCGGCGAGAGCGGCGCGGTCCCGCCCCACCTCGCCGAACTGATCACCGTCGTGACGACCCGGTTCGCCGCCCCCCGGGAGGCGATCCGCCGGCAGGCACTGGCCGCCGCCGCGGCCAGACGACCCCGGACCACCCTCGAACTCTCGCTCCCGCTGTCCGCCGCGGACGCCGCCGAGGAGTACCTCGTCGCCCTCGACAAGGCAGACGAGTACGCCAGAGCGGCCCGGCTGCTCACCGTGGAGACACCGCCCGCTCACTGGGCGTTCCGCCGCTGGTACATCAGCTCGATCATCACCCAGCTGCGCGCCGCCGGCAGCGGCCAGCCACCGCCCGCGCCACCCAGCTTCGAGGAGTTCCTGCTGCGCGCCCTGGCCGAGGTCTCCACGGCCCGGCGCGCCGCCGAACGCGGCGCCCGCCTCCAGGCCGCGACGGCGGCACTCGCGTCCACCACCCGCCCCGAACAGGTCGCCGAGGTCGTCCTCACCGAGGGTGTCGCCGCACTCGGCGCGAACGGCGGCAGCCTGCTCGTACCCCTCGACGGCGACCTGCTCGCCGTCCCCGGAGCCGTCGGCTACCCAGGCGAACTGGTCGCCCAACTACGCGCCGAACGGCGCGACGCGCCACTGCCCGCCGCGGAGGCGATCCGGGAAGGCCAAGCCGTCTGGCTGGAGTCCGTCGCCGAGGATCACGCCCGCTACCCGCAGCTGCACCAACTCGAGCCCACCACGGTCTCCCTCTGCGCACTGCCGCTGTCCGTCGGCGCAGAGGTACTCGGCGCGCTCCGGTTCTCCTTCGACTACCCACGGCTGTTCGGCCCCGAGGACCGCGAGTTCGCCGGCGCGCTCGCCGCCCAGACCGCGCTCGCACTCGAACGAGCCCGGCTGATCGCCGCCGAACGACAGGCCCGGGAACGCGTGACCTTCCTGGCCGCCGCCACCACCCGGCTGACAGCCCGCCTCGACGAAGGCGAGACCCTCCACCAGCTGGCCGCCCTGTTCACCCCCACCCTCTCCGAATACGCCGCCGTCTACCTCGCCGAAAGCGGCACCCAACCCCACCTGGTGGCCGAAGCCGGTACCCACGCCAACACCCCCACCGACGCCGACACGCCAGCCCAGGGACACCTCGACCCCGCCCGCGTGCAGGCGATGCGCCTGGCACTCCACCACGGCCAGACCATCGCCATCGCCGGCCCCGCCGCCCGCGGCCTGTCCTGGCCCACCGCCCCAGCCAACCCCGACCTCCCCGAGAACGGGCGGCCCGCCGCCGCGACCACCGAATCCGGCGCCATCCTCGCCGTGCCACTGCGCCTGCGCTCCGAGACCGCCGGCGTTCTGGGACTGTCCCGACCCCCCGGGGCCGCCGCCTTCTCCGCCGACGAGCAGAGCCTCATCCAGGACGTCGCGGACCGGGCAGCCATCGCGCTCGTCCACGCCCGCCAGTACCAGCGGGAACGCGAGACCGCGCTGACCCTGCAACGCAGCCTGCTGCCACGCCGCATGCCCGAGATCGCCGGCGTCGCGTTCGCATGGCGCTACCTGCCGGCCGGCGCTGGCTCCCTCGTCGGCGGCGACTGGTACGACGTCCTGACACTCGACGACGACACGATCGCCCTCGTCATCGGCGACGTCATGGGCCGAGGCATCCAGGCCGCCGCCACCATGGGCCAGCTACGGGCCAGCGCACGGGCAGGCACCTCGGCCCACCTGCCCGCCGAGGCGGTCCTCGTCCAGCTCGACGCCGCCGTCAGCGGGCTCGAACAGGACCAGATCACCACCGTCGCCATGGCGATACTCGACCCGGCGGCGCGCCAGCTGCGCGTCGCCTCCGCCGGCCACCTGCCACCGCTGATCGTCCCGCCACACGGCGAGCCCCAGTTCGTCGCCGTGGAACCAGGCCCCCCGCTGGGCGCCGGCCTCACCGGCGGCCACTACGCCGAGACCGCCGTCCCGTTCGCCCCCGGCAGCATCCTGCTGCTCTACACCGACGGACTCGTCGAGGACCGGCACCGCTCCGTCGACGAGGGCATGGCGGTACTGCGCTCCGTCGCCGCGGGCGCGTCCGGCCCGGAGGAGCTGTGCGAACGGGCGCTCGCCGCGCTCGCCCACGGCAGCCACGACGACGACACCGCCCTGCTCGCCGTCTCCCTCACCGCCGACGCCGCCTGACCCACCGAGGTCACGGGCACTGCAGGTCCGCCACCATCAGCGCGCCAGTGGTGGCACAGTACGTGTCCCTGCTGACCAGCCAATGACCGTCGACCAGCACCGCCGTACCGGTCGTGCCGTAGGAGCGCTCTCCGGTCTCCGACGATCCCACCACCGTGGAGTCCGTGAACGTCAGCGTGAACGAGACGCTGACCGTCGCCGGACCGACCTGCTCGAGACCGCCGAAGGTGACCGAGATGGTGGTGTAAAGCCCGGGGAACCGCTGGCCCACCTTGTCGCGGACCGGCAAGAGCGCCGCGGGATCCTGCACCGCCGCGGCCCACACCTGGTCGGAGACCTGCGGGTGCTGCGCCTGGTACACCGTGCGGAACGCGGCCCTGACCTTCTCCGCCGTCTGCGGATCCAGCGGATCCGCCTGCTTCTGCGTCGGCGGCCACGTGACGGCGGGCCCGCCATAGTAGAAGTCCGTGGTCGGCCCGGCCGGAGCCACCGTCCTCGCCGGCACGATCCCACCCGTCCCCGTGCCGCCACCCAGCAGGCTCACCGAGACCACGACCAGAACGACCGCCATGACCGCGACCACGACGGAACCGGCGGCCCGGACCCGCGCCCGGCGGCGCAGCGCCCGCGCCCGCACCGACTGGGCGAACCACGGCCCGACCGACAGTTTGGGCAGCTCGGCCCGCACGGCGCGCAGCCGCGCCTCGACGCCACTCGTGTCGAGGTCGGCTGGGTCCGCGTCGCGTCCGCCGGTGCTCACAGCGCGTTCCCCCCTGCCCGCCCGGCCCGCACCTGCTGGGTCGCGCCCACCTCGCTCGTTGTCGCCAGGCCGCCCACGGGTCCGCCGGACGCCAGCCCCGCCCGGTGCCGGCCCGGTGGCGGCGGCGCGAGCCGCGGCCTGGGCGACGCGGCACGAGCCGGGCCCGGGCCGCTACTAGCCCCCTCGTTCGTCAGGAGATCCACCGCCCGGGCCCGCTGGCCGGCCGGCCGCACCGGCCAGCGGGCCGCGCCGCCGCCACCGCCGATTCCGGCGAGGTGCTCGTTGTCGCGCAGCTTCGCCAGGCCCCGGGACGCCTGGCTGCGCACCGAACCGACGGAGCAGCCGAGCGCGGCGGCGACCTCGCCCTCGGGCAGGTCGTCGAGGTAGCGCAGGACGACGACGGCACGCTGGCGTGGCGGCAGGGTGCGCAGCGCGCGCGTCAGCCCGTCGCGCGCCGACAGCGCCTCGGCATGGTCGGCGACCTGTGGCCCGAACCCGCCAGGGTCCTGTTCCGTCAGCAGCGGCACCTCGGTGACCCGCGCCCGCAACCGGCGCCACCGGCTCGTCGCCGCGTTGACGAGCGCCCGGCGCACGTAGGCCTCCGGCTGCCCGTCGGCGATCTTCGACCAGTGCCGGTAGGTGCGCTCGAACGCGCCCTGCAGGAGGTCCTCGCCGGCCGCCCGGTCGCCACCGACCAGCAGCACCGCGCTCAGCAGCAGCCGGTCCGCGGACCCGGCGACGAACTCCTCGAAGGCCCGTTCCTCATCGGAGCGCACCCCTCGCCTCCCACCCGGTCGAGCATTTCCCTATATCCATCAACGCTTCCGCCCGGCCCTGCGATGAGCGCTCGAAGCAGTACTCCACGAATCCGAACCACAAGATCTTTTTGGCGAGTCTTTAGTCGATGAGCTGTTTGGGGGTTGGGAGGGGTGTGCGCACGGGTTTTGTGTTGAAGATCAACAAATAGCGTTACCGCTCGTCAACACTGTTGATTATCTTGTGATGAGGGCCGCGGGAAACGATCTCCTACACCGCCCCGGCGCACCGGTCCAGCGACATCGGTCCCGGGGGGCACCGCGTGCATCAGCCACTCCCCCTCCACCTTGGCATCCACGTCCTGTCTGCGGAACCTCGCCCCGCTCCCCCGAGCTGCGTACGCACGGCAGGATTGGGCGGATGACGCTGTCGTCGGGCAGCCGACAGACCTGCGCTGGGTAGCGGACGGACGAAAAGGATGGCGCCATGGATCGCGAGGACGACCTGGACGTGCTGCGGGCAGCCGCGGCGATGGCGCTCGACTACGCGGCGACGGTTGACAGCCGGCCCGTCGCGCCGACGCCGGAGGCGGTGGCCGGGCTGGCGGCCTTCGATGAGGCACTGCCCGAGGCCGGTACGTCGGCGCACGCGACGCTGCGCCTCCTGCACGACGCCGGCGGCCCGGCGACGATGGCCTCGGCAGGCGCCCGCTACTTCGGCTTCGTCATCGGCGGGACCCTGCCGGCGGCACTCGGCGCCGCCTGGCTCACCGACGCCTGGGACCAGAACGCGGCACTCCCGGCGATGTCCCCCGTGGCCGCCAAGCTGCACGACGTGACCCGACGCTGGCTGGTCGACCTCCTCGGCCTACCAGCCGACTGCGCGGTCACCTACGTGACCGGGGCCACCATGGCCAACGCCGCCTGCCTCGCCGCCGCCCGCGACGAACTGCTCGCCCGGCTCGGCTGGGACGCCCAGGCCGACGGGCTGTTCGGCGCCCCGGCCTTCGACGTCGTCATCGGCGAAGGGGCGCACGCGACGCTGCGCAAGTCGCTCGGCCTGGTAGGGCTCGGCCGCTCCCGGGTGCACGTCGTGCCCGCCGACGACCAGGGCCGGATGCGCGCCGACGCGCTGCCGGGCGACCTCACCGGCCCGGTGCTCGTCTGCGCGCAGGCGGGCGAGGTCAACACCGGCGCGTTCGACCCGTTCGACGAGATCGCCGACTGGCTCGCCCGCCGTCCGGGACCCGCGCCGGGCTGGCTGCACGTCGACGGCGCGTTCGGTCTGTGGGCGCTGGCCGACCCGACGCGGCGTGACCGGCTCGCCGCCGGGCTCACCCGCGCCGACTCGTGGGCGACCGACGGGCACAAGTGGCTCAACGTCACCTACGACTGCGGTCTCGCCTTCGTCCGGGACGCGGCCCCCCTGCGCCGCACCTTCACCGCCGCCGCCGGCTACACCCCCGCCGGCGACACGTTCGACGCGATGCACCACACGCCGCAGTCCTCACAGCGCGCCCGGCAGATCGAGGTGTGGGCAGCCCTGCGCACCCTGGGCCGCGACGGCGTCGCCGATCTCGTCACCCGCGCCTGCGACGCCGCCGCCGAGATCGCCCGCCGGCTCGACGAGGGCGGCCTCACGGTCCTCAACGACGTCGTCCTCAACCAGGTCCTCATCCGCCTCGACCACCTCGACCCGGAGCCCGGCACCGAGGCCCCGGGCGCGGCCGAGGCCGCGCCCGAAGCGGCCGGCGAGGCGCTGACACGGGCGCTCATCGCCGAGATCCAGGAGGACGGCCGGGTCTGGTGCGGGCCCACCCTCTGGCACGGCCGGACCGCGATGCGCCTCAGCGTCTCGAGCTGGAAGACGGACCCCGACGACGCCGCCTTCGCCGCCGACGTCATCCTCACATGCGCCACCCGCGTCCGCGCCCGCCTGGCCGCCCGCTGATCGCTGACCGCTGATCTGCGGGGAACCGGACGGCCTCCCACGTCCCACCACGCTCAGCGACGGGAGCCAGGCGGTCCATCCGGCCGTAGCCATGATCTGGTGGGATCGTCGGAGCTGTGGGCCCGACGATCCCACCAGATCATGAAACCCGGCGAGATCTCCTCCGCTGGGCGGTGACCATGAGTGACCTGGTGCCCTTGATGCCCTGATCGGTCGAAGCAGTCAGCGGCACCGAACCCGGATCACCATGCTCAAGATCAACAACAGAGCCCGGTCGAGGTCAACGGCGTGGACAACGGTGCCTGTAGGGATGGTGCTGCCTCGCTCTCGCCGGCTCGCAGGCCTTGAACCCGCTACGTCAACACCCTCATGGTCCAGGACGTCCTCGCCGACGACGTGCAGGTCGTCGAGGTCCACGACCTGCACGCCTGGGAGATCACCTCGGGGCAGCCCGCCCTGTCCGCGCACGTCCTCGTTGTTCCCGGCGGCGACTGCCACCACGTCCGCCGTGTCCTGCAGGGCGTGCTGCGCGAGGAGCACCGGATCAGCCACGCCACTCTCCAGGTCGACCACCTCGGCGAGGACCAGGACACCGGCCTGCTGCAGATCACCACCCCCGAGACTGCCCAGGCTGACCACGCGCGGCGCGAGGATTCCCACGGCCCGGTGCACTACCCGGCCTCTCACCCGCACTGACCGGTCCGGGCCGGCTTTCGCCCTCGCGCCGGGCGCGGCCAGTCAGTGCTCGGCGAAGAGGACTTCCTTGACCTCCCGCGCCGCGTAGTAGACCAGCACGTAGCCGGCCGCCGGGTCCGCCCACCACAAGCCGGCCAGAGTGTTGAGGACCAGGCCGAGCAGCACCGCGGCCGCGAGCAGGCCGTCGATCAGGGTGACCCGCCCCTCGGTCCTGAGCACCGGGTTGTCGAGCGCCGCGCCGGTGCGGGCCTTGCCCACAGCGAGGGTGAACATGACCGCCGCGGTCACCGCCGTCCACGCGATGCCCAGCGGCGAGTGGCGCGGGTGGAAACCGGCCACCAGCACCCACGTGGACGCCACCAGCAGATAGAGCGCGAGCAGCGCGAAGCCCACGCCGATCAACCTCAGCGCGCGGCGCTGACGCTCCTCGCCGGCACCGGACAGCTCCCAGAGCACCACCGTGGACGCGCCGATCTCGATCAGCGAGTCCAGGCCGAACCCGGCGAGCGCCACCGACCGCGCGGCGATCGCCGTGACGGTGAGCACCACAATGCCGACCACGTTCCAGCCGAGCGTGGCGTACTCCAGCGCGAAGCCCCGGCGAAGCAGAGCGGGGCGCGCGGTGGCGTCCATGCTGGTCATCGCGGCAGCCTCCCGCGGGGTCGGGTGGTCCGGAGCAGGCAGCGGCCGGTGTTCACCAGCGCGGGTGGACTGGCGATACCGGCGTTCTTCCGTCAGGCGGCGGTGTGGTGGCTGAGGGCGGCGTGCGGATCGGCGCCGTGGGGCGGGTGGTCGGTGTGGACGGTGGCGGCGGTCAGCCGGGGAACCGCGTGGATGAGGGCGTGTTCGGCGGCGACGGCGAGGCCGTGGGCCTGCACGACGGTCAGCTGCGGGTCGACGACGATGTCGGCCTCCGCGCGCAGGGCGTGGCCGATCCAGCGCATCCGGACCTGCCCCACCTCCCGGACTCCGTCCACGGCGCGCAGCGCGGACTCGGCGGTGTCGACCAACGCCGGGTCTACGCAGTCAAGCAGGCGCCGGCAGACCTCACGGGCGGCGTCCCGCAGCACGAGGAGGATGGCGACGGTGATCAGCAGGCCGACCGCAGGGTCGGCCCAGCGCCACCCGAGCGCGACCCCTCCGGCGCCCGCCAGGACGGCCAGGGACGTGAAGCCGTCGGTGCGGGCGTGCAGCCCGTCGGCGACCAGCGCCGCGGAGCCGATCCGGCGGCCGGTGGCGATCCGGTAGCGCGCCACCCACTCGTTGCCGGCGAACCCGACCACGGCGGCGATCGCCACCGCCCACAGGTGGCTGATGCCGCGCGGGTGCAGCAGCCGGTCGACGGCCTCATAGGCGGCGAGCGCCGACGAGGCGGCGATCGTGAGCACAACAGCGACACCGGCCAGGTCCTCAGCGCGGCCGTAGCCGTAGGTGTAGCGGCGGTTCGCCGGCCGCCGACCCAGCACGAACGCCAACCCGAGCGGGACCGCGGTCAGCGCGTCAGCGCCGTTGTGGATCGTGTCGCCCAGCAGCGCCACCGACCCGGACAACGCCACGACCGCCGCCTGGACCGCCGTGGTCAGCCCCAGGACACCCAACGACAGCCACAGCGTGCGCGTGCCCTCGCGCGAGGTCTTCATCGCGGAGTCGATCTTGTCCATCGCCCCATGGCTGTGCGGGGCGGCCAGGTGCCCGGCCTGGTCGCGCAGCCTGGACCACCAGCCGTCCCGGTGGGCCTGCCCGTGGTGGTGACCGCCGTGGTCGTGGCGGTGTCCGTGCGGCTCATGGGGATGGGTGTGCCCGTTCACGGCGTGCCTTTCGGGGATGTGGCTGGACGCTGGTGTCGCCACCCCCGCATTATGTGCGTGTGAACGCACGCATGCATCTATCAGGTGCGCATCCCTCGCAGCAGCATGAGGACCGCGAACGTCTCGCGGTGGCCGTGGACGTGCTCGGCCTGCTCGCCGACCGCACCCGCCTAGCCCTCCTGGCACGGCTCGGTGAGGGTGAGGCCGACGTCACCACCCTGACCGAGGCGACCGGAGCAACCCGAACCTCCGTGAGCCAGCACCTCGCCCGACTGCGGCTGGCTGGCCTGGTCACGACACGCAAGGAAGGACGGCACGTGGTGTACGCGCTGCGCTACGGGCACCTGCGCCGCCTCGTCGACGAGGCGCTGAGCGTCGCTGACCACCAGCTCGGCCACCTACCGCCGCACGACTGAGCCCGCCGGACAAACGGCCCGTCCTGGTCTTCAACAAACCTTCGTTTCCTGAAGATCAGCCCCGGGAGATCGACAAGGGCCCTGGAGTCGTCAGAAACTCCTTCAAATACCGGCACCCTCAAGAACTCCCACTGGACCGTTTGCTGAGATGAGCGCGGCCGTGACCGCAGTCTTCGAGCCCACCGAACTCCTCGCGGCGCGGGTACTGCCCGCGGACCCGGATTCACCGCGGCCGTGGCTGGCGAAGGTGAGCCTCCAAGGGAGTCGCGGCGCGGCCTCCCGGATGGCGAGGGGACGGCGTCAGCCGCGGGGGGCGGGGATCGTCCAGCCGGTCTTCGCGGCCCAGGGGCGGGCGCGGGCGGTGATCTCCTGGATGATGGTGCTCTTGGCCTCGGCGTAGTGCTGCATGCTCGGCCAGTCGAGGGCCGCGAGCGCACGCTTGGCCGCCTCGTAGGCGGTGCGGTCGGCGGGGTCGTGGCGCAGCCAGTCGCGGAACAGCAGGTGGCGGTGCTCCCAGTCGCTGCCCGCGCCGCAGACGTGGATGTGCACGTCCTGTTCGGGGGTCCGGAACATCCAGTGCTCGCCCTGCTCGCGCACCCGCACCACGTAGCCGGTGCGCAGCAGCGGGCCCTCGAAGCTCGCCGCGTCGGCCATGTCGGGGACGCTGACCTGGATGTCGATGATCGGTTTCGCGCCGAGCCCTGGCACCGAGGTCGAGCCGATATGCTCGACCCGCACTGCCGCCTCGCCGAGTGCCCCGACGATCCGCGCCTGTTCGTGCGCGAACTGCTTGACCCATTCGGGGCGGTAGGCGGCGATCACGATCGGCCGCTTCTCCAGCCCGCCGACGAAGATCTCCTCCCGCGGCGTCACCGCCGCCGGGTCCACGCTCGCCACCACGACCATCCCGCACGCCCCCTCAGCACGGCGCGAATCACCCGACTCCGGGTCATCCCGGACCATCTCCCCCGCCACCGGCCCATTCTGCGCCGGACCGCTGGTCTGCGGGCCGTCGGAACAACGACACCCCGGTCCGAGCCCACACCGGGACCGGCCTCGGACCACCCATGGACACGCCACCGGGCGGTCTATTTCGGCCCGCGGGAGCGCAGCAGGACGTCGAGCCCGTCGAGCATGCGGGCGAGGCCGAAGTGGAATTCCCCGTGCAGCTCGTCGGCGACCCCCTCTGGCGGCACGGCCGGGTCGATCTCACCGGAGACCGCGATCGCGTGCAGCGCGGGGAACCGCTCCGGGTCGAGCAACCGGGCGAGTGTCGCGCCGTAGTCACCGTCGTCCGGCCCGTAGGTGCCGGCGCTCGCGGCGGCCGTGACGTCGCTTGTCAGCTGCGCCGCGGACATGGCGTAGCGGGACAGCATCAGGATCGCCGACAGCTTCTCCTGACCAGCCAGCGGCACGCCGGCGAGGGGGGCGACGCCGCGGTCCATCCAGGCCAGCTGGTTGGGCAGGTTCGGCGCGCCGCCGATCTCGATCCGGGTTATCCACGGGTGCGCCAGTGCCCGCTCGTACATACCTCTGGTCCAGGCGTCGAGCCCGGCCCGCCAACCGGCGGCCGGGTCGGTCACCAGCGTCTTCGGCGGCGGGCCGACGGCCTCGTTGAGCATCAGCAGGAGCAGGTCGTCCTTGCTGGCGACGTGTCGGTAAAGCGACATCGTCGTGAAGCCGAGCCGTTCGGCGACCCGGGCCATCGACAGCGCGCCGAGCCCCTCCTCGTCCGCGAGCGCGACCGCCGCCTCGACCAGGCTGTCCAGCCGCAGCGCCGGGCGCGGACCGCGCCGCGGCCGCGCGGGGGCGCCCCACAGCTGCTCGAACGCGCCCGGCGGCCCCCCGGCCGCCGGGGTGCGCCGCTCGCCGCCGCCCACCGGGGCGCCGCCCCCACTCGCATCCCTCGTCATCCCACCGCCCTGTCCACCGACGCCCGTCGACCCACCCGCGCGCCGCGGCGGCCCCGGGGAGGTGCCTGCCTTGAGTGTCGCCTCCCCGACGGCCGGCCACCGAGCTGCCTCGCCATCACCCGTTGACCACCTTCCGACAACTGCGTATAACGTACATCATGTGTACGCCATAAACAGTTTTGGTTCGGCCGGCACACGAGGTGGGCGTAGCCCCACCTCGGGCCGGGTTCCAGGACCCGTGTCCGGGCCACGACACTCCGCCACGATGATCCCGCCGGCCACCGCCGGCGGGCATCCCCACCGCGCGGCGGCACGCGCCAGCCACCGACCCAGCCCCGAACCCCAGCCACCGACTCCCCCGCCATCCGGCCCCACCCGCCAGCCGTCCCGGCCAGAGCCGGCCGGGTGGACGCGGGAGATCCGACCAGAAAGGTCACCGACCATGCCGACCACCCTGGACGCCGGCCGTGAGCCCCCGGCCTCCCCTCTCCCATCGGCGTCCCCGGCGCCTCGTCTCCCGGCGGGCGCCGACGGCGCGGTCATCCGGGTGCGCGGCCTGCGCAAGGCGTTCGGCGCCGTCACCGTGCTCGACGGGGTCGACCTGGACGTCGCCGCGGGCCACGTCCACGCGCTGCTCGGCCCGAACGGCGCCGGCAAGACGACGCTGGTGAGGATCCTCTCGACGCTGCTGCGCGCCGACGCCGGCGAGGCGACGGTCGCCGGCCACGACCTGGCGCGCGCGCCGCGCCGGGTCCGCGAGGTGATCAGCCTGACCGGCCAGCACGCCGCCGTCGACGAGCTGCTCACCGGCGAGGAGAACCTCTGGCTCGCCGCGCGGCTGTTCCGCCTGCCCCGGGCTGTCGCGCGCCGCCGGGTCGCCGAGCTCGTCGACGCGTTCGACCTGGCCGGTTTCGCCCGCCGCCTGGTCAAGACCTACTCCGGTGGCCAGCGCCGCCGCCTCGACCTCGCCGTCGGCCTGGTCAGCGACCCCGAGGTGATCTTCCTGGACGAGCCGACGACCGGCCTGGACCCACGCAGCCGCCAGGGTGTGTGGGACGTCGTCGCCCGCCTCGCGGACGGCGGCGCGACGGTGCTGCTCACGACGCAGTACCTGGAGGAGGCCGACCAGCTCGCCGACCTGGTCTCGGTCCTCGACGGGGGCCGGATCGTCGCCGAGGGCACCCCCACCGCGCTCAAGGCCCGCCTCGGCGCCGAGCGCGCCGAGCTGACGTTCTCCGACGACACGGCATACGCCCGCGCCGTCGCGGTCCTGCGCGCCACCACGCCCGCCGAGGGCGCGCCGCCTGCGCCAGCCACCCCGTCCGGGGTCGTCGGCGGCCCCGGCACCGACGGGGCGGCCCTGGCGGCCGGCGGCGGCGTCGACGCGGACCCGGTCGCCCGCCGGGTCGGCGTGCCCACCGACGGCTCCGCGTCCGCGCTGCGCCACCTGCTCGACGACCTCGACGACCGCGGCATCGAGGTCGCCCGCGTCGAGCTGAGGGTTCCCACCCTCGACGACGTCTTCTTCGCGCTCACCGCCGGTTCCGCCTCTCGGAAGGAAACCCGATGACCACCGCCGTCCCGTCCGGAGTCCCCGCCGGATCGGATTCACCGATCCGGCCGGTCGGCCACCCACGCGCCGCCACCAGGCCGACCCGCTCCGGCGGCGGAACCCCCGCCATGATCGGCCGGAGCCTGCGCCGGCTGCCCCGCCAGCCCGACACGGTGATCATCTCCGTCGCGCTGCCGGTGATGCTGTTGCTGTTGTTCGTCTACGTGTTCGGCGGCGCGCTCGACGCCGCCGGCGGCCGGACCGCCTACCTGACCTACGTCGTCCCGGGGATCATCGTGCTGGCCTCGGGGTGGGGCGCGGCGTCCACGGCGGTCGCCGTCGCCGCCGACATGGCCAACGGGATCATCGACCGGTTCCGGTCGATGCCGGTCCGCGCCCCGGCGGTGCTGACCGGCCACGTCGTCGCGAGCCTCGCCGCCAACGCCGTCGCGACCGCACTGGTCATCGGCATCGCGCTGGGCCTCGGCTTCCGCCCCGACGCCGGCGTCGGGGGCTGGTTCGCCGCGATCGGGGTCGTCGCGTTCTACGTGCTGGCGATCACCTGGGTGTCGGTCGCGCTCGGCCTGCTCGCCGGCAGCCCCGACGCGGCGAACGGGATGACGTTCTTCATCCTGTTCCTGCCCTATGTCAGCAGCGGCTTCGTCGCGACCGACACGATGCCCGGCCCGTTGCGCGCGTTCGCCAACCACCAGCCGCTCACCCCGGTGATCGACACCGTCCGCGGCCTGCTCGTCGGCGGCGGCGCCGACGGCTCGGACGTCGCGGCGGCCCTGGTCTGGTGCGCCGGCATCCTGGCTGTCGGCTACTGCGCCTCCGCCGTCATCTACCGCCGCCGCTCCGCGCGCTGACGGCCGCGGGGAACCGGGGCCGCACAACCCCGGTGTCGAACGACGCTGGAGTCACACGACCATGGAGTAGGCGATGACACCGCGGCGCAGGGCGCTCATCGCCTCGCGGGCGGTGGAGCGCAGGGCCGAGTCGGGCCCGGCCGACTGGGCGATCTGGTCGAGCAGGTCGAGCAGCTGGCGCATCCAGCGGACGAAGTCGCCGGCGGTCAGCTCGGTCGCGTCCTCACCGAGGATCCGTTCCAACGACCGGCCCGACGCCCAGCCGTAGGCCGCGGTGACGAAGCCCAGCTCCGGCGGCCGCAGGAAGGCCAGGCCATGGTCCTGCTCGACGCCGGACAGCTCGGCGTAGATCCGGTGGGTGGCGCCGAGCGCGGTGCGCAGGTCGTCGTCGCCCGGCAGCGCCGGCATGGCCAGGTCGTCGCCGCGCGGCTCGAACACCAGCGACGACACGGCGGCGGCCAGCGCCGCCGGCGTCAGCGGCTCCCACACCCCCCGATCCAGGCAGACCGCGACGATCAGGTCCTGCTCGGTGTAGATCCGGGCGAGGCGCGTGCCCTTCGGGGTGACCGTGTCCCCGTCGAGGTAGCCGAGCTCGGTCAGCGCCGCGCGGACCCGGTCGAACGTGCGGGCGACGGTGTTCGTCCGGCCCTCGACCTTGCGGGCCAGCGCCTCGGTCTCCCGGCGCAGCCGGGCCGCCCGCTCGGCCTTGCGCAGGTGCTCCTCGCGGCGGGGGCAGTCGTGCACCGGGTGGGCCCGCAGCGCGCGGCGCAGCCGGGCGAGCTCCGCGTCGTCGGCCGCGGCGGCGCGGGCTCGCTCCCGCTTGCCCGGCTCGGCGCGCAGCTCCGCGTGGTGCAGGGAGCTCGCGAGGTCACGCCGGGAGCGGGCGTCGCGGGGGTTGAACGTCCGCGGCACCCGCACCCGGCCGAGCGGCTCCACCACGACCGGGAAGTCGATCAGGGACAGCCGCCTGACCTGCCGGTCGGCGGTGAGCACCAGCGGGCGCGGCTCGTCGGTGGACCGGGGGTCGATGGCCACGTCGAGCACGACGGCGAGCCCCATCCGCCGCCCGGCCGGCACCCGGACCACGTCGCCGATACGCAGCCGGGCCAGCGCCTCGGCCGCCTCCGCGCGCCCCCGGGCCGCGCCCTCGCGCGACAGCCGCTTCTCCCGCTCCCGGATGTCCCGGCGGATCTGGTCGTACTCGAGCGCGGAGCCCCGGTCGCACTCGACCTCGGCGGTCAGCTCGTCGAGCGCCGACTGGTTGCGCCGCACCTGCCGCGCCAGCCCGACCACCGCCCGGTCGGCCTGGAACTGGGCGAACGACGACTCCAGCACCGTGCGGGCACGCTCGGCGCCGAGCCGGCCGACCAGGTTGACGGCCATGTTGTAGGACGGGCGGAACGACGAGCGCAGCGGGTAGGTCCGGGTCGAGGCGAGCCCCGCGACCGCCAGCGGGTCCAGCCCCGACTGCCAGAGCACCACCGCGTGGCCCTCGATGTCGATGCCGCGCCGGCCGGCGCGGCCGGTGAGCTGGGTGTACTCGCCGGGGGTGATGTCGGCACGGGCCTGGCCGTTGAACTTCGACAGCCGTTCGAGGACGACGGTGCGCGCGGGCATGTTGATGCCGAGCGCGAGCGTCTCGGTGGCGAACACGGCGCGGACCAGGCCGCGGACGAACAGCTCCTCGACGACCTCCTTGAACACCGGCAGCATCCCGGCGTGGTGCGCGGCCAGACCCCGCTCCAGCCCGTCGAGCCACTCCCAGTAGCCGAGGACGCGCAGGTCGCCGTCGGGGATCCCGGCGGTGCGGGCCCGCACGTGGGCGCGGATCTCGGCGGACTGCTCGGACGTCGTCAGCCGCAGCCCGGCGGCCGCGCAGGCCGCCACCGCCGCGTCGCAGCCGACCCGGCTGAAGACGAAGGTGATCGCGGGCAGCAGGCCGTCACGGTCGAGCCGTTCGATCACCTGCGGGCGGCTCGGCCCCCAGGGGCGCCGCCGCGGCCGGCCACCGGGGCCGGGCCGGCCGGAGCGCGACCAGTCGGGCCCCGAACTCTCCAGCCGGGCCAGCCGCAGCAGCTCCGGGTTGACCGGCCGCCCGTCCGAGGCCACCACCCGGTCGTCGCTCTCGGCCGTCCCGTTCGGCCGGCTGCCCGTCGCCGTCAGGTCGTCGCGGCCTCCCCCGCCGGCACCACCGGAGCGGGCCGGCCGGTCGGCGCGGCCGCCGCGGGCCTGCCGCCCAGGGGGGCCGGCCCGTCCCGGCCGCTCGCCGCGCGCGCCGTCCCGGGGGCGGTCCCGCTGGCCGGGAAGGGCGCTGGGACCGGTGGCGGCGGGTTCGAGCGCGCGCGGGCCCCCGCGGACGTCACCGAGCGTGGCCGCGTCCTCGACGAACAGGTCGTAGAGCGTTCGGTCGGCCAGGACGTGCTGCCACAGCGGCACCGGCCGGTGCTCGGAGACGATCACCCTGGTGTGGCCGCGGACGGTGACCAGCCACTGGGCGAACTCCTCGGCGTTGCTCACCGTCGCCGACAGCGACACCAGCTGGACGTGCGCCGGCAGGTGGATGATCACCTCTTCCCAGACGGCGCCGCGCTGCCGGTCGGCGAGGTAGTGGACCTCGTCCATGACGACGTAGGCGAGATCGTCGAAGCGGTGACTGCCCGCCGCGGAGGCGTAGAGCATGTTGCGCAGCACCTCGGTGGTCATGACCACCACCGGCGCGTCGCCGTTGCGGGAGGTGTCCCCGGTCAGCAGGCCGACGTTGGCCGCGCCGTGGGCCGCGACCAGGTCGGCGTACTTCTGGTTCGACAACGCCTTGATCGGCGTGGTGTAGAAGCAGCGCCGCCCGCCGCGCAGCGCGAGGAAGGCGGCGAACTCGCCGACGATCGTCTTGCCGGCGCCCGTCGGCGCGGCGACGAGCACCCCCTCGCCAGCGGCGAGGGCCTCACAGCCCTCGATCTGGAAGGGGTCGAGGGCGAACGGGTAGCGCGCCGCGAACTCGGCCAGCGCCACCGCCGGGTCGGCGACCGCCACCCCGACGGGTCCCTGTTCGGCCTCCGCCTCGAGCTCCAGCGTCAGCTCGCCGTCCACCTCGGCTGCCGGCTCGTCGTCCGGCGCCGGCAGGACCGGCCGCGGGCCGGTCTCGCTGCTGGCGAGCTCCGCGGTGTGGGAGAAGTCGACATCCTCACCCGGCTCGGGTCGCTGGGCGGTCACGTCTTCAGGTTACGGGACCGGTCCGACACCCCCGCCTGGCCGCCGGACGGCGTGGTCCCCGGCCGGTCGGCAGGGGACGCCGGACGGTCAGGTAACGTCGCCGCCCGCGGAGCCGGCCGAGTCGGCCGGGCCGACCTGGGCGAGCGCGGCGAGCTGCTTGCGCGCCTTGCGGCCGGCGCGGCCCTCCTGCTGGGCCTGCTCCGTGAGCGTCGCCAGGCGGCGCGCCTCGCCGGAGTCGTCGAAGTCCAGCGGCGTGGCCGCGTCGTCGTCGAACTCCGCGTAGGCGGACGTGTCCCCGCGCAGCTTCTTGCGCCGGTCGTTGAGCCAACCGATGAACAGCGCCACCTCGTACAGCAGGATCATCGGCAGGCCGAGCGCCAGCATCGTGAACGGGTCCTGGCTCGGCGTCACGATCGCCGCGAACACGAAGGTCAGGAAGATCTCGGCCCGCCGCCACGACCGCAGCCGCTTCGTGGTCACCAGCCCGGCCAGGTTGAGCAGGCAGATCAGCAGCGGGACCTCGAACGAGATGCCGAAGATGAGCAGCATCGCGATCACATAGCTGAGGTACTTCTCCGCGGACAGGAGGCTGACCAGGTGCTCGCCGCCGAAGCCGAGCAGCAGCCTGAGCCCGGTCTCCAGCGTCAGGTACGCGAAGACCCCGCCGACCGCGAACAGCACCAGCGAGATGGACACGAACGTCAGCGACCAGCGCCGCTCGTGCTGGTGCAGGCCCGGCGTGATGAACGACCAGAGCTGGTAGAGCCAGACGGGCGCGGAGAGCACCGCGGCCGCGATCGCGGCCACCTTCAGCTCGATCATGAAGGCGCCGGTGATGTCGAAGAAGTACAGCTGGCAGTTCGCGCCGGCCTGCTGCGCGCGCAGCTTCGCCGGCAGGTCGCAGTACGGCCCCGTCAGCCAGTGCATGATCGTGTTCTTGAAGACGAAGGCCACGACCAGGGCGGCGAGGAACGCCAGCAGCGACTTGAACAGCCGGTTGCGCAGCTCACGCAGATGCTCGGTGAGCGGCATCCGGCTGTCCTCGACCGTGCGGGTACGCCGGTCGTTGACGGACGAGGCGATGCGCCGCGGCGTGGGGATGCCAGGCACGTTCGGGGCCGCTCCTGCTAGGTCTGTCGGGCTGCTGGGTCCGTCGGGAGGCCGGGCGCGGCGGCCCGCCCATGGTCGGTCAGTGCTGCTGCTGGGCCTCGACCGGGCCGGCGCCGTTGGTCGACGAGGCCGGCGTGGCGGCGTCGCGCTCGAGCTCCGCGACCCGCTTGCGCAGCGCGTCGACCTCCGAGGTCTCCAGCTCGGCCCTCGGGGTGGCGACCGGCTGCGGCGACGGCGCCGGGGTCGGCGTCGCGTCGTCCTCGCGCAGGCCCTTGGTCTCCGCCTTGAAGATCCGCAGCGAGCGGCCGAGCGACCGCGAGGCCTCAGGCAGCTTCTTCGCCCCGAACAGCACCAGCACGACGATCGCGATGATAATGATCTCGGTCGTACCCAGGTTCGGCATGGCAGACGTCCTCCGGTGTCCGATGACCGGTGCGGCGACCGGTGCGAGCCTGATGCTACGACGGAAGCATAGGTCGGAACAGACAACAGCGAGGTAACCCGCAGGTGACGTAATGCGCCTACACCCGTGTCTACCTGCATCTCCCGGCACACCGGGTCACCTGACCGGCCCCGTTTTTTGTTGTTTCGGGCCGTCGGGACGCGTGCCACCCACCGGAATCCGCCGCCAGAGCCGGGACGACCAGGCCGAATCCTCGAGCCCGGCCCGACAGCCCGGTCAGGCCGGTCAGCTCGCGGAGGACCGCTCGGCGAGCCGAGCCGTCACCTCGGCCGAGTCGATCCGGGCAGCCAGGGCAGAGGTCTCGGCCGACAGGCCGGACACCTGCTCCTTGAGCTCACCGGCCGTGGACCGCGCCACGCCGATCTTGCGCCACACGGCCAGCGCGCACAGCACGAGCAGCAGCAGCGACCCGACGATCAGGGCGACGTCGACCAGAACCCACCGCATGACCGATGACCCTACCGTCCCGCCCGTCAGGACGAGGGCGCGTCGTAGGCCGTGAGGGCCTTGGCCGCGGCGTCGTGGATCTCGGTGACGAGGGTGGGCGGCCCGACGACCCTGGCGTCGCCGCCCAGGCCGAGCAGCAGGCGGCGCAGCCACGCCGTCCCGGTGGCGTACAGCGTCATGCGCAGCCCGCCGCCGGGCAGCTCGGCGGTCGACTCGACCGGGTAGTGGTCGGCCGCCCAGCGGGCGGCGGCGGACAGGTCGACGACGGCGAGCAGGTCCCCGGGGCCCGGGGCGAACACCCCGGCGCTCAGGTCGCGGACGGCGGCGTCCGGCGGCGGGGCAGCCCGCTCGTCCAGCACGCGCACCCCGGCGGCGCCCCCGACGATCGAGTCGAGGCGGAACATCCGCACCGCCTCGGCGCGGTGGCACCAGCCCTCCAGGTACCAGTGCCCGTCCATCGACAGCAGCCGCATCGGGTCGACGTCGCGCTCGGTGAGCTCGTCGCGCGACCAGACCAGGTAGCGCAGATGCACCCGGCGCCGCTCCCGCAGCGCGCGCTGCAGCACGGTGAGCACCTCGTTCGGCGGGTCGAGCTGGACGCCGACCCGCTCGGCGGGACGGCTGCCGATCGCCGCCTCGATCCGCTCGACCGCCCGTTCCAGCGCCGCCCGGCCGGCGAGTCCCGGCAGGTCGGCGAGTGCCCGCGCGGCGACGACCAGGGCGGTCGCCTCGTCCACGGTCAGGCGCAGCGGCCGGTCCAGGGTCTGCGGGTCGACGACCGTGATCTGCCCGCCCTCGTAGCTGATGTCGATCAGGTCACCGGGTGCGCCGCCGGGCAGGCCGCAGATGAACAGCAGGTCCAGGTCGTCGCGCAGCTGGCGGGCGGTGATCCCGAACGCCTCGGCGGCGGCGTCCACGGAGACGCCCGGCCGCGCGCGCAGCCATGGCACCAGCGCCAGCAGGCGGGAGAGCCGGTCGTCCGACGGCGCCTCGCCGGGCGCCCGCCCGGTCGTCCGGACCGGCGCCGGCCCGTCGGCGCGCCGGCGCCCGCCATCGCCGCCGCCCGCGGCAGGGGCTGGAGCGCCGCCGCTGGCCGAGTCCGTGGTACCTGCCGCACCGGCGGCGGGCGGGGACGCGGCCGAGGCGGCCGCGCCGTCGGCGGCGGCGCGCAGCCTGCGGACGACCTCGGCGCGCACGTCCGGCGGGTCCAGGGCGACGACGTCGGCGCCGTAGCCGGCCACCCAGCGAGCCATCCGCTCGACGTCGGCGAAGCCGATCCGCAACACGTCCATGTCCGCGCCGACCCCTGGCCACACCCCGGCGGCCTCCCCCGCCGCGGGCGGCGTGCCGGACTCGGCGGGGGCGCCGGCCGGGTCCGGCGCCGCGACGGGGCGGCCGCGGCGGCGCAGCGCGTGGCCGGCGCCGACCCGGACCGCCAGCGTCGCGGTGCGCACCCGGTCCGGCACGGAGGACG
>NZ_KI912266.1:4555421-4558940 GCF_000235425.2 Pseudofrankia saprophytica
GGGCGCACCGGCCCCGTCACCCGGGACAGGCGGAACACCCGGGGCGCGCCGCGTCGGCGGTCATGCCCGGCCAGATACCAGCGGCCACGCCAGGACAGCACGCCCCACGGCTCGACGAGGCGCTCCGCCGGTTCGGCGTCGCCCGGCTTGCGGTACGGGAAGCGCACCGCGCGTCGTTCCCGCACGGCCGCCAGGCACGGCTCGAACGCCGCCTCTGCGGCGTCGACGCGCGGCTCGAGCCCGTCGAGGCCGAACAGCTCCGCCGGCCCCGGCGCGCCGGCCGGTGCGCCGGGGTCGGCGCCGCGTGGACCGGGACCCAGGCCGGGGCTGGTGGCGGCTCCCCCAGCGGCGAGCTTGCGCAGCGCGCTCGCCGCCGGCGCCGCCAGCGAGGCGGTCGACCACAGCCGGGTGGCGAGCGCCAGCGCCGCCGCCTCGTCCGGGGTCAGCCGGATCTCGGGCAGCGCGTAGTCGTCGCGGCGGATCCGGTACCCGACCTCGTCACCGTAGGAGTCCGCCCCGGTCTCCAGCGGGATGCCCAGGTCGCGCAGGTACTGCTTGTCCCGCTCGAACATCCGGCGGAACGCCTCGTGCTCGTCACCGTCGCGTCCCGGCTCGTAGCCCTCGACCATGTCGCCGATCTCGGACACGGTCAGGAACCTCGACGTCGCCATCAGGCACATCGTCAGGTTGAGCAGCCGCTCCAGCCGTCGACGGGACACACCCCGTGAGGTTATCCGCCGTCAGGGCAACCGGGACGCGAGGCCGCACAACAGTTCGACTCGCGCCCGCCGCGGACACGCATGCGGCCACATTCTGGGGTCAGTTGTGGCCGGGTGGGGACCACGATGGCTGGCCGATGGGCGATGGTTGGCGACCCGGTTGGACCCGCCGCGACGGACCGGTCTCAGCTGCTCGCCGCCGGGTCGGGCGACGCGGTCGCGCCCGCGGCCCCCGCGGCCTCCAGGTTGAGCAGGTCGACGACGAACACGATCGTGTCGTCGACCTTGATCGGACCGTTGCCACCCTGCGGGCCGTAGCCCAGCGCGGGCGGGATGACGATCAGCCGTCGGCCGCCGACCCGCATGCCCTCGACGCCGTCCTTGAGGCTGCCGCCGATGCCCTGCGCGAAGCCGGCGATGACCTGGCCCAGCGGGAACGTCGCCGGCTGCGACTGGTCCCATGAGGCGTCGAACTTCTCGCCGGTGTTCCACAGGGTGCCGATGTAGTTGACCGTCACGGTGCTGTCGAGGCCCGCCTGCGTGCCCTGGCCGACGACCAGGTCCTTCACGGTCAGCGCCGTGGGCGGCAGGCCCGCGCCGGCGCCGACGGCCGGCTCGACCGTCAGGTTCGTCGGGTTGCCCACGACCGGCAGCACGGTCGGCGCCTCGGTCACGGGTGCCTTCGTCGTCACCGGTGCCGCGGCGGTGCCGTCGGGGGCGCTGCCCGCGCTGCACCCGGCCACGGCCGCGCCCAGCAGCACCACCGCGATGGCGCCGCCGACGACGGCCCGCCGACCGCGCCCCCGACCGGCGGAACCGGCCGCGGCCGCCGGGGACACGCATGGAGGGGTGGGCACGGAGCGAAGACTCGTCGTCACGGGAGAGCGCGTCCTTACGGGGTGGCAGCGGATGGGGCGGACGATCCGCCGGCGCGCCTCTCGACGAGGCGACGGGGGTGCCGGCGAGATCCACACGCATCCTTGCAGAGCCCTGATCCCCTTCGCCACCACCGCCCCGCACCCAAAATCGCCAGGCCACCGCCCCCACAACGCTCCCCCGCCGGAACCGCCCCGACGCCATCCGGATCAGCTGTCCATCTGACCCGACCACCGGCAGCGACGGCGCATCAGCGCAGCCCCAACCCAGCCATCTCGTCTACCCGGGCCCAGCCCCACCACCGCCATGCGCCTGGATCCGGAACCAGGCAGCGAGGGCGCTCAGCGCCCGAGGGCGCCGCCCGGTTGCGGGCGCGGAGCGTCCGGCAACGGGAGCGCCTCACATGCTGGCGATCAGCTTGTCCACGCGGTCGTCGACGGAGCGGAACGGGTCCTTGCACAGGACCGTGCGCTGGGCCTGGTCGTTGAGCTTCAGGTGCACCCAGTCGACGGTGAAGTCGCGGCGCTTCTCCTGCGCCCGCTTGATGAACTCCCCGCGCAGCCGCGCCCGGGTGGTCTGCGGCGGCTTCGACTTCGCCTCGAAGACGTCGAGGTCACGGGTGACCCGCTCGACCAGGCCCGCCTTCTCCATCCGGTAGTACAGCCCGCGGTCGCGGTGGATGTCGTGGTACTTCAGGTCGAGCTCGGCGACCCGCGGCGAGGCCAGCGACACGTCGTGGCGGGCGCGGAAGCGGTCGATCAGGACGTACTTCGTCACCCAGTCGATCTCGCGGGCGACCAGCTCCAGGTCGTCGGTCTCGATCGCCAGCAGGGTGCGGCCCCACAGGTCGAGCACCCGCTTCGCGACCGCGTCGCCGCCGCGGCGGTCGACGAACTCCACCGCCTTGGCGTAGTACTCCCGCTGGATGTCGAGCGCGCTGACCTCCCGACCGTTCGCCAGCCGGATCTTGCGCTGGCAGGTCATGTCGTGGCTGACCTCGCGGATGGCGCGGATCGGGTTCTCCAGCGTCATGTCACGCAGCACGACGCCCGCCTCGACCATGCGCAGCACCAGGTCCGTCGCGCCGACCTTGAGCAGCATCGTCGTCTCGGACATGTTCGAGTCGCCGACGATGACGTGCAGCCGGCGGAAACGCTCGGCGTCCGCGTGCGGCTCGTCGCGGGTGTTGATGATCGGGCGCGACCGGGTCGTCGCGCTCGACACCGACTCCCAGATGTGCTCGGCACGCTGGGAGATGCAGTACACGGCGCCACGCGGCGTCTGCAGCACCTTGCCGGCCCCACAGAGGATCTGGCGGCTCACCAGGAACGGGACGAGCACGTCGGCGAGCCGGGAGAACTCGCCGTGCCGGCCGACCAGGTAGTTCTCGTGGCAGCCGTAGCTGTTGCCCGCCGAGTCGGTGTTGTTCTTGAACAGGTGGATGTCGCCGGCGATGCCCTCCTCGCGCAGCCGTCGCTCGGCCTCCACGAGCAGGCCCTCCAAAATGCGCTCCCCGGCCTTGTCATGGGTGACGAGGTCCGGCACGGAGTCACATTCCGGGGTGGCGTACTCGGGATGACTACCCACATCCAGGTACAGGCGCGCCCCGTTCTTCAGGAAGACGTTGCTGCTGCGGCCCCAGGACACGACCCGTCGGAACAGGTAGCGGGCCACCTCGTCCGGGCTCAGCCGCCGCTGGCCGCGGAACACGCAGGTGACGCCGTACTCGTTCTCCAGGCCGAAGATGCGGCGATCCACACTTCGACCCTATGCGCGTCGCGGTCTCCGCGCGGCCGGACGCACGTGCCAGCCCCCGGAATTCGTCCCACCGGACCGCCTGACGTCACGAAACGTCAGAAAACTCTTCATTCCGGCTACACCCGGCGACGAATGCCACCGTCCGCCCGAGGACGGCCGACAGGTC
>NZ_KI912266.1:4559040-4573814 GCF_000235425.2 Pseudofrankia saprophytica
TCCGCGCCGGGCCCTCCGTCCCGGCCCACACCCCCGACGCCGGCGCGGGCACGACCGGTGGCGTCGCCGTGCCGGGAACCGGCAGCGGGATGCCGGGAAAGCCGACCGCCTCGTCGTCGTCCTCGTCCGGCGTCTCGGCACGCCGGGTGCCGCCGAGCCAGCCACGGGTGTCGCCGACCATGACCAGGGCGATCCCGAGCGCCGCCCACACCGTCAGCACCGCCGCCGGGTCGCCGCCGCCCGCCCCCCGGAAGTACGCCGCGGAACGCAGCAGCGTCACCCCGGCGCCCGGTGGGGTCAACTGCCCGAGGCCACCCCACGGCGCCGGCATCATCTCCGGCGCCGACGACCACGCCGACAGCGCCGCCGCGACCACGAAGAACACGAACCCGCCGGTGAGGCCCAGCGTCCCCGCCCTGGCGCCCAGCCCCAGCACCGTGCCAGCGACCGCCAGCGCCAGCAGCGTCAGGACCCCGGCCGCGGCCAGATACGAGCCGGGCAGCACGTCCAGGCCGTAGCGCAGCGCCGCCGCCCCGGACACCCCCGTCGCCACCGCCAGGCCGACGAGCCCCGCGAGCCGCGCGCCACGGCGCGGCGCCGCCCGCGCGAGCAGCACCCCGCCCGCCGCGACCACCAGGACCAGCGGCAGGTAGCCGGCGGACAGCCCGCCGCCGACGTGGTCGGCCGGCGCGTTCGGCACCACGTCCACCACCGGGATCTCGGCGTTCGGCGCCACCTGGGTGATCCCGTGCTGCATCGCCTCCGACACCGCCGGGCTCGCCGCCGACGCGACGTGCAGGGACAGCCCGCTCGGCCCGATCACGAACGCCGCATACGCCTCCCGGGCCCGCAGCGCCGCGTCGGCGGCGTCGCCGTCGGCGACCACCCGCACCCGCAGCGCGCCCGGCTCGGTGTCCGACAGCTGCTCGGCCAGGACCCTCGCAGCGTCGGCCGGGCCGGCCGCCAGCACCGGCAGGGCACGCGGGCGCAGGCTGGTGACGGTCCACCCGTACAGACTCGTCAGCACCCCCACCAGCACCGCCATGCCGGCGACGAGCACGACCAGCCGCCGCACCTGTCCCCCACGGCCGCCGGCGACCCGCGCCGCCGGGTCCGCGCCGTACGCCCCGTACGCCCCGTACGCGACCGTGTCCGGCCCGGGCTGGGCCGCCCTCGCCGGCTCCGGCGTGGCCCAGGCCTGCTCCGCGCGCGGGCCCCGGGGGCCCGTGCCCCGGCCGCGGACGCCACCAGGCCCGGTGGCCCTGCCAGGCGCGCGGTGCCGCGGACCGCCGCGGCCACCGTCCGGGCCGGAGGCCGGCTCCCGCTCGCCACCCCCGCCGGGGCCGTTCCCCTCGCCCATCAGCACCCGGCCCCTCCCGCCCGCGGCACGCCCGCCCTGGCAGGCACCCACCGCCCTCACCGTCCGCTACCGTCCGCGCAGATCCTGTGGCAGTCGGCGCACGCACGCACGCGCCTCGCCGCGTGTCGCCCCGAACCGGCGGCAGAGTCCCGACAGATGGTCGGAAAGCGATCCGACGCCCCGACGCGGCCCCGACCCGCCCATGCCCGGCGGGCGCCACGCGGGACGCGGTCGTCCCCGCGGGCCGGGGACGATAGGGGCATGACCCATGCCCACAGCACGCCCACCGAGGTAGCGACCCCCGGTGGCGCGCCACTGACCGTCTGCGCGCCCGCCGGGGCACCGCGCGGCGGCGTCGTCGTCATCCAGGACGCCCGCGGCATCACGCCGTACCTGAGCTCCGTCTGCGCCCGGCTCGCCGCCGCCGGCTGGCTCGCCGCCGCGCCGCACCTGTACCACCGGCAGGGGATCGCGCAGACCCCCGCGGAGGGCGGCTGGGCGACCGCCGCTACCGACATGCTCGCGTTCACCGGCGAGGGCATCGCCGCCGACGTCGACGCGGCCCTGGCCTACCTGGGCGAGGCCGGCGTCGCCGAGGACAACCGCGCGATCATCGGCTTCTGCATGGGCGGCACCGTCGCGCTCGCCACCGCCGCCCGCGCACCGCTCGCCGCCGCGGTCTCGTTCTACGGTGGCGCGGTCACCACCCCCTACTGGGACGGCGTCGCGCCGCTCGTCGAACTCGCCCCGTCGCTGCGCGCCCCTTGGCTCGGCCTCTACGGCGAACAGGACGCGCTGATCACGCTGGCGGAGATCAACGCGCTGCGGGCGGCCGCGGCGGGGGCGGCGAGCCCCACCGAACTCGTCAGCTATCCCGGCGCCGGCCATGCCTTCCACAGCGACGACCGGGCCGCCGTCTACCGCCCCGAGGCCGCCGCCGACGCCTGGTCGCGCACCCTCGCCTTCCTCGACCAGCACGCCGCCCAGGCGGCGTAACCGAGGCGGCGTAGCCGAGGCGGCCCGACCCCGACGGCCGACGCCGACGACAGACGCCAAAAAGAATCCCCGCCGGTCCACGGACGCGGACCGGCGGGGATCTCCTCGCAGACGCCGTCAGGCCGGGCTCTCGGCCGTCTCCGCGAGCAGGCCCTCGAGCTGGGCGCCCACGATGCGCTTGAACTGGCGGCGCGCCCGGGTGCGGTCGAGCACCGCCACCTCCAGGTTGGCCGACGTGAGCACCCGCTCGCCGTTGCCCGCCGCCGCACCGGGGCCGGGCTGGACGCTGGCGGTAAGCGCCGTCACCGCGACCCGCAACGTCGCCGCCAGCGGCTGGCCGGCGGTGTGGTGCTCACGCAGCGACGTGTTCACCTGCTCGGACTGGCCGCCGATCGCCACGAAACCCCGCTCGTCGGCGATCGAGCCGTCGTAGGTCAGCCGGTAGATCTGGTCCGACTCCGGCGTCTGCCCGACCTCCGCGACGACGATCTCCACCTCGTACGGCTTGACCGACTCCGTGAAGATGGCGCCGAGGGTCTGCGCGTAGGCGTTCGCCAGCGCCCGGCCTGTCACGTCCCGCCGGTCGTAGGTGTAACCCTTCATGTCGGTCAGCCGGATCCCGGCCGTCCGCAGGTTCTCGAACTCGTTGTACTTGCCGACCGCGGCGAACGCGATCCGGTCGTACACCTCGCTGATCTTGTGCAGCGTCGTGGACGGGTTCTCGGCCACGAACAGGATGCCGTCCGCATAGGTGACGATCACGACGCTGCGGCCTCGAGCGATGCCCTTACGGGCGTACTCGGACTTGTCCCGGACCCACTGCTCCGGGCTTGCGTAGCCGCCGAACGGCATGGTCACGTCATCCTCCAGGGTTCGTCATGCGGTCGGCGACGAGGGCATCCACCACGGCCCCCACCTCCTCGTCGGCGTACCGCCGGAACCCGTCGGCCGTGACGGACGCGACCACCGGGAAGATCCGCCGGGCCATGTCCGGCCCACCGGTAGCCGAGTCGTCGTCCGCCGCATCGTAGAGCGCCTCCAGGCTGATCCGGACGGCGCGTTCCTCCGACAGGTCATTCTTGTAGAGCTTCTTCAGCGCGCCCCTGGCGAACAGCGAGCCGGAGCCGATCGAGTGGAAGCCCTTCTCCTCCGACCGGGCCGCCGCGATGTCGTAGGAGAAGATCCGCCCGGCGCCGCTGTCCAGGTCGTAACCGGCGAACAGCGGGACCACCGCCAGGCCCTGCAGGGCCATCGGCAGGTTGCCCTTGACCATGAAGCCGAGCCGGTTCGCCTTCGCGTCCAGGCTGAGAACCGCGCCCTCGATCTTCTCGTAGTGCTCCAGCTCGACCTGGAACAGCTTCACCAGGTCCGCGCCCACGCCCGCGGTGCCGGCGTAGCCGACCGCCGAGTACTCGTCGGCGTGGAACACCTTCTCCACGTCCCTGGTCGCGATCAGGTTTCCCTGGGTCGCCCGGCGGTCACCGGCCATGATCACGCCGCCGGGGAAGGTCACCGCCACGATCGTCGTCCCGTGCGCCACCTCGATCGCCGGCCCCGGCAGCTGTTGCCGGTTGCCGGGCAGCAGGTCTGGCGACGCGAGCGACAGGAACTCGGTGAACGACGATGTTCCCGGCATCATGAACACGGACGGTAGACGCCCAGCTACACCACTAGTTGGATCCGGCACGCATCCCCCTTCAAATAGTTCGCCGCCAGCAGCAGGCGGTTCGGGTCGTCCCCGAAGTTGCCCATCCCGGTGTTGCAGGTGAAGCACAAGATGCCACGGATCCTGCCGGACGCGTGGTCGTGGTCCACGTGTTCCGCCGGACGAATCCGACAGACGGCACACACGCCGCCCTGGGAGGCCAGCAGAGCCCCGACCTGGCTGACGGTCAGGCCGTGCCGGTTGGCGATGTCGCGGCCACCGCCGTCAGCCTCGTCGCACGTCGCGCAGCAGGGCTGACGACCATCACTCCCGTCCTCGAGCCGCTCACTACGCCGCACAGCGAAGTCCGCGAACGGCCGCCGTTTCGCGCAGGAGACGCAGACCTGGAAGCCCTGCGCCGCCAGCGACGGCGAGCTCTGGTGACGGTGGCGTCTGAGGTACCGGACCGCCAGCCGCAGCCGGGCCTCGTCGTCGCCGAAGTTCCCCAGCCCAACGTTGCAGGTGAAGCACAGCACGCCCCGGACCCAGCCCGCACGGTGGTCGTGATCCACGTGCACAGCCGGCCGCTCCCGGCAGATCGCGCACAGGCCACCCTGCCGAGCCACCATCGCCGCGAGGTCCTGCTCCGACATGCGGTATCGACTTCGAAGCGCCCGGCCTCGAGTGCTGCCGTGCAGACGCTGGTCGCTCGCGTACCCACGGGCGTTGTTGCACGGCCGGCAGTAGGTGTGCAGGCCGTCCGAGCGCGTCTTGCCCGCCGCGAAGCTGGACACGGCCTTGGTCTCTCCGCAGTCAGGACAGACCTTGAAACCGGGCGACGCCGGGCGCATCGTTCGCCGGAGATCGGTTAGGTCGCCTTCCTTCCTCCGGTAGTACCGCTCTCGGTTGCGCCGCCGAAAACATTCGATGCAGGAGCTGTGCTTGCCATCCCTGCTCTTCCGGTCTGCATGGAACTGGTCCGCCGGCTTCTCGACCCCACAGTCCCGACACATCTTTATGATCATGGGACATAGCTACAGCGGGACCGTGACCAGCGCAAACAGCTCTAGCGCATCCAGACTTGACGGACAGCCATCGAGCCCGATATGGTGAGAAGTTTGCTACTGACCGCCCTTCTGGACATAACCGCGGACAAACTCCTCGGCGTTTTCCTCGAGAACGTCGTCGATCTCGTCGAGGAGCGAGTCGACGTCTTCGGACAGCTTCTCGTGGCGTTCCTTCAGGTCTGAGGCGGAACGCTCCTCTACCTCGACCTCTTCGATGTCGTCGTCGCGCCTGGTGCCGTGGGTCTGGCCCCCGCTGGTGTCCTTGCTCGGCATGACTGCCTCCTGTCGTCGCGGCCGGCGCGCGTGCGCCGCCCGTCCATACCGGCGCCGCCGTCCAAACCCTGCCTGGCCCGTGTTCGGGGACCAGGCCGGCGTCTGGCGAGCTGTCCGCACCGGCTGTACCGATGGCCAGTCATGTCGTCGACCAGCCCGGGCCTCGTCGCCTGCGATCACACTATCCCGGTCCACCGACTGGTTTCGGCGGATCGAGAGAGCATCACTCCACCACGAACGTCGGCCTCCGTCCGGACGTCCGCCCTCAGCGCAACGTGGGCTACCCATTCCCGGCCGCGCCCATTCGGCCACGTCACGGCCTCGCCAGGGCGTCGCGTGGCCCGCCGGAGCGCACAGGCGGCGCTGTCGTCACCACCCTGTCACGGCGTGGCCTATCGCGCCCCACAGCGCCTTGGGGCCCTGACGGTGGCCATGGTGATGGTTCCGCGCCCAGAAAGCCGCGAAGCCCCGGGCCGAGGGGCCCGGGGCTCGCGCGGTGATCGATCGGGTGGAGTTGGGGCTACTTGCCGGAGAGGGCGTCGACGAGTTCGGCGGCGGTGCGGCAGCGCTCGAGCAGCGCGCCGACGTGGCTCTTGGTGCCGCGCAGCGGCTCCAGCGTGGGGACGCGTTGCAACGAGTCGCGGCCGATGTCGAAGATGACCGAGTCCCAGCTGGCGGCGGCGACCTGCTGCGGGTACTGCGCGAGGCAGCGGCCGCGGAAGTAGGCCCTGGTGTCCACGGGGGGCTCGGTCATCGCTTCGACGACCTGTTCCTCGGTGACGAGCCGGTCCATCCGGCCGCGGGCTACGAGCCGGTTGTAGAGGCCCTTGTCGGGGCGGACGTCGTGGTACTGCAGGTCGACGAGCTGCAGGCGCGGGTCGTTCCAGGGCAGGTTGTCGCGGGTGCGGTAGCCCTCGGCGATGGAGAGCTTGGCGACCCAGTCGAGCTCGCGGGCGCAGGTCATCGGGTCGTCCTCGAGCCGGGTGAGGACGGACTCCCAGCGGGAGAGGATGTCGACGGTCTGGGCGTCGGCGTCGGTGCCGTAGCGGTCCTCGACATACTTGCGGGCCTGTTCGAGGTACTCCATCTGCAGCTGGATGGCGGTCATCTTCCGCCCGTCGCGCAGGGTGACCTGGTGGCGAAGGCTCGGGTCGTGGGAGACGGCGCGCAGGGCGGCGACGGGCCCGTCGACGGACAGGTCGACGGTGAGCCAGCTGTCCTCGATCATCGACAGGACGAGCGCGGTGGTGCCGACCTTGAGGTAGGTGGCGATCTCGCTCATGTTCGCGTCGCCGATGATGACGTGCAGCCGGCGGTACTTCTCCGGGTCGGCGTGCGGCTCGTCGCGGGTGTTGATGATGGGGCGCTTGAGGGTGGTCTCCAGCCCGACCTCGACCTCGAAGAAGTCGGCGCGCTGGCTGAGCTGGTAGCCGGCGGTGCGGCCGTCGACGCCGACGCCGACGCGGCCGGCGCCGCAGAAGACCTGGCGGGTGACGAAGAACGGGGTGAGGTTGCGGACGATCTCACCGAACGGTGTCGACCGGGCCATGAGGTAGTTCTCGTGGCAGCCGTAGGAGACGCCCTTGTTGTCCGTGTTGTTCTTGTAGAGGTGCACCGGGGCGGTCCCGGGGACGTGCAGGGCCCGGCGCGCGGCCTCGGCCATGACCCGCTCGCCGGACTTGTCCCAGAGCACCACGTCGCGTGGGTTGGTGCACTCGGGGGCGGAGTACTCGGGGTGGGCGTGGTCGACGTAGAACCGGGCGCCGTTGGTCAGGATGACGTTGGCGAGGCCGAGGTCGTCCTCGTTCGCGGGCGCGGAGGGGTCGACGACCGGCTCGCGGGGCATCTCGAAGCCGCGGGCGTCACGCAGCGGGGACTCCTCTTCGAAGTCCCAGCGGGCCCGGCTGCCGCCGCTGGCCACCGCCCGGTTGGCGTAGGAGTTCACCACCAACGACGAGGCGAGCATCTGGTTGGTGTTGGGCTGACCAGGCACCGAGACGCCGTACTCGGTCTCCACACCCATGATCCGGCGAACGCTCACTCTGTCAGCGTAGGCGGTCGGCGGCCGGTTGGTCGGCCAGACAGCCCCGCAGTTTTCTCCCGAGCCGATGACTGGCCGAGAAAGCGAGGAGCCGGCCCCCTGTGGGGGCCGGCTCCGGGTCGCTGATGGTGCGTACCGGCCTAGAGGTACTGGCCGGTGTTGGCGATGGTGTCGATGGATCGGCCGGCCTCGGTGCCCTTGGTGCCGGTGACGAGCGTGCGGATGTAGACAATCCGCTCGCCCTTCTTGCCGGAGATGCGGGCCCAGTCGTCCGGGTTGGTCGTGTTCGGGAGGTCCTCGTTCTCCTTGAACTCGTCCATGCAGGCCTGGAGCAGGTGCTGCATCCGGATGCCCCTGACGCCGCCCTCGATGAGGTCCTTGACGGCCATCTTCTTGGCGCGGGCCACGATGTTCTCGATCATGGCACCGGAGTTGAAGTCCTTGAAGTACAGGACCTCCTTGTCGCCGTTGGCGTAGGTGACCTCGAGGAAGCGGTTGTCCTCGCTCTCGGAGTACATCCGCTCGACGGTCCGCTGGATCATCGCCTGGACGGTGGCCTCGGGGCTGCCGCCGTTCTCGGCCACGTCGTCCGGGTGCAGGGGCAGCTCGGGCAGGACGTACTTGGCGAAGATGTCCTTGGCCGCCTCGGCGTCGGGCCGCTCGACCTTGATCTTCACGTCGAGCCGACCGGGCCGCAGGATCGCGGGGTCGATCATGTCCTCGCGGTTCGAGGCGCCGATGACGATCACGTTCTCCAGCAGCTCGACGCCGTCGATCTCGGCGAGGAGCTGCGGGACGATCGTGTTCTCGACGTCGGAGGACACGCCCGAGCCGCGGGTACGGAAGATCGAGTCCATCTCGTCGAAGAACACGATCACCGGCATGCCCTCGGACGCCTTCTCGCGCGCCCGCTGGAAGACCAGCCGGATCTGCCGCTCGGTCTCGCCGACGTACTTGTTGAGCAGCTCGGGGCCCTTGATGTTGAGGAAGAACGCCCGGCCGCTGCCGCCGCCACTCTGCGCCTCGACCTTCTTGGCGAGCGAGTTGGCGACGGCCTTGGCGATGAGCGTCTTGCCGCAGCCGGGCGGGCCGTAGAGCAGCACGCCCTTCGGGGGCTTGAGCTGGTGCTCGATGAAGAGGTCCTTGTACAGGAACGGCAGCTCGACGGCGTCGCGGATCGACTCGATCTGGCCCTTGAGGCCACCGATCTGCTCGTAGCCGATGTCGGGGACCTCCTCCAGGACGAGCTCCTCGACCTCGGACTTGGGGATCCGCTCGAAGGCGTAGCCGCTGCGCGGCTCGATGAGCAGCGAGTCGCCGGCTCGCACCGGACCGTCGAGCAGCGGCTGGGCCAACATGACCACTCGCTCCTCGTCGGTGTGCCCGATGACGAGCGCGCGGTCGCCGCTCTCCAGGACCTCCTTGAGCAGCACGATCTCGCCGTGCCGCTCCCAGGCCCGCACCTCGACGACGTTGAGGGCCTCGTTGAGCATGACCTCCTGGCCTGGCCGCAGCCCGTCGACGTCGACGTTCGGCGAGACGGTCACCCGGAGCTTTCGGCCCTGGGTGAACACGTCGACCGTGCCGTCGTCATACGGGGTCAGGAAGATCCCGTATCCGCTCGGCGGCTGCGCCAGCCGGTCGACCTCCTCCTTGAGCGTGATGATCTGGTCACGCGCCTCTCGGAGGGTGGCGACCAGCTTCTCGTTGTGTGCCGTGGAGCTCGCCAGGTCGGACTGGATCTCAGCGAGACGCTCCTCGAGCACCCGGACCTGCCGGGGCGACTCCGACAGCCGCCGTCGCAACATGGCCACTTCCTCCTCGAGGAAGGCGACCTGCGTCGTGAGCTCGTGCACTTCTTTCTGGTACGCCGACGTTCGTGCCGCTTCGGCGTCACCAGGACGACCCGTGCTCCCATCGGAACCAGAGCCCGAGCGGGGATCGGACACCGCGCCTCCACCTCCCCCGTGCTGACCGGGACGCACCCAACACTACCGTTGTGACCGCTGCTGACAGGCAAGGTCCGCAAGGACGGCCCGGGCTTTGTCGTAAACAGCGGGTTACGGTGCCATGGTGACAGACGATCGGAGCCGCGTGGCAACTCCTTCGAACTCGGGTGTCTCGAACGGACTTCGGGTGCGGATCGACCAGGGTGCCTGCACTGGTGACGGACTGTGCGTCACTCGGGCACCATCCGTGTTCGAACACGACATCGACGGCCTGGCGTACGTCAAGACCACCGGGGGCGACCTGCTCACCGACCCGGGCGCCCGGGTAGTGATTCCGCTGACACTGGTGGACGCGGTCATCGACGCGGCCGACGAGTGCCCCGGCGACTGCATCTACGTGGAGCGGCCCGACGGCACCCTGGAGGCCGGCCCGGGTTCCTGACGCCCGCCTCCGGTGCCGCATGGGTCCCCACTCTGCCCGCCGGCTCCCCGCCCCGCCATCCGAGGCGGGGGGTGTGCCCACAAGCGCAGCGAAGTGGGCAGTCAGGTTCGGGTCAGGCCAGAAGGTTGTCTCTGGTTCGCTCCGTCCCAACCCACTTCGCTTCGCTCGTGGGCCGGGCCTCCGCGAGGCGCGCCTCCGCGCCGCACGGTCACCCACCGCTGAACGTCACTCCTCCACGGCCACCCTGTCCGGGGTCTCCTGGGCGGAGGTCCCGGGGGTAGGGGTCTCGGGGGTGGGGGCGGGGGCGTCGGGCTCGGGGAGGGCGCCCTTCGCGGGGCGGCGGCGGCGGGGTGGGGCGGTGACGCCGTCGGCGAGCCGGCGGGCGGTGACGAGGAAGCCGGTGTGGCCGACCATCCGGTGCTCGGGACGCACCGCGAGGCCGTCGAGGTGCCAGTCGCGCAGCATGGTCTCGAACGCGGCGGGCTCGGCGAACGGCCCGAGCTCGCGCAGCGCCTCGACGGTCCGCGAGAGCTGGGTGGCGGTCGCGACGTAGGCGCACAGCACCCCGCCGGGCACCAGCGCCCGCGCCACGGTGGGCAGCACCTCCCAGGGCGCGAGCATGTCGAGCACGACGCGGTCCATGTCGGTCTCGTCCGCGTCGGCGAGGTCGCCGACGTGTAGCCGGTGCGCCGGGTGCGGGCCGCCGAAGAACGCCTCGATGTTGCGCTGGGCGATCGCGGCGAAGTCGGCCCGGCGCTCGTAGGAGACGAGCAGGCCGCCGTCGCCGACGGCGCGCAGCAGCGAGCAGGACAACGCGCCCGAGCCGACGCCGGCCTCGAGCACCCGGGCGCCGGGGAAGACGTCGCCGTAGCCGACGATCATCGCCGCGTCCTTGGGGTAGACGACGGCGGCGCCGCGGGGCATCGCGAGCACGAAGTCGCTCAGCAGCGGCCGCAGCGCCAGGTACGGCGTGTTGCCGGTGCTGGTGACGACGATCCCCTCGGGCGCGCCGAGGAGCGCGTCGTGCTCGACCGCGCCGCGGTGGGTGTGGAACTGCTTGCCCGGTTCGAGGACGACGGTGTGCTTGCGGCCCTTCGGGTCGGTGAGCTGGACCCGGTCCCCCTTCGCGAACGGCCCCCGTCGGCGCGCCGCCTCGCCCGTGGGGCGGTAGGTGGCGGCGGCGAGGACGGCTCCGGCCGGTCCGCCCGCCTCGCCGTGGTCGTCCGCGCCGAGGATGGCGTCGCTGGTCTCGCTCACGGGGTGCGTGTTCCCTTCCGGTACTGCCTGGTGTGGTGGCGTCTGTGCGCCCACGACCGTTCGGGCCGGGACGTCCCGGCAGGTTACCGGCTGGCGACGCCCCGCCGTCGCCCCGACCACGCGGCCCCGCTCGCGGTGCGGCGCGCCTCCACGAGAGCGCTCAGCGCCCCCGAGACCAGCCCTAGCGGCGGGACACCATCCGTTGGGCGGCGTTCCGGTCCAGGCGCGCGACCAGGTCGACCATGACGAGCACGCCGACGGGCCGGCCGTTCTGGGTGACGAGATACTCCGGCGCCGGGTAACGCTGGATGTGGGTGAGCAGCTCCTCGCCGCCCAGGTCCGCGTCGAGGATCATGCTCGGCTCGATGGTCCTGCTGACCTCGGAGATGCCCACCCACGGGCGGCGGTGCTCGGGCATCGCGTCCACCGACGCCCCGTTCATGATCATGCTGGGGTTGCCGGCGGCGTCGACGACGGAGATGGCGGTGGCGCCGGCCTGCTGGGCGTGGCGCAGCGCCTCCGCGAGCGGCACCGACCCGTCGACCGGCAGCGTCTTGCGGATCAGCCGGCCGGCGCGCAGCTCGGGCAGCTTCTCGCGCAGATCGGCGGCGCGCAGCGACTGGTAGGCACCGAAGCCGATGAACCCGGCGAGGGCCAGCATGTAGAGGGTGTAGAAGCCGTTGATCGGGCCGCGCAGCGTCCAGGCCGCGAGGGCGGCGGCGACCAGGAAGCCGCCGTAGGCACCCGCGCGCAGCCCGCGCAGCCTGTTGTGGGTGACGCCCCAGACCGCGGCGACGACGACCCCGCCGCCGTCGAGCGGCAGGCCGGGGGCGAGGTTGAACACGAACAGCGCCAGGTTCGTGATCGCCAGGTCGAGCAGCACCACGCCGACCGAACTGTGCGAGGAGACTCCCAGCAGGCCAAGGAAGCACAGCCCTGAGATCAGGCCGTTGACGAACGGTCCCGAGAAGGAGAGCAGGAACTGCCGGCCGGCTGTCTGCGGCTCCTTCTCGTGCTGGGTGAAGCCGGCGAAGCCGTGCACGGTGACCGAACGCACCCGCAGACCGAACCGGTCGGCGACCAGGGCGTGGCCGATCTCGTGGAGCAGGATGGAGGCGACGAAGCCGATCGCGGTGATGGTGGCCAGCAGCAGGATGAGCGAGTCGCTCGCGCTGTCGAGCCGGGTCCGCTGCGAGTCGGCCGCGATCGAGGCGACGAGGACCGCGAAGACGAGCGCCAGCGGCGAGACGTAGATTGGGACGCCGCGGATCCGCCCGATCCGGAAGCCCGGCGGGCGCTGCGCGGGCGGAGTGCTGGAAGCCTGCGCGTTCGGGCCCGTTGCGTCGGGCTGGTCGGCCATATCACCGATGCTACGGCCGCCTCCCCGGCGATCCACCGGTTCAACCTCCGTCCTTTTCCAGTAGCGCCCGGTTTCTTATCCGATCCTCACCCGGCATGGCCCGGCGCCGCCCCCGCGTGAACCGCCCGACGTGGCCCGGCCGGGTCCCGGGCGGGTCTCGCCGACCGTTCCCGTGGATGCCGAGGACCTGGTCGGCCGCTGCCCGGGCGGGCGGCTGGTCGCCTTCTGGCTGGGCGGACCTCGGCGGACGGACTGTCACAGGTGCGCCCTAAGGTGGCGGCCATGAGCACCGCCGCTGACCCGACGGCCGAGGCCGCGCCGGCGCAGCCCGTGACAGCGCAGCCCGTGACGGCGCAGCCCACCACGGGCGGGCCGAGTACGGCCGCCGTGCCGGAGCAGCCGCCGCAGATCATCGGGTCGCTGTCGCCGTCGCGGGCGGCGGACTTCGTCAGCTGCCCGCTGAAGTACCGGTTCCGGGTCGTCGACCGGCTGCCCGAGCCGCCGAGCCAGGCGGCGACGCGGGGGACGATGGTGCACACCGTCCTGGAGCGGCTGTTCGACCTGCCGGCCGCCGGGCGTACCCCGGCGGCGGCCGACGAGCTGCTGCCGGGGGCGTGGGCGGACCTGCGGGCCCGCGAGCCGCAGGTCGCGGCGATGTTCGCGGACGAGGACGAGCTCACCGCGTGGCTGGCGTCCGCGCGCGAGCTGCTCGCCGGCTACTTCGCGCTGGAGGACCCGCGCCGGCTCGCCCCGGCCGCGCGGGAGCTCTACGTGGAGCACGTGCTGGACTCGGGGCTGCGGCTGCGCGGCTACGTCGACCGGCTCGACGAGGCGCCGACGCCGGACGGCCTGGCGCTGCGGGTCGTCGACTACAAGACGGGGCGCTCCCCCGGCCCGGCGTTCGAGAACACGGCGCTGTTCCAGATGCGCTTCTACGCGCTGCTGCTGTGGCGGACGCGGGGTGTGGTGCCCAGGGAGCTGCGGCTGTACTACCTGGGGGACCGGACCTGGCTGCGGGTCACCCCGGACGTCGACGACCTGCTGGCGACCGAGCGGCGGGTGCAGGCGCTGTGGGCGGCGATCGCGCGGGCGCACCGCACCGGCGACTGGCGGGCGACGCCGAGCAAGCTGTGCGGCTGGTGTGACCACCAGTCCCGCTGCCCGGCGTTCGGCGGAACGCCGCCACCGCTGCCCCAGGCTCCGCTGGTCGACGACACCGCCCCGGCCGTCTGCGAGGCGGAAGGGTAGCGGTCGCCAGGGCCGGGCGGGCGCCGCCGGCCCAGGGGAATCAGGCACGATGCGTAGGTGCGGCGTGTCTGCGATCGTTCGTCCCCGGCCGGGCCGGCCTTGGTGGCCAGCCCGCGGCCGAGGGTGACCGGGACACCCCCGACCCGCCACGCGGCCACCGGCCAGACGACGGCCGGCCAACCGGTGGCCGGTCAACCAAACGGGCGAGCTAGGCGTCCGACACCCTGGCGGCGCGGCGGCGCTCCCGGCCCGGCCGGGGTCCCTGCCGGGTCGGCGCCGGCCATCGAACTCCAGGGCGCGCGAAAGGAAGACCGATGAGCCCAGTGCGCGGACGGGCCGCCGACAACGCGGCGGGCCGTTCGGGTGGGCCGCGCCTGGCCGCCCGGGCGGAGCGGCTGACGAAGGTCTACGGCTCCGGGGACACCGAGGTCACCGCGCTGCGCGGCATCGACCTGGACTTCCCCCGGGGCCGGTTCACGGCGATCATGGGGCCGTCCGGTTCGGGCAAGTCGACGCTGATGCACTGCCTGGCCGGCCTCGACACGGTCAGCGGCGGCCGGGTGTTCATCGGCGACGTGGAGCTCTCGCGCCTGTCGGACCGGCAGCTGACCCAGCTGCGCCGCGACCGCATCGGCTTCATCTTCCAGCAGTTCAACCTGCTGCCGACGCTGACCGCGGCGGAGAACATCACGCTGCCCCTCGACATCGCCGGGCGCCGGCCGGACAAGAAGTGGATGCAGCTGGTCGTCGACGCCGTGGGCCTGGCGCCCCGGCTGAACCACAAGCCGACCGAGCTGTCCGGCGGCCAGCAGCAGCGGGTCGCCTGCGCGCGGGCGCTGGTCACCCGGCCGGACATCATCTTCGGCGACGAGCCGACCGGCAACCTGGACAGCGCCTCCGGCGCCGAGGTCCTGTCGTTCCTGCGCGACTCGGTCCGTGAGCTCGGGCAGACGGTGGTGATGGTCACCCACGACCCGAAGGCCGCCTCCTACGCCGATGAGGTGATCTTCCTCGCGGACGGCCGGATCGTGGACACGATGCTCGAACCGACCGCGGACGCGGTGCTCGACCGGATGAAGAACCTGGACCAGCCGGGCCGCGGCCGCCCGGCCCGCCGGGGCACCGCCCCACCGCGC